>CAZULO010000001.1:0-29002 GCA_964621245.1 uncultured Flavobacterium sp.
GCAACAGCTTGCTCTACAATTGATGCGGCTCGACTCATATCTTCATAAGAAGAATTCGTACAAGAACCAATTAAACCCCACTCGACTTTTATCGGCCAACCGTTTTGAGCGGCTTCTACTTTCATTTGTGAAACTGGCGTTCCTCTGTCTGGTGTAAAAGGACCATTAATATGTGGTTCTAATTCTGTTAAGTTAATTTCAATTAATTGATCGAAATAATTTTCTGGATTAGTATACACTTCTGCATCACCCGTTAAATAATCCGCCACTTTATCTGCTGCATTTACTACATCTTGTCTACCTGTTGCCGCTAAATATCTTCTCATCGAATCATCGTAACCGAAAGTGGAAGTGGTCGCTCCTATTTCTGCACCCATATTACAAATGGTACCTTTTCCTGTGCAAGACATGGATAACGCACCTTCACCGAAATATTCTAAAATAGCACCTGTTCCACCTTTAACGGTCAAAATATCTGCTACTTTTAAAATTACATCTTTTGGCGACGTCCAACCGTTTAATTTACCTGTTAATTTTACTCCGATTAGTTTTGGAAATTTCAATTCCCAAGACATTCCAGACATCACATCAACAGCATCCGCACCACCTACTCCAATGGCCAACATTCCTAAACCCCCTGCATTAACTGTATGAGAATCGGTACCAATCATCATTCCACCCGGAAAAGCATAATTTTCTAAAACGATTTGGTGTATAATTCCAGAACCCGGTTTCCAGAACCCAATTCCGTATTTGTTGGAAACAGAAGAAAGAAAATCGAAAACTTCTTTGGATTGTTTATTGGCGAAAGCTAAATCTTCCACAGCTCCTGATTTGGCTTGAATTAAGTGATCACAATGTACGGTTGTTGGAACCGCAACAGTTTTTTTTCCCGCATGCATAAATTGCAACAAAGCCATTTGAGCCGTAGCATCTTGGCAAGCTACTCGATCTGGAGCAAAATCCACATAATCTGCGCCTCTTGTGAAAGTAGCAGTTGGTGTTTTTTCCCAAAGATGAGAATATAATATTTTCTCCGTTAAGGTAAGTGGACGACCGACTAATTCTCGGGCTTTATCTACACGAGCCGCCATACTTGCGTACACTTTTTCAATCATTTTTATATCGAATGCCATAGTATTTATTTTATGTGTTTTGTTTGAATTTAATCTTTACAATTTACAAAAAATAAAGAAGATAGAAAAGAAAAAAGCTCGAGTTTATCACTCGAGCTTTAAAACTAGCATTATATAATCCGTTGACTATAAAGTCATTTGCTTATTAGAAGGGGCAAATTTAGTTAAATTGATGCCTTCAACCGCTTTTTTGTATTCTTCAATCGTTGGAGTTCTTCCTAATATAGTAGATAAAACTACTACTGGTGTAGAAGAAAGTAACGATTCTCCTTTTTTCTCATCCGTATCTTCTACCACACGACCTTGGAACAAACGTGTTGAAGTGGCCATAACTGTATCTCCTTTTGAAGCTTTTTCTTGGTTACCCATACATAAGTTACAACCTGGGCGCTCTAAATACAACATGTTTTCGTATTCTGTACGTGCCGCACCTTTAGGCGCATTATCATCAAATTCGAAACCTGAGTATCTTTGTAACACTTCCCAATCGCCTTCAGCTTTTAATTCATCTACAATATTATATGTTGGAGGAGCTACTACAAGTGGTGCGTTAAATTTCACTTCACCATTTTGCGCTTCTACATTTTTAAGCATTTGTGCTAAAATTTTCATATCGCCTTTGTGCACCATACAAGAACCGATAAATCCTAAATCTACTTGTTTATCACCGCCGTAGAATGAAAGAGGACGAATAGTATCGTGTGTGTAACGTTTTGAAACGTCTTTGTTGTTTACATCTGGATCAGCAATCATTGGCTCATTAATCACATCTAAGTCGATTTCAACTTCCGCGTAATATTTTGCATTGGCATCTGGACGTAAACCTGGTTTTTCACCTGATTTAATTTCAGCAATACGTTTATTTGCTTTATTGATTAATCCTTGAAGCACTTGCGTTTTGTTATCCATTCCTTTATCAATCATGATTTGGATTCTTCCTTTCGCAATTTCTAAAGATTCCACTAAAGTATCATCTTCAGAAATACAAATTGAAGCTTTGGCTTTCATTTCAGCTGTCCAATCAGTAAAAGTAAAAGCTTGATCCGCAGTAAGTGTTCCTAAATGCACTTCAATAATTCTTCCTTGGAAAACATTTTCTCCACCAAATTTATGTAACATTTGTGCTTGAGTAGCATGAACTACATCACGGAAATCCATATAACTAGCCATTTGACCTTTGAAAGTCACTTTTACAGATTCTGGGATTGGCATAGAAGCTTCTCCAGTCGCTAAAGCTAAAGCAACTGTACCTGAATCGGCACCGAAAGCTACACCTTTTGACATTCTTGTATGTGAATCACCTCCGATAATGATCGCCCATTCATCAATTGTGATATCATTAAGCACTTTATGGATAACGTCTGTCATGGCGTGATATTCTCCTTTTGGATCACGCGCTGTAATTAAACCGAAGTCGTTCATAAACTTCATTAATTTCGGAATATTCGCTTGTGCTTTTTTATCCCAAACAGAAGCCGTATGACAACCTGATTGATAAGCACCATCAACAATTGGAGAAATAACTGTGGCAGCCATTGATTCTAATTCTTGAGCCGTCATTAATCCTGTAGTATCTTGAGAACCCACAATATTCACCGTTACACGAACGTCAGAACCTGCATGTAAGGCTTTTTTAGAGATAGTTCCTACTGAATTTCTATTGAAGATTTTCTCTACAGCTGTTAAACCTTGTCCTTCAACAGAAACTTCTTTAGATGGAGCGTAAACTAATGGTGCTTCAATTCCAAGAGTCTTAGCTGCAAATGTTTGAATTTTTTTTCCGAAAACAATCGCATAAGAACCACCAGCTTTGATGAATTCCATTTTCTGAGGCGTGAAAGCTTTAGAAATGTCGATTAACTCTTGGTCTCCGTTATATAATTTTTTTGTTTTTGTATTGATAGTAAGCACTGTTCCTGTTGCTACAGAATATACTTCTTCTAAAACTGGATCGCCACTTTCATTACGAACTACTTCTCCGTTAGCGTCTGTCTTTTTTACCCAGTTTTTCAAGTCTAAACCAATTCCACCAGTAACATCAACTGTAGTTAAGAAGATTGGAGAAATTCCATTTGTTCCTGCAACGATAGGTGCGAAGTTTACGAATGGTACATAAGGACTTGCTTGTTTACCAGTCCAAAGCGCCACGTTATTTACTCCTGACATACGAGAAGAACCAACACCCATAGTTCCTCTTTCTGCGATTAACATTACAGATTTATCAGGATGTTGGGCTTGTAAGGCTTTTATTTCTTGTTGCGCTTGAGGCGTAATCATACATTTACCGTGTAATTCACGATCTGAACGCGAATGTGCTTGATTTCCTGGCGATAATAAATCGGTTGAAATATCACCTTCACCAGCAATGAAAGTCACAACTTTGATTTCTTCAGCAACTTCTGGAAGTTTAGTGAAAAATTCTGCTTTTGCATAGCTTTCTAAAATTTCTCTTGCTACTCCATTACCGCTTTCAAAGGCTGCTTTCAAACGATCCATATCGGCGTCATAAAGGTAAACTTGAGTAGTCAATACTTTAGCAGCTTCTTTAGCAATGATTATATCAGATCCTAAAGCTAAATCAAGTAAAACCCCAATAGAAGGGCCACCTTTCATATGAGAAAGTAATTCAAAAGCAAATGTTGGTGTAATTTCATTTACTACTGATTCGCCAAGAATAATTTCTTTTAAAAATTTTGCTTTTTCAGTGGCAGCACTTGTAGTTCCTGGTAAAGTATTGTAGATAAAAAACTGAAGAGCATCTTCTCTATCTGAGTTGTTTGTATCTTTTATGATTGTGATAATTTCGCTAAGTAATGCAGCACTATCTATGGGTTTAGGGTGAAGACCTTGGGTTTTACGTTCTTCAATTTCTTTTAAGTATTCTTTATAAATATTCATTTCCATATCAAAAATTAGGCTATAAATTTGTTTAATTATTCTTGTTTATAATTACAAGCACACAAATTTAACCAATTCTTTTTAGACTAAAAAATTTATAACAAAAAACGACAATAGTGGGATTATTATTTGTAATTATTCTATTTTACTGAAATTAATTCAAAAAGAAGCATTTAATTCCTCATCTTTTTAAGAATTCTGAATTTAAGAAATGAATCTTACGAATATTAAAAAAAAAGGAGGAAATTTTAATAATTTAACAAAAAAAAAGGACGTAACATGAAGCCACCTCCTCTTTAATTCATTTCTTATTTTGTTATATTAAGAAAGTTTTTCAATTTTTTTATCTAAATACCAATTTCTAAAATAAAAATAGGCAGATACAAATACTAAAGTTACAATTACTAAACTCATTTTTTTTTAATTTTTGTTATAGTTAGGGGCGATTTCTACTACTATTTACGAAAATTAAAACGCTATGGATGTAAAGTTTATAAAAATTATTTCTGGTAACTAAACATCCAATCATACATCGCATTTTGATGAAATAATTGCTCTACACTTCCATGATTTCCACCTTTTATGATTGTTAAAGTGGCATCCGCTTTGGAGTTACATTTTTTAATGGCATTATACATTTTTTGAGATTCAGAAAGTTTTACAATATAATCTTTATCTCCATGCTGAATCCACAGTGGTACTTTCGCTAAATTACAACCATCAGAAACGTTGCCTCCACCACAAATGGCAACTGCTGCCGTAACTCGATCTGGATATTTACCTGCGAAATGTAAAGTACCATAACCGCCTAAACTCATCCCGCAAACATAGACTCTTTTTTCATCCGTATGATAGTTTTTTTGAACATAGTCTAAAATTTCTACTACTTTGTCTGGATTCCAATTCCCGGAAGCAATTTGAGGAGCAATTACGAAAGCATTAATTTTTCTACCACGTTCCATTGCCCTTAAAACGCCATATCGTTTCACTCGATTTAGATCGGTACCCGAAAGACTTTTCCCATGAAGAAAAATTAAAACCGGAAGCTTCTCCTCTTTAGTAACGGTTTTTGGAATTTGAAGCCAAAATGGATAAGTAGTTTTTCCAACCACAGTTTGAAGTTTTTCTTGGGGTTCTTGAAAAGAGAATACAATAACTAAAAATAGGAGAAATATTTTTTTCATAAATATAAGTATAGTACTGAGTTGAGATAAAAAAAGTGCCCTAAAGCACTTAAATTTATGTATTAAAATAATTTTCTAATAATGACTTCTTCTGAAATACCTTCGGCATCAGCTTTATAATTTTTAACAATTCTGTGACGTAAAATTCCGAAGGCAACCGCTTGAATATCTTCAATATCTGGAGAAAACTTTCCATTTATTGCTGCATGAGTTTTAGCTGCTAAAATTAAACTTTGTGAAGCACGTGGACCTGCACCCCAATCTAAATAATTTTTCACAAAATCTGTAGCTAACGGATTATTTGGACGAGTTTTAGAAACTAAAGTTACCGCATATTCAATTACATTATCTGTAACTGGAATTTTTCGGATTAAGTTTTGATATTCGATAATTTCTTCCGCCGAAAACAAAGGATTAATGGCCACTTTTACATCTGAAGTTGTGGCTTTCACCACTTGTACTTCTTCTTCAAAAGTAGGATAATCTAAATGTATGGCAAACATAAAACGGTCTAATTGCGCTTCTGGTAGCGGATAAGTACCTTCTTGCTCAATTGGGTTTTGTGTGGCTAAAACAAAGAATGGCAAATCTAATTTAAAACTTTGTCCAGCTACGGTCACCGATTTTTCTTGCATCGCTTCTAATAAAGCCGCTTGCGTTTTTGGTGGTGTTCTGTTAATTTCATCCGCTAAAATAATATTGGAAAAAATAGGTCCTTTTATAAATTTAAAATTTCGAGATTCATCTAAAATTTCACTTCCTAAAATATCAGAAGGCATTAAATCGGGTGTAAACTGAATTCTTTTGAAATTCAAACCTAATGCTTCAGAAATGGTATTCACCATAAGTGTTTTTGCTAAACCTGGAACACCCACTAACAAGGCATGACCACCAGAAAAAACACTCAAAACAATTTGATTAATTACATCATCTTGCCCCACAATCACTTTAGCAATTTCTTGCTTTAATTGCTTTTGTTTTTGTACTAATTTTTCAATAGCTGCTACGTCTGACATATTTTAAAGGTAAAAGATAAAATAATTATTTTTTTAACCAATTATTACTAAAAGTACAATCTTTGTAATCGTTACTTACTTTTATATAATTTTTTTCAATGTTTTCTTTTCTCCAATTTTCAATTTCATTAAACTGTTTATCAGACAAAGCTAATTCTAAAATTTTCAAATAATCTGTAGCATAATCTGCTTTGTGTTCATCAGACTTTTTATTTACTTTTAAAATCTTGAAAAATTTTGCACCTTGACGTTCTTGATCTACAATAACTTTAGAAATTTCACCTTGTGCCATACCGTTAACTTGATTATATAACGCTGGATCTAATTTCGAAATTTCGAAACGTGGTTCTGATGTTCTTGGGTTTAATAAAATACCACCATTGGTTTTGGTATCTTTATCATCAGATGAGGCTTTGGCAGCTTCTTCAAATGTAATATCACCTTTTTCAATTTTCGCTTTGATTTTTTCTATTTTTTCAGCTGCTTCAGCCATGGCAGTTGGAGTCACTTTAGGACTCATAACAATATGACGTAATTCGATATCTTGACCAATAATTTTTTCTACTAGTATAATATGATATCCAAATTCTGTTTCAAAAGGTTCTGAAATTTCTCCTTCTGCTAATCGGAAAGCCACATCTTTAAATTCTTTTACGAACTGTGTTTTCTTATTGATTTTATAATAACCACCGCTTGAAATAGAGGCTTCATCTTCTGTATAAATTACAGCTTTACTGTAAAAACTAGAACCATTTTTAATTACATCAGTTCTAATTTCGTTAAGTTTATCAATTGTTTTTTGTTTGTCTTCTTTAGTTATAACTGGCTTAACTACAATTTGAGACAATTCAATTTCAGCTCCTATAGTTGGAATTTGATCGGCAGGAATTTTGTTGAAAAATTGTTTTACTTCATCCGGCGTTACCGTAACATCATCTACAATTTTACGTTGCATTTGTTGTGTTAGCTTATTCATTTTAATGATTTCGAAAAAATAACTTTTAAAATCATCTTCGTCTTTTTTCTTGTAATACTCGAATAATTTTTCTTTCGAACCGATTTGTTCAACCATCGTATTCATTTGGCTTTCCATAAAAGAATTAACTTCTTCATCAGTCACCACAATACTATCTTGAATGGCTTGGTGTGCAAACAATTTATCCTCTAATTGTTTCCCTAATAGTTCACATCTTGTGATTTTATCTGTAGCAACACCTTGTGATTTAAGTTCCATATACATCAAATCAATATCAGAATCTAACACAATATAATTACCAACAACAGCAACTACGCCATCTACTTTTTGTTTCTTTTGTGCAAAAGTTAGAAGTGATAGTAATAAAAATAAGGAGGTTATGCAGCTTGTTTTATTTAAAAATTTCGAAATCATTGTCTTTAATGGCATCATTTGTTATTTCTGTTTGAATTTTATTTATTAAATCTGTTTTTCTTTTATTTATAAGTATTTGTTTTATAGTTGGTTTGGCATATTGGAACGGAACAATACTATTTTTTTGAACCATATCTTTTACTTTAACAAGCCAAATAGAATTCGAATCTGCGTATTGATACGCTAATCCAGCATCTAAAAACTTTGTCATATTTTCTTGATTTACGAATGGCAACCTATCAAATACCTGGTCAATATCTACCCAAATACTATCATTAAACGCGTAATCTTTAAACTGTATGGCTTCGTTTTTTAACTCTTTTATATCTTTTGCGGTAAAGTTAGAAAATTTCTTACTGATAGCTGACAATTTAGCATTTCCTTTTGCTAAATTTATGTATCTAAGTTTAACTAACGGGTTATTGGCTTTAAAATTTGACTTATTAGACTGGTAATAGCTTTCAATTTGTTGGTTTGTAAGAACCGTATCAATTTTGGTGGTAACCAATTGTTCTAAATACGCTTTCGTATACAAATCTATTTTATATTGATTAAGTAACGTTTCTAATTCTTGTTGTTTATTTTTTGAAATATTTTTAGTGGCATTCTCCATTAAAAGCTGTTGGGTAGCCCATCGCTGAATAAAATCTTTAACAATAACTATACTGTCTTTTTTGGATGTGCCAGGTGGTATTAAATTTTCAATATCCGACGTAAATAAATAGGTGTTATTGACTCGTGCAATAGCCTCTGATTCAGCCTCATCCTTGTTTTTTTGACAAGAAAGTAGAAGAAAAAAAAGACCAAATTGAAAGAGCTTTTTCACTTTGTTGTTATTTTAATTGTTGTTTTACCTTTTCGAAAACAGCTTGATTCACTTGCACTGAGAATTCTTTTTTCAAATTACCTACCCAGTTATTTTCTAAATCTTGTTGGTAATCATTTGTTACCCTACTTCTACAATCTACCAAATCTTTAATACCAGCAGGCTTAACATTATTCACTTGTACCAAATAAAAATAATTTGCATCTGAATAAGGTATTGTTGCTCCTTTACTTAATCCAGAGATTTTATCTAGAATATCATAATTTTTTTCGAATAATCCCGACTTCATCATAATAGTCACTTTAGTATCGGTATTGAATTTGGCTTTAATTTCATCTAAAGTCTTCCCTTTTTGAAGCATTTTTTGAGCAGCTTCAATCACTTTACTGTCTGTTGAAGATAAAATATCTACGTCATATCTATCTTTCCACATATATTTTGTCTTATTGGCTTCATAATACTTTTGTAAACCAATAGTATCTGATTTTGACTTTTCCCAAATTTCTTTTTCCATCAAATCAAACAACAACAGACCGTCTCTGTATTCACTCATGATGTTTTTAAATTCTGGAAATTCATTTTCTAAATTATCGTTATAATAGCCAATTAATTGTTCACCTTTCCAGGAATCGTATAGATCAGCTACTAATTTTTTAATAGGCTTAGTTGTTAATTTGTTTTTTTGTTGAGAATAAATAAAATTAACAAAAGTAGCTGCCGTGATTTTTTTGTCTTTTTGAATCACTAAAACTTCCTTATTTAATAAAGATTCGTCTTTTGGAAGTTCCCAAGTTTGACTATAAACAGCATCTGTTACTGATTTTTCAACGGCTTGATACGTCAATTTGTTCGTTTCTACTTTATATTTTTCTTTTAATTTATTTGCTAACGTATTGGTAATAATTATAGAACGCTCATCTCTTTTAATTTTAGATTCTAGTTCTAATTTAGATTCCTCAAAAGATTTAACCGGATGTTTTTCTATTAATTTTATAATATGCCATCCGAAACCCGATTCAAAAGGCTGAGAAACATCTCCTTTATTTAGTAAAGAAAAAGCAACATTTTCAAAAGCTTCAGAACTTAATTGCCCGGTACCAAAACGTTGCAACAAACCTCCTTTTGCAGCACTAGATTTGTCATCTGAAAATTGACCCGCTAAGACGTCAAAGCTTTCGCCTTGACTTATTTTTTGAGCAATTTCATCAATAGTTTGTTTGGCTTTTTGTTTGGCCTCCGCAGTAGCATCAGTTGGATTTTGAATCATAATATGCGCCACTGTTACTTCGCCTTTATTATCTCTACTTTCTGTAACTTTAATCAAATGATATCCGAAACGGGTTCTAATTGGGTTTGAAATTTGACCAACTTTCGTTTTAAATGCGGCACTTTCAAAAGGATATACCATTCTAAACGCTGAAAAATAGCCTAAATTTCCTTTATTATCTGCCACAGATGGATCTTGAGAATTAGCTAAAGCTACCGTTTCAAAATCTTCACCTTTTTCAATTCTTTTTTTAAGTTCTAGTGCTTTATTGTAAAAAACTAAGGTATCTGCTCCTTTGATACTTTCATCAACTGAAAGCAAAATATGAGAGGCTTTAATTTCTTTCAAACTTCTATTATAGGCTTCTTCTATTAATTGATTGGTTACTTTTGAATCATTCATATAAGATTTAGACAATTGATTTCTGTAAGAACTCAATTCATTTTGATATTTGCTATTATTTTGCAATCCTAATTTATAGGCTTTAGCAACTTTTAACTTGTATCCAATAAATAATTCTAAATATTGATTTAAATCTTTCTGCGAATCATCTTTAACTAAATCTAAATTTTTAAGATAAATTCTTTTAAATTCGTCCGTATCAAAAGAATTTGAATCAATAGAGAAAAGTACTTCCTTAGCATTTTGAGCAAGAGAAGAAAAGCAAGTAATTAAGCATAAAGCCAAAAAAATCTTTTGTATTTTCATTGTATTGTTTACGTTTTATTTGCAACTAGCAAAAATAGGAAATGATTGCAATTAAACAACTAATTGCAGATATATTAACTAAATTTTTAGATACTACCGAATAATTTTAAAATATTTATGTTTTTTTATTTAGTTTTACAAATAAAACTTTCTTTTTTAGTTTTTTTTTATATTTTTGTTTTTTAAAATAGTGAACCCCAAAATATTATATAAAAATGAAAAGCAATTTACTTAAGGCCTACTTGACTGTTTTTGCAACATTCATGTGTTTGTTTTCGAAAGCACAACCTGTTGATCCACCTGCTGATCCAGACCCGCTTCCCGCTCCAATTGACTCTCAAATTATATGGTTGGTCATAGCAGCCATTTTGATTGCCTATTATGTAATTCAAAAAAATAAGGTTATAACTACGAAATAAACTAAATACCACTTTTAAATCTTTAATTTTAGAAGTGGTTTTTTTTACCACTAACTATTTTAGTTATGAAATATTTTAGTAAAAAATAATTGCCTTAATTTATTACCTACAACCAATGAATTCTGTTTTTCAAAAAAACAATCAACTTGTTACCGTTTGCATTGTAGTCTTTTTTGTAAATTTAATTTTGTACAGCATTTGTTCAATACTAGATTTTCCGGTTACTCGAAATTGGTTTTGGTATTTACGAATTCCAATTTTATTTGTTATTTATTTATTATCTAACGGAAAAAACGTTATTTATATTACTTCGTTATTTTTATATCAAATAGCTTCTTTATTTTTTGCTTTTGAAGGATCAACTCTTTTCACAATGGGAAGTATTGCATCATTATCCTATAAAATTTGCTTACTTTATCTTTTACTTCCAATTTTTACCAAAAAAGAATATTTAAAAATTAGTTTAGCTTGCTTACCTCTATTTATAATTTATCTTTTTATTATTGATCTAGTGGCTTTAGACTTGAGCAACACTAAGTACCTTTGGATAATTAATGCATTAACCACTTCAATAATTGGCGGAGTTGCCATTATCTATTATAATAAAAACTACGACTTAAAGGGATACTGGTTAATTATAAGTTCTATTTTATTTATTATACAAATAGGCGCTTTTTTTATTAATAAATTTTATTTAAAAAACGGTTCTATTTATCAAATGGTTATTTTTTCATCTGGCATCTCTCACTTTGCGTTTTATAAGTTTATGATCTTAAAAGAGGAAGAAGAAAAAGCAAAAAAAATGAGCCTATAAAAGACTCATTTGTAATTTATTTTTTATTAGCTCTTGCTATTAAAGTGTTTTTTAGCAGCATAGCTATTGTCATTGGTCCAACGCCACCTGGAACGGGTGTTATGTAAGAAGCTTTTTTAGATACATTATCAAAATCTACATCACCTACAATTCTGTATCCTTTTTCTGTGGTTTCATCGGCTACACGAGTAATACCCACATCAATAATAACTGCATCATCTTTAATCATTTCAGCTTTTAAATAATTAGGAACACCTAAGGCAGAAATAATAATATCAGCTTGAGACGTAATTTGTGTGATATTTTTCGTGTGCGTGTGTGTTACCGTTACCGTAGAATTTCCTGGAAAACCTTTTCTTCCCATTAATATACTCATTGGGCGACCAACAATATGGCTTCTTCCAATCACAACAGTATGTTTTCCTTGTGTTTGAACATTATATCTTTCTAATAATTCTAAGATCCCAAAAGGAGTGGCTGGAATAAATGTACTCATATCTAAAGCCATTTTTCCAAAATTTTCAGGATGAAAACCATCTACATCTTTAGAAGGATGAATGGCCATAATTACTTCTTGGGTATCAATTTGAGGCGGTAAAGGCAACTGCACAATAAATCCATCAATATTTGGATCTTCGTTTAACTCCTTAATTTTTTTTAATAATTCTGTTTCAGAAGTGGTACTTGGCATTTTAACTAAAGTAGACTCAAATCCTACACGTTCACAGGCTTTAACTTTGCTTCCAACATAAGTTAAACTTGCCCCATCATTTCCCACAATAATGGCAGCTAAGTGAGGTACTTTTTCTCCTTTACTTTTCATTTTTGCTACTTCTGCAGCAATTTCATTTTTAATGTCTTCTGATACTTTTTTTCCGTCTAGTAGTTGCATGTAAATATATTTGTTGTGTGTTTTTGCTTTAAATAAAAAGACGCGATAAATCGCGTCTTTACATTATTTCATTCCGGGCATAGACGGCATTCCTTTCATTCCTCCCATCATTTGCATTAGTTTTTTTCCGCCACCACCTTGCATCATTTTCATCATTTTACTCATTTGATCGAATTGTTTCATCAGTTGATTTACTTCTTCTATTTTACGACCCGATCCTTTAGCAATTCTCGTTTTTCTTTTCACATCAATAATGGCTGGCTTACTTCTTTCAGTAGGTGTCATCGATTGAATTATTGCTTCTACATGTTTAAATGCGTCGTCTTCAATTTCAACATCTTTTAATGCTTTTCCAGCTCCAGGAATCATTCCAACAAGATCTTTCATGCTTCCCATTTTTTTTATTTGTTGAATTTGAGCTAAGAAATCATCAAAACCAAACTCATTTTTTGCGATTTTTTTCTGGATTTTTCTTGCTTCTTCTTCATCATATTGCGCTTGTGCTCTTTCTACTAAAGACACCACATCTCCCATTCCCAAAATACGTTCGGCCATACGAGAAGGATAAAACACATCTATTGCGTCCATCTTTTCCCCAGTACCTATGAATTTAATAGGTTTATTTACAACTGTCTTAATTGAAATTGCAGCTCCACCACGCGTATCACCATCTAACTTTGTTAGAATAACACCATCAAAATTTAATCTATCGTTGAATGCTTTTGCGGTATTTACGGCATCTTGACCTGTCATAGCATCCACTACAAACAACGTTTCATGAGGTTGAATGGCTTGATGTACGTTAGCAATTTCGTTCATCATTTCTTCATCAACAGCTAAACGTCCAGCTGTATCTATGATTACTACATTAAATCCATTCGCTTTTGCGTGTTTCACTGCATTTTCTGCAATTGAAACGGCATTTTTATTATCGGGTTCAGAATAAACTTCTACACCAATTTGATCTCCAACTACATGTAATTGATTAATAGCTGCAGGACGATAAATATCACAAGCTACTAATAAAGGTTTTTTATTTTTCTTTGTTTTTAGGAAATTAGCTAATTTACCAGAGAAAGTAGTTTTACCAGAACCTTGCAATCCCGACATTAAAATAACTGTTGGATTTCCTGATAAATTTACACCAGCAACTTCACCACCCATCAATTCAGTTAGTTCATCTTTTACTAATTTAACTAATAACTGTCCTGGTTGCAAAGTAGTCAATACATTTTCTCCAATGGCTTTATCTTTAACACGAGTAGTAAAATCTTTAGCGATTTTAAAATTCACATCGGCATCTAATAAAGCACGACGAACTTCTTTTAAAGTATCTGCAACATTTACATCGGTAATTTTACCATGTCCTTTTAATATATGGAATGCTTTATCTAACTTATCGGTAAGATTATCAAACATAATTTAACTTTTTTAATGAATTGCAAATATAAGGTAAAGTTGTAAAGTAACAAAGTGTGTATAAAGCAAATTTTAAAAACAAAAAAAACCGCTTTGCAAATACAAAACGGTTTCCTATTTTTAAAATCTAATTATTTTTTTGAACAACAAGATTTTTTAGCAGCTGTTGCTTTTTTATCTGAACAACAAGCTTTTTCTGTTTTTGCTTTAGCTTTTGGCTTTTCTTTTTCTTTAAAAGATACTACTGCAGCAGAAGAAACCATAAATGCCATAACAGCAGCGATTGACAATACTTTTTTCATGATATTTATTTTAAGTTATATTAATTTTAATTCTATCTTCAAATATATAAAATTTTGAATAGCCAAACGATAAAATTTTCTTAATTTTTTTGAAATGTAAGATAGTCAGTTCCTCCATTACCACCACTTACATGAATCAGTTCAATTTTTGTACTTGTGTAAGAAATAATGTTCCAATCATCTGATAAGTCTGAAAAATTCACAGGAGCCACAAAACTTAAATTAAAATCTAAATCATAATTTGGACTATCATCCAAACTGTTATCTGAAGTAACCGACCAAGAACCGCTAACTGAAATACTAGCATTTGTTGCCGTTACTACATTATTGGGACCAAAAACAAAACTGTAACCTGAAAAATTTGAGGTTTCAATAGTTCCTGAATCATTATATAATGACACAAACCAAGTTCCATTATTTACAGTATTAATAACAGGTGAAGGATCAACTGTAGTAATCACTTGATTGTCGTCTTCATCCGTACATGAAGAAAAAATTCCGAATGTAAAGACTACTAAAAACAGAGATAAGAATTTCAAATTTTTCATAATAAACAGTTTTAATTTGATTTTTATAATAACGTTAAATATACTGTTTTATTACATGAAATTCAAAAGTAAAACTATTTCGTTTCTTTTTAAATCACTACTTTTTGTCGAATAATTTGAACCAATTCATTTTTACTAACCACTCCAGATTGACGCCAAAGCATTTTACCGTTTTGGAACAATAATAAAGTTGGCACGCCTTTTACTTGAAATTGAGAGGCTACATTTTGATTTTTATCTACATCAACTTTAACAATTCGAATAGCATCACCTAATTCTGATTTCACATCAATTAAAATGGGAGCCAATGCTTGACATGGTCCGCACCAAGTAGCAAAAAAGTCAATAATTACTGGTTTTTCACCAGTAATTAATTCTTGAAATTTATTCATGATTTGTTCTTTTAGTATTTATACTACATCCATTAGCACTACAACCCAAATTAAACAGCGCTTGAAACAAAAAGAAAATTCCAAAAGCCACAAAAATCCATTGGTGTTGCTCATAAGCGGAGTAAAAACAGAACAAGGCAACAGCAATTCTAAAAAAGCGCATAGTATGCCAATTTGAAAATAATATCTTTTTCATATTTTTATCTTTAGGTAAAGATAAGCGTAAACTACAAAAACTTATGTAACAAAGATTACATTAAAACTGAAAATAAATAAAAGGTTGAGGACCCGCTGATGCTGTGGCAAACACCAACCAAAAGACCAATCCTAAAACTATAGCTCTAGTAATTAAAGGCATGGCTTTGAAGACATTCTGGATTGCAATTGTAACTTTTTCTGGAATATAATGCCAAAAATAACCTATAAACATCAAAATAAAAACGTTTTGATAGCCTTGAGCAATTGTCAACCACTGATTATAATCAAACGTTACTTTACCAATATTATCGATAATTTGTAATGCCGTAGTAAAATCTTTAGCTCGAAAGAAAATCCAACAAAAAGCTACAAAATGAAACGTAACTAAGATGGCAAAAAACTTTAAAAACGGAGTTAAAAAGAAAATTTTACGTTTAGAATCTGGATAAAACTCTAGAAATATTTTATGAACCGCTAACGCCATTCCGTGTAAAGCACCCCAAATGATAAATCGTAAACTAGCGCCGTGCCACAAACCTCCTAATAACATAGTAGTCATTAAGTTTACATTGGTATACATAGTTTTCTCTTTTTCTTTTGAAAGTAAAAATGTAAAAGCGAAAACAACTGTAGATGCGATAGCTAAAAGTAAAGGTATATTACTCGTTGTAGAATAAGATATTCCCCAAATAATTAATCCAACAAAAAATAGACCTGGAAATAAAAATCCTGCAAAAGTACCGTAACGATTTCCTCCTACTGAAATGTATAAGAAATCTTTTAGCCATGTAGATAATGAAATGTGCCAACGACGCCAAAAATCAGTAATTGAAGTAGATTTATATGGCGAACGGAAATTGGTCGGTAATTTAAAACCTAACAACAAAGCCACACCTATTGCCATATCTGAATATCCAGAAAAATCACAATAAATTTGAATGGTATAGCCATACGAAGCCATCATGTTTTCAAAAGGTGTATAACTGTTTGGCAAATCAAAAACTCGATCTACAAAATTTAAAGAGATGTAATCAGAAATAACCGTTTTCTTAATTAAACCACCAATAATTAATAAAAAGGCACGATTGATATCGTCTTGTGTAACATTTAATTTCTGATAAATTTGTGGCAAGAAATCTTTAGCTCTAACAATTGGACCAGCTACTAATTGAGGGAAAAACGAAACGAAAAACAAATAATCAACAAAACGTTTTGTCGGTTCAATTTCTTTACGATAGACTTCAATGATGTAACTTATAGATTGGAACGTATAAAAAGAAATTCCAACAGGTAAAATCACGTCAAAACCTTTCACATTTCCAGCGGCTATTTGATTCCAAGTATCTATTAAAAAGTTACTGTATTTAAAATACCCTAAAAATCCTAAATTTAATATTACACTAAAAGTTAGGCATAATTTCTTATTTAATTCACTAGTGGTACGATGGACTAAATTGGCTAAATTATAATCGACAATAGCAGAACCTAATAAAAGTAAGAAATAAATGCCACTCGATTTGTAATAAAAGAAAAGGGAAAACGAAATCACATAAACCATGCGCATTGTATTGGCATTCTTAAGTAAAATATACCAAAAATAAAAGACTAAAAACAAGCCTAAAAACAAACCTGTATTGAAAAGAAGTGGCTCTTTTTCGTTATAAACGAACCAATTCTGAACTATTTCAGGAGTAATTTTTCCAATATTTTTATAAAACCATTCTTGTAACACGCTTCTTTATTTTTCAGATTTATATAACTCGTACGATTGAATAAAAGCATCAAAAAACAATTCTCCTTGTTTTTCGTAGCCTGCATTCGAATAATGTACTTTATCTCTCGCCATTAAACCCATTCTTGAGTTGACATTTATATTTTTATTCCCACCAAAAACATCTAATAAATTCCAAACCGCATACTCTTCAGTAGTGGCCATTTCTAGAATTTTATCCGCATATTTTTCGATATAAATATTTTTATTTTTTTTATGTAAAACAGAAGGAGGTGCTGTAGTTACTAAAATTGACGCTTCCGGACATTTTTGTTTGATGCCATCAATCATAGTTTTTAGATTTCCGAAATAAGTAGCCACATCTTGTTTGTCGTAACTTTCGTTAGTCCCAAATGAAATAACATACAAATCGGCTTCTAAAGCGGGTAATTGTTCAAAAAATAACGGAAATTTATTGAAATCATTACTCTTAGCACCATTAACTCCAATAGCCGAATACGTGATTCCTGGATTTTCATTTTCTAAAACCAAACCGTTTAAAGCAAATTTACTTGCACTTTGATTCCCTAAAATTGTAATCTTATCAATAAGGTTTTCGCTAGTATATAAACTATAATTCGGGGTGTTTTCTAGTGAAATTGGTTCATAAATATACTTTACAGTTGCAACATTTTTATAGGTAGTTTCCGATTTTCCTCCTGGAATTTTCAAAATTTTACCGTCTCGAATATTATCCGATTTTAATCCATTAGCGGCTTTCAATTGTTTTAATGAAATATTGTATTTGTCCGCTATACTTCCTAAAACTTCTCCCGGTTTTACCTTATGAGAACTTGTGGCCGGAGTTTTAACCGCTACTTTTTCAGTAGTAGAAATACTTTTTTTGGCAAAAGCTACTTGAAAAATATTTTCATTTTTTGGAGCGATAATTCTTAGTTTAGTAAAATCGAATTTGGGATCTTTAACCAACATATCGATATGAAAATTGGCTTGTTTGGGTTCAAATGAAATACCGCTTAACCCTATTGGCTTGGAAACATCTGCATTTAAAACTCTTGCCGAAGAAAAGCCTCCAGAACCCGTAAAACGTAACGGCGAACTGTTATTCGTACCTGCCAAACTATAAGGAAAAGTGAATCCAAAACCTGCATTTCCAAAGGTTTGCTGCATACGATTACGGATTTTTGCTGTATACAAATCGGCTTGAATATGAGAATCGCCAAGATGTACAATTCGCACTTTTCTATCTTGATTTTCTTCTAAAAGATATAATTTCTCAAAAATAGCATGAAGCGCTTTTTCATTGGTAATCACATTATTAAACGCTTCAAAATTTGACGTATCAATCGGTGTGGTTACACTATCCATCGCTACAAGCAGGCTATCTGTTTGTGCAAAACCCATTGCTGTAAAAAGCAAAAAACCAAAAAACTTATTCATTTAAAGTATCGTTACTAACAGGAACTGAATCAGAAACAACAGATTTTGGCTTTACTTTCTTTTTTGCCAAAGCACGTAATTTCTTGTATTCTTTATATCCTGTATCTATTTGTTTATAAATAAGTTGAGCGATTTCTTTTGCCCCTCTATGATTGAAATGTGTATAATCTTTATTCGCACGAGCTGGGACATTATCCACCCATTTTACCATCGAACCATCGCCACCCATTAGTGTGTACAGATTAACCAACCCGGATTCTGCTTTTACAGCATAACGTTTTTGCGCCATCACTAAAGGAGAAACAGCTGAATCCGTTTTCATTACCATATCATATTTGGTAGCTTTATCGGCAGTTGTTATAATTAAAACTGCTGCTCCTGGAAAACATTTTTTTACATGATTAACTACTGCATTCATTTTTCTTTCGTACCAAGAATAATTAAGCGAACCATAATTTAATACATTGGTTCCGAATTGTAAAATGATTAAATCGTAACCTAATTTTTGTTGAAAAGCGTTCATTAAATCGACATTTAACGAACCTAAAGGCAAGCCAGAATTTCCTCGAGAAGAAAAATTATCTACATGAATTCCTTTTCCATTATCAAAATTGAAACCATAAAAAGGGATAGAATCGGCGTGAATGAAATTGACTTTTACATTTTTTACATCACCAGCCACTTGTGCTGTATTTAAAATCCCAGTAGGTTGTAATTTTTTGTATATGGTATCTTTTCCTAAAACTTGACGTAATGAAGCTTTTTTATTTTTAGAACTTCCGTAAAATAAAGTTGGATTATTTAGGGTTGATGCAAAACGATTTCTACCAGCTTTATACTTTACCCATGTAGCATTTACGGTATCTCGAGCAAAAAATACTGAGCCATTCACACCAAAAGAACGCAACGGACTTTTCGTTTTTAAATACGATTGTGCTTTCCAATTGGAAGAAAACTCATGTAAAATAGAACCTCTTGAGCCTGCAGATTCAGATGTAATATTTACGAAACCAACACCTTCTCCGCCAAAAACACTCTGAAATTGGGTACGAACATCCTGTACAATCATATCACCATCCGTCATAGAATCTCCAAAATAAGCGATACGTGCTTTTCCTTTTTTATTCGTTTCTAATTGATATAATTTCTCAAAAAATGGAATTAAATACTGATATCCTTTATATTGTTCAAATTTCTCACTTGAAAATTTAATCCCAAGTGGATTTGAAACAAATGAAATGGTTTTGTTTGTTAACGTATCTTCTTCAGAAAGATTTCCGCTTTCAGCAACCGCTTCTAACATTAAACTATCTACCACCACATTTTTGCTGTTCGCTGTAGCGTCGGGAAATAATTTTCTTGGTAAAAATGATTTAAATCCAATAAAAGACAAAATTGCAATTACTACAATAAGCCAAGATTGAAAGAAATATGATTTATTTTGGTTCACTTTATTATTTTATAAGGCGCTATTATTGCCACGAAGACACTAAGGCGCAAAGTTGTTTATTATAATGCTGTATTTCAAACTTCGTAATTCGTAAATCTTACATCGTAAATTTTACTGTTACATTCTTTCAGGAACGCTAATTCCTAATAATCCAAAGGCGTTCTTAATAATTTCACTTACAGATTTTGCTAATTGCACACGAAATACCTTCTTATCTGTATCGTCTTCACCTAAAATGGATACATTTTGATAGAACGAATTGAATTCTTTTACCAATTCATATGTATAATTCGCAATTAAGGCTGGACTATGATTCGCTGCAGCGCTTTGAATTACTTCAGGAAACAATTGTACTTGTTTGATTAATTCTTTTTCTTTTTCATGTAATTCTACCAGCGTTGTGGCCTGACTATAATCGAAAGTAGCTTTTCTTAAAATCGATTGAATACGAGCGTAAGTATACTGAATGAAAGGTCCTGTATTCCCATTAAAATCAACCGATTCTTCTGGATTGAACATCATTTGCTTTTTTGGATCTACTTTCAACATATAATATTTCAAAGCTCCTAAACCGATCGTATTATATAAACTAGCTTTATCTTCTGCTGAATAGTCTTCTAGTTTTCCTAAATCTTCCGAAATTTGTTTCGCGGTGGCAGTCATTTCAGCCATTAAGTCATCGGCATCTACAACAGTTCCTTCACGAGATTTCATTTTACCAGAAGGTAATTCTACCATACCGTAAGATAAATGGAATAAATGTGCTGCCCAGTCGTATCCTAACTTTTTCAAAATTAAGAATAAGACTTTAAAATGGTAATCTTGTTCATTTCCAACGGTATATACCATCCCACCAATGTCTGAAAAATCTCTAACACGTTGAATAGCAGTTCCGATATCTTGAGTCATATATACCGAAGTTCCATCTGAACGAAGTACAATTTTTTCATCTAAACCATCTGGCGTTAAATCAATCCAAACCGAACCGTCTTCTTTTCTGAAGAAAACACCACTAGTTAAACCTTCTTCTACGACATCTTTTCCTAGTAAATACGTGTTACTTTCGTAGTAGTAACTATCGAAATCAACCCCTAAGTTTTTATAAGTTACTGCAAAACCGTCATACACCCATTGGTTCATGGTTTTCCAAAGTTCAATGACTTCTGGTTTTCCATTTTCCCAATCTAAAAGCATTTGTTGTGCTTCTAAAATAAGTGGTGCTTGTTTTTTAGCTTCTTCTTCTGTTTTTCCTTCTGCCATTAAAGCTGTAATTTCAACTTTATAAGCTTTATCAAATTCTACATAAAAATTACCAACCAATTTATCACCTTTTAAACCTGTTGAAGCAGGAGTTTGCCCGTTTCCGAATTTCTGCCAAGCCAACATCGATTTACAGATATGAATTCCTCTGTCGTTGATAATTTGTGTTTTATATACTTTTTTACCTGATGCTTTTATGATTTCGGCAACCGAATAACCCAATAAATTATTTCTTACGTGTCCTAAATGCAATGGTTTATTGGTATTTGGTGAAGAATATTCTACCATAACCGCTTTTTCACCTTCAGTTGGTGCCACAAAACCGAATTTTTCAATATTTTTAATGCTGTTGAAGTATTTTAAGTAATATTCATCTGAAATTACAAGATTTAAAAAACCTGCTACTACATTAAATTTAGATATTTCAGTAACATTTTCTACTAAATACGATCCGATTTTAGTTCCAATTTCAACTGGATTTCCTTTGATTTGTTTCACTAAAGGAAAAACTACCATCGTAATATCACCTTCAAAATCTTTTTTAGTCGATTGAAATTCAACTCTTTCTAGTGAAATTTGAAATAGATTTTCAACGGCTTTTTGAATCGGGGCGGTAAGGATTTCTTGTAAGGACATAATCGTTTTTTTAATAGCGTGCAAAGATAGAATTTTTAACGTATTGAAAAGTCAATTTGTAACAAAAATGTTTAAATTTTGTCTAACCATAAAATGGAAGGGTAAATTTAGAAAAAACAGGTCTGTTTTAATCGAAATTACACTTTTTCACTTTTCAATATCTTGCAAAAAAATCAAAAAAACCCAAATGAAATTAATTAAATTTTATAGCACTTTTATGTTGCTATTCGCCACTTTAATGATGGCACAACAAAGTAAACCAGGAGTCATTACTGGGAAAATAATTGACAAAACCACCAACGAACCGATTGGATTTTCAACTGTTAGTATTTTAGATGGCACCAAACCAATTGCTGGAGTTTCCACAAAAGAAGATGGAAGCTTCGAAATTAAAAATTTAGAATTAAAAAGTCTCCTTTTAAAAGTAAACTTTATTGGATATATTGACGCTTCTAGAACTATACAATTATCAGAAGAAACTAAAGAAATTAACTTAGGAAACATCGCTTTAGAAGTAAATACCAATACTATTGAAACGGTTTCAATTGTTAAAGAACGTTCTACAATAGAACAAAAAGCAGATCGGAAAGTAGTAACTATTGGGAAAGATTTAATCGCTTCTGGAACTACAGCTTCTGAAATCTTCAACAACATTCCAACCGTAAGTATTGATCCGCAAACGAAAGAGTTGAGTTTACGTGGAAATAGTAATGTGCGTGTTTTGATTGATGGAAAGCCTACAAACATTGATGCAGGACAATTATTGCAACAAATTCCTTCTGCTTCTATCAAACAAGTAGAATTAATCACCAATCCTTCTTCAAAATACAATCCGGAAGGAAATAGTGGAATTATAAACATCATTCTGAACAAAAACAGCCAAAAAGGCTTTAATGGAAGTGTGACTTCTGGATATACTTTTGGAATTACACCAAAAACAAATCAGTCGGTAAACCTAAACTACAAAGTTGGAAAAGTAAATTTTTACGCTAACTATGGATTCAATCATGGAAAAAACAGAAGTAAAGGATTTGTAATTTCTGAAAGACAAAATGCAGAAAACCGACAAGATTTTGTGTTTTCAAATGTAAATACCTCACATTTAGTAAAACTTGGTGCGGATTACTACATTAACGATAACAATACTTTGTCTTTTTTCACGAATTTGAATTTCTTTGATGGAAAAGGAGAATCGAATACTATTTCTGATTATTTGACTTTACCGGATGCCTTTCAGGAAAACTGGAATAATAGTGGAAACACCACAAAAACTTATGATTTGGCCTTCAAACACAATTTCAAGAAAAAAGGGGAAACTATTGATTTTCAAGTCAACCATTCTTTAACAAATAATGAAGATTTATCAAATTTCGTAAACAACGGAATCTATAGTTTGAATGATATTAATGGAAAATCTACCTATTCGCAATTTAATATTGACTATGTGAATCCACTATCTGAAAAAGCAAAATTAGAAATTGGTTATGAAAGTAGAATTCAAGCCGGACAAAATAAATTTTACGATATTCAAACCACAGAAAACAGTACAAATAGTTTTGATTATAACCGAAATATTCATGCTATTTATACGAATTACAGCAAGACTTTCGGAAAATTTAGCGCGCAGGTTGGAGCAAGAGCAGAATTATACAACTTATTTGCGCATCCTTTAAAAATTTCAACTGATCCAACTGAAAATTCAAATGTGATTATTACTGACGAAATTTTTACAGTTTACCCATCCACTTATTTATCTTATAAATTGAATGACAATAATACGTTCAATGTAAATTACACCAGACGTGTGGACCGACCAAGTAACGGCCAAATTAATCCGATAAGAGAATGGAGAACTGTAAATATGGAATCTAGAGGAAATCCAGCTTTAGAACCGCAATTTACTAACTCATTTGAAATCAATTATACTAGAACTACCAAAATAGGTTCTATTACTTCTGCTGTATTTTACAGATTAATTAAAGCAGAAATCACTAGAGTTATTTTTACAGATCCTAACGACGCTAACTTTAATATTATGACTTTTGATAATTTCAAAGACAATAATCAAATTGGTGCAGAAGTGAATGCCAATTTAAAACTTACGAAATGGTGGTCTACTAATGCTAGTGCGGATGTATACTTTAAAACCGTAAGAGGAACAGTAACCAATGCAAACACTAATTTACCAGAAAATAAAGAAATTGATGTCACCACTTTTAACACTCGATTAAATAATACTTTCACGGTTACTAAAAAATTACGATTCAATTTATTTGGAATGTATAGAAGTAGAGATTTAGGTTTACAATTTTTAAGAACACCAATGTACCGTGCCGATTTTGGAGCTAACTATAGTGTTTTAGAAGGAAAAGGAACTATTTCTGCCAGATTAAACGATATGTTCAGAACACAATTTTTCGGATTTAATGGAAATATTCCTTACCGTCAAGATGGAGAATTCCGTTTTGAAAGTAGAACGTTTTACTTAGGTTTCAATTATAATTTCGGAAGTGGAAAAAATAAAGAATTACAAAGAAAACAAAGAGATAAACAAGAAACTCAAGGTGGTGGAATGTTTTAATTATTTACGATTTACGATTTAACAAATTAAGATTTTTGATTTCAATCTATTTCAAAAAAAAAGCGTTCTGATACTTCGGGACGCTTTTTTTGTTATTGTCTTGTTTATAAAAAGATCAACAACAAATGTAACCAATTTGTATTTGTTGAGATTTTACGTACATTTGTTAGGAACAAACTGAAACAATGGAAAATATCACAACACCTGAAGCTACTCAACCAAATAAACCAACGAACAAAAAAAAGAAAATTATAATTATTTCTTCATTCTGTTTAGTGTTCTTATTTTCACTTTTGTTTATTTGGATCAAATTCAATAAAAAAGAACCTTTTTGCTTAAATGACGAGACACAAATTTATGATTATTACAAAAAATCTGTTGTTTTGGTCAAAAACACGTACACTTATGAAATTTCTATAAATGGATCTGAACCTTTTTCTATAAATCCGAAATTACTATTAAGTGAGAATAACAATTCTTTCTTTGAAGATTTTAAAAAAGAAGTTACAGGAACTGGATTTTTCGTTTCAGAAGATGGTCATATAGTAACCAATCATCATGTGGTTGAACCTTGGTATTTTAAGAAAGAGGAGGAAGAAAATGAAGAGGAA
The DNA here is from genome assembly GCA_964621245.1 of uncultured Flavobacterium sp. Taxonomy (GTDB): domain Bacteria; phylum Bacteroidota; class Bacteroidia; order Flavobacteriales; family Flavobacteriaceae; genus Flavobacterium. The sequence continues at coordinate 25,120 of CAZULO010000001.1, forward strand.
GAGTATTATGATCCTGAAATAGAAAACGTTAAAAATTTAATTATTGAATATATTTGTCCTACTACTGATCCAAAAAAATATAAAGAAGTTTTAGAAAATAGTCTTAAAAACGGAGTGTCTCAGACCAATTTAATTTATGATGGAGAAGCTATCAAACTACTTTACGAAATGAATACTAAAAATGGAAAAACTTTAGAAAATAAAGAAACTGTTTCAACAACTCCGGATACAAATTCAATAAATATTGACACCTCTAACGTAACTAATTCTGAAGAATTTGAAAGTGAAGATTACGAAGAACTAAGAAATGATGATGAAGATATTTATGAAAAAAGAAAAGCTTTACAAAACAGTAAGCTATTTTATTTTAATGAATATGAAGATTTAATAGAGTTTTCAAGTGAAGCCATTAAAATAACTTGTAAACTTATAGATACCAAAATTGCTTTACATGGTTCAAATTCAAATTGGTTAAAATGCAAAGTAATTCAACTAGCAAAAGATACTGAAATCGATTTAGCTATATTACAATTAGAAACAGAAACTTTACCGGAAGAAGTGGAAAACATAGTAGATTTAGACAATTCCATTGAAAACGATAGTGACATAAAACCGGGTTCAGAAGCTATATTAATTGGTTATCCATTAGGAATGGAACTTGCAAAATCAAAAAAAGGAGATTTAAAAGTCCAAATTTACGATGGCAAAATAAGTAGAGAATCTGACGGCATAAAACTTCAATATAGTACTACTTCAACACATGGCGCAAGTGGATCACCCATATTTAATAGCTGTGGACAGTTGATTGCTGTGAATTACTCTGGATATAATTTTACACAAGGTTACAACTTTGGCATAGTTTCCAAACATATCAACTCACTTCTAAAATAAAAAAAGCGTTCAGGATTTCTGAACGCTTTTTTTTATCAATAATGAAATTACCATCTAATAATCACACTTCCCCAAGTAAAACCAGAACCGAAAGCAGCTAAAACTACTAAATCGCCACTCTTAATTTTACCTTTTTCCCAAGCTTCTGTTAAAGCAATTGGAATTGAAGCTGCAGTTGTATTTCCGTAATTCATGATATTATTGTACACTTGATCATCTGATAATTTAAATTTCTGTTGTATGAATTGAGAAATTCTTAAATTCGCCTGATGTGGCACTAACATGTTGATATCTGAAACTTCTAAATTGTTTGCTTGTAAGCCTTCATTAATGACTTCGCTAAAACGAACCACTGCATTTTTAAACACAAATTGTCCGTTCATATAAGGATAATAACTTTCGTCATCTGGATCGTTATCTGCCAGTACATCTGTAATCCAACGTTTTCCCATTCCTGGAGCAATAAGTGCTAATTCTTCAGCATGTTGTCCTTCAGCATGTAAATGCGTAGATAAAATTCCTTTCGTTACATCTTCTTCTCTTGATAAAATGGCAGCTCCTGCTCCATCTCCAAAAATTACCGAAACACCACGACCTCTATCTGTCATATCTAAACCAGTAGAATGTACTTCCGAACCGATAACTAAAATATTTTTATACATTCCAGTTTTGATATATTGATCGGCAATTGAAATCGCATAAACAAATCCTGAACATTGATTTCTAACATCTAAAGCACCAACTGTTTTCAAACCTAAATCGCGTTGTACTAAAACACCCGGACCTGGAAAGTAATAATCTGGAGAAAGTGTAGCAAAAATGACGAAATCAATATCTTCTTTTGCTACATTGGCACGCTGAATGGCTATCTCTGCAGCTTTAACACCCATGGTAGTTGTGGTATCTTCCCCTCTAATTACATGACGACGCTCTTTAATTCCGGTACGCTCCTGAATCCATTCGTCATTCGTATCCATGATTTTCGATAAATCATCGTTAGTCACAACATTTTCCGGCACATAATAGCCTAATCCTGATATTTTTGAATGATACATAAATATAATATTAAAGTGCAAATTTACGAAATTTATAATTAAATCATATTTAAGGATATAAAAAATACAAATATGTTAAAAAACTATAAAAAAATTTGACCTCTTAACAATAAACCTTAAATTAGTTGCTTTATTATTAACCAATCAGACCTAATGAAAAGACAATTCGCATTTTTATTTTTGGTGATAGGGTTTTCTTTTGTTTCAGCACAAGAAAATGTTACGTTCCAAAAGCCATCAAAAGAAATTTTAGAACTCGCCGATTACCAGCGTGCACCTACTGTAAGTATGGATTCTAAAAAAGAATACATGCTATTAAGTTACCGAAATACGTATAAAACCTTAGACGATTTAAACCAAGAAGAAATGCGTTTAGGTGGTTTAAGAATAAATCCTATTACTAATATTTCAAGTACTGTAACTTATGTAAACAATTTGAAAATAAGAAAAGTAAAAGAAAAAAATGAAATTCAAGTCAACGGCTTACCCGAAAACGCAAGGATTTCGAACATAACTTGGTCGCCAAACGAACAAAAGATCGCGTTCACAAACACTACTAATTCTGGAGTAGAACTATGGATTATTGATGTGATTTCAGCTAAAGCTACTAAAATTACTTCTGATAATTTGAATGCCAATTTAGGTAATCCGTATAATTGGATGACTGACAATCAAACGCTTTTAGTCAAAGTATTACCCAAAAACAGAAAACCACTAATTGAAGAGAAAAAAAACTTGCCGAAAGGTCCAACTGTTTCTACTGCCGATGGTTCCAAATCACAAAACAGAACTTATCAGGATTTATTAAAAAACAAAACTGATGAAGCGAATTTCGAATCGTTAGTCACCTCAGAATTATATAAAATTTCTATTTCTGGAAAAGCGGAACTATTTATGGAAGCTGCCATTTTTGTTGGAGAGAGCTTTTCACCAGATGGAAATTATTTGATGTTAACTACTATTCAAAAGCCATTTTCTTACATTGTTCCGTTAAGTAGATTTCCACAAAAATCTATAGTTTATGATCTTTCTGGAAAAGAAATTAAAACTGTAAATGAAGTTCCTTTAAACGAAATTATGCCAAAAGGTTTTTCTTCGGTAAGAAAAGGAAAAAGAAACATGTCGTGGCGAGCGGATGAACCTGCAACATTATATTATGTAGAAGCTTTAGACGAAGGAGACCAATCTAAGGAAGTTGCTTTTAGAGATGAAATTTTTATTTGGAAAGCGCCTTTTACAAGTCCGGCTACTTCTTTTTTTAAAACCAAACAACGTTTTGGTGGTATTTTATGGGGAAATGAAAGCTACGCAATCGTAACAGATAGTTGGTATGATACTAGAAATGCAAAAACTTATTTAGTTAACCCATCTAATGTAAGTGCTGAAGCTAAAATTATTTCAGATAGAAATTCGCAAGATATTTATTCCGATCCAGGGGATTTCGAAACGAAAAAAAACCAATACAATCGCTATGTGTTAGCTATTGAAAACGACAATGCTTACTTAATAGGAAACGGATTTACAAAAAACGGTCAATTTCCATTTATTGATGAATTCAATTTAAAATCTCAAAAAACAAAACGTTTATATACCTCAACATATAAAGATAAAAAAGAAGATTTATTGTCTGTGGAAGATTTCAAAAAAGGCGAAGTTTTGGTTATGATTCAATCGAAAAATGAATATCCAAATTATTATATGAGAAATATAAAATCGAAAAATAATTTGACTCAGATTACGTATTTCACCAATCCGTTTGAAAGTATAAAAAATGTATATAAAGAAGTGATTCAATATAAAAGAAAAGACGGTGTTGCGCTTTCTGGGACTTTATATTTACCTGCTAATTATGACAGAAATGCTAAAAAGGAAAAGTTACCTTTATTAATTTGGGCGTATCCAGCAGAATTTAAAGATAAAAACTCGGCTGGTCAAAA
>CAZULO010000001.1:29102-56763 GCA_964621245.1 uncultured Flavobacterium sp.
TATTAATTTGGGCGTATCCAGCAGAATTTAAAGATAAAAACTCGGCTGGTCAAAACGATAAAAACCCGAATGAATTTACGTTTCCAAACTATGGTTCATTTGTGTATTGGGTTACGAAAGGATATGCTGTTTTAGACGATGCTTCGTTTCCTATTATTGGAGAAGGAACTACGGAACCTAACGATACGTTTATCCCGCAATTGGTATCTAATGCAGAAGCAGCAATTGATGCTGTTGACAATTTAGGTTTTATTAATAGAAAAAAAGTGGCTGTTGGCGGACACAGTTATGGCGCTTTCATGACCGCTAATTTATTAACGCACTCAAATTTATTTGCTTGTGGAATAGCTCGAAGTGGCGCTTACAACAGAACTTTAACACCGTTCGGTTTCCAAAGTGAACAACGTAACTTTTGGGATGTTCCTGAAATTTATGCTGGGATGTCACCTTTCAATACTGCGGATAAAATGAAAACGCCACTGCTTTTAATTCATGGTGATGCGGATAATAATCCAGGTACTTTTACGTTACAATCTGAGCGTTATTTTCAAGCTTTAAAAGGTTTGGGAGCGCCAGTTCGACTAGTATTATTACCGAAAGAAGCACACGGTTATGTAGCCAAAGACAATATTTTACATGTGTTGTGGGAACAAGATCAGTTTCTAGAAAAATATCTAAAAAACTAAATCAAATTAAAATAGACTTGTAAAAAATTACAAGTCTATTTTTTTTAAATACACCAAAGTACTTTTTGGAAGTTCGGTTTCGGATTCGAAAAATAAAATTTGAAAGTCGTTTTTCGCTTCCACTAAATAATAACTACCTTTAAAATAGGATTGAACAACTGATACTTGTAACGCTGATTTTTCTACTATTTTCAATTGATGCGGATAAACCAATTGTCGTTTTCCATCTATTTCGATTTCTGTAACTTCACCAAACAAAGCTGCGGTATACTGATGCTTTGGTTGTAAATACATATTTTTCGGAGACCCTTTCTCTAAAATAGTTTTATCTTTCAAAACAACCACTTCATCAGAAAAAGACAACACATCATTACTATCATGACTAGCCACAACAGTTGTTATTTTTTTTTCTTTTAGATAACTGAAAATTTTTCTTCTCAAATGATTTTTCCTAAAATTATCAATATGAGAAAAAGGTTCGTCTAAAAGTAGCACTTCAGGTTCTTGAGCCAAAACTCTTGCCAATGCTACTCGTTGCATTTGACCGCCACTTAGAAATTTAGCTTTAATATGCTTAAAATCTGTCATTTCAACCAAATCAAGTAAGGCATCTATTCGCTGTTGTTTTTCCTCGGGATAAAAATTAGATAAAAACTTACCTACATTTTCGCCAACCGTAATAAAGGGCATCAAATCAAAATCTTGCGCCAAATATTTCATAAAAGGCATTCCTGGAACCAAATAAAATTTTGGTCCTAAAACTTGAAAATCATTCCAAAAGATAGTTCCATTATCACAATCTAACAAACCATAAATAATTTTTAAAAGTGTGCTTTTTCCACAACCACTTTCCCCAATCAATGCCAAATTCGCACCTCTTTCTATCTCAATGTCAATGTTTTCAAGGATTAACTGATTAAAAAAAGTAAAATTATTTATTTTTATTTTTAACATTTTTTTATAATTTTTTTTTATCTTGCATCACCCAAAATTATAAAAATATAACTATAATGATCAAAAAAATTTACACCTTACTACTACTCACTAGTTCTTTTGTAGCTAGTGCACAATTTGGCATTGAAGCTAATTATGGTATAAACGGTTCATACGAGCCTAGTTACAATGGCTTTACTCATGTTGGAGCCGGAATTTCTTATGACTTTGACGAAACTTTTGGCGCCAAGTTAGACTTTGGAATGGACGAATTTTCCATTCAAAACGATTTAAGAAACTCAAAAACAGGAGTATCCAATTTAAGAATAACTGCGCAAGGTGTGATTAACTTATCCACTTTAGTCGATTCTAAATCCTTTTTTAACAGATTTAATGTACTTGCTCATGGTGGTGCCGGTTTATCTGTTTTAAATTCTGACATTCCAGAATACCAAAAAACAGATCATCTATTAAATATAGTTGTGGGAATTACTCCAAGATTTGAGGTAGCAGACAGTTTCTTTTTAACTGCTGATTTTTCTGCAATTGCTAATGTATCGCAGCATTATTTATTTAATGGAGAACTGTCTTATGATGGACCTGCTAACTCATTTACCGGCTTAATGTATAATGTATCTTTAGGTTTAGCTTACAGATTTGGAGAATAAAAATAAAGGACAATAAAAAAGAGGAACTTTAATAAAGTTCCTCTTTTTTATTTAACGAAATAAGGAAAATTATTTGCCGTTTTTCGCATCATCAATCATTTTGTCATTCGCTAAAATAGCAAACTCCACTCTTCTATTGCTAGCTCTTCCAGCTTCCGTTTCGTTAGAATCTAACGGATCGGCTTCACCCATACCTAAAATTGAAAAGCGAGAATTCACTAATCCTTTACTTGCTAAATAACTTTTCACTGCAGCAGCTCGTTGATCGGATAAATTTAAATTATAATCATCCGCACCTTTACTATCCGTATATCCATAAATTTTAATATTTGTATCTGGATAGTTTTTAAATACCGGAACCAATTTATCTAAATTAGCTTTTGCAGCAGCAGTTAAACTCGCTTTATTAAAATCAAAACGCACAGCATTTTCACCTAAAACTAATTTAATCCCTTCCCCTACACGTTCAACTTGTGCACCTGGTAATTGTTCTTGAATTTCACGGGCTTGTTTATCCATCTTTCTCCCGATTAAACCACCTGCAACACCACCTACAACACCACCAATTACAGCGCCTAATGCGCCATTACCGCCTTTTCCTAAATTATTTCCAAGCACAGCTCCCAAAACAGCACCTCCAGCTGTACCAATTACAGCACCTCTTTGCGTTTTATTTGAATTTTGAACCGCTTTACAACTTGTAAACGCTGTGGAACTTAAGATCAATACACTTAGTCCAATTGCTATTTTCTTTTTCATACTATATTATTTATTTATTTTATCAAATTGATATACAACATCCGCTGTATTGTTTCCCACTTCAGCTTTGTCAATTAACTGAAAAGACGTTTCTGATTGATTGGCAATTCTTAACACATAACCACTTGTAGTATGTTTTGCTTTTATGCCTTCATTTAAAAATTTCATTACAAAATTGCCATCTTTATTTACAAACCAAGTAATTCTACTTCCATAAGTAGTACAATTTGCTTTATTTAGAGCCATTTCACCAGTATTATTATTCGATACAAAGCTCCACTGACTCCCTTCAAAACATTTTGCATCTGCAATATTAAACGATGTCACTTTAAATACATCAGAACCAACAAAACTTACTGATGAAATTTGCCAATTTCCTTTAATTAATCGTTCCGATTTGTTATCTAATTTTGTATTTACCACGGTTTGGTTGGGTTTACAAGCTGTCAAAATAGCTGCGAAAATCCATAAAAGTAAAATTTGTTTTTTCATAATAGGTCTAATTTAGTAATAATAAGCTACAAAGATACTGTTATTTTTAAAACGAACATTTATAGAATTACCAATAAAAATTACAAAATTTAAGGTGCGTCAATTTGTCAGATTTACTATTTTGGTACTGAATTTGACTAAATTTTAGTATAATTTTAAAACGCAAATACTATGACATCAGGAAAAATTAATGTTTCGGTTGAAAACATATTTCCCTTAATCAAGAAGTTTTTATATAGTGATCATGAAATTTTCTTGAGAGAATTAATTTCAAACGGAACCGATGCTACTTTAAAGCTAAAACACTTAACCAGTATTGGAGAAGCACAAACAGAATACGGCAATCCTATTATCGAAATTAAGATTGACAAAGAAGGAAAAAAACTTCACATTATTGATCAAGGTATTGGTATGACTTCAGATGAAGTAGAAAAATACATCAATCAATTAGCCTTTTCTGGTGCGGAAGAATTCTTAAACAAATACGAAGAATCAGCCAAAGATTCCGGAATTATTGGTCATTTCGGTTTAGGATTTTATTCTGCATTTATGGTGGCTTCCAAAGTGGAGATTTTTACTAAATCGTTCAAAGACGAACCAGCAGCACATTGGACCTGTGATGGAAGTCCAGAATTTACATTAGAACCTCATACTAAATCAGACCGAGGAACTGAAATTGTATTACATATTGCCGAAGATTCATTAGAATTTTTAGAAGAATTTAAAATTCGTGAATTACTTACGAAATACAACAAATTCATGCCTATTCCGATTAAATTCGGAACCAAAAAAGAAGCTTTACCAAAACCTGAAGATGCAGGTGACGATTACAAAACAGAATATATTGACGTTGACAATTTCATCAACAACCCAAATCCAGCTTGGACGAAACAACCTTCTGAATTAAAAGAGGAAGATTATAAAAGCTTTTACAGCGAATTATATCCATCACAATTTGAAGAGCCATTATTCAACATTCATTTAAATGTAGATTACCCTTTTAATTTGACTGGAATTCTATATTTCCCGAAATTAGGTTCGGATTTACAAATTCAGAAAGACAAAATTCAATTGTATCAAAATCAGGTTTTTGTAACGGATAATGTAGAAGGTATTGTTCCAGAATTCTTATTGATGTTAAAAGGAGTTGTAGATTCTCCTGATATTCCATTAAACGTTTCTCGTTCTGGTTTACAAGCGGATAGTAATGTAAAGAAAATTTCAAATTACATCACTCGAAAAGTGGCTGATAAATTGAAAGCGTTATTTAATGAAAACCGTGAAGATTTCGAAGCCAAATGGAACGATATTAAAATAGTTTTAGAATATGGAATGCTTTCTGAACCAAAGTTTTATGAAAAAGCAGGCGATTTCGTTCTGTATCCAACAACTGAAAACAAACACTATACTTTAGCGGAATTAAAAGAAGCCATTAAAGAAACACAAACCGATAAAGACGGAAAAACAGTAGTTTTATATGCATCTAACAAAGAGGCACAACACAGTTATATCGATATTGCGAAAGCAAAAGGTTATGAAGTTTTATTGTTAGATTCGCCAATTGTTTCGCACTTAATTCAGAAATTAGAAGCGGATAATGAGAATTTAACTTTTGCGCGTGTAGATGCCGATCATATTGATAAATTAATCAATAAAGAAGAAATACAAATTTCAAAATTATCGGATAGCGAAAAAGAAACTTTAAAAACCTCTTTAGAAGCAGTAATCCCGAAAGCGTATTCGGTACAATTAGAATCTTTAGACAGCGATGCGACTCCATTTATCATTACACAACCTGAATTCATGCGTCGTATGAAAGAAATGAGTCAAAGTGGCGGTGGCGGCATGTTCGGAATGGGAAATATGCCAGAAATGTATAATTTAGTGGTAAATGCCAATTCAGAATTAGCAACTTCTATTTTAAATGCTAAAGACAACGCTCAAAAAGAATTAGTTAAAAACGCTTTAGATTTAGCTAAATTATCTCAAGGTTTATTAAAAGGGGAAGAATTGACTGCTTTTGTAAAAAGAAGTTTTGAAACATTAAAATAATAGTGCTATCATTCTGAATTTATTTCAGAATCTCAAACTAATCCTGCAAGAAATTAAAACTCTTGCAGGATTTTTTTATATTTGAAAAAAAAACATGAAATTTCTAACTACAATTTTAAAAAAGGCTGTTGTTGATTTAGGAGGTGTAGATACCTCTGAAAAGAATTATGTAGATACGTATTCTGAAAATATCATGCAAAATATTCCTGGCGAAAAAATTGCAATATTGGAGAATGGCGGAATTTGGACAGAGTTCTCAGAAATTGGAGATTATGAATTTATGGAAGTTCATATCCTCGGAAACCAAGAATACAAAACTCATACAGGTGCAAAACTAGAATTTATTTCAAAAAATGAAACTATCGGAATCTTAGAATCTGATACTAAAGAAATTGAATCCAGATTTTCCAATGTATCTAACCGTTATTTAACATCTATAAGCTTTGAAACAACGGATTTAAATTTAGATTTTTTATTGGATAGAAAAGCAGATACAATTCTTTTCATCTGTAAAAATAAAGAAGAACAATTCGAAGTAATTCAATAAAATGCCAACCAAACCACTACTCTATTTTAAAAACCATACCGAATGGCGTAATTGGCTTTATGAAAATCATGAAACTCATTCCGCTGTAGAATTAGTTTTTTACAAAGTAGCTAGCGAAATGGAAAGTATGCGTTGGGAAGAAGCTGTAAATATTGCATATCTTAATTAAGTTGCGTACTTTTGTAACCATGATAACAAACTGACAATCATGGACAAAGTAGCAATTTACGCAAGAGTTTCAACAACTGACAAACAGGATTATGACAGACAAGTTAACGACCTAACTACTGTAATTCTTAATAGCGGTTACATGTTAGAACAAATTGAAGTTTTTGCTGAAAAGGTTTCTGGTTATAAAGTAAAAGAAGATAGACCAGAAATAACTAGACTGCTAAATATAATTGAAACTGATTCAAAATATTTTGATGCAATTTATGTGACTGAAGTTTCACGATTGGGTCGTAATCCACGAATCACAAAAGAAATAATAGAAAGAATTTCTGATTTCAAAGTTCCAATTACAATAACAAACCCCTCACTTTTAACAACACTTAATCCAGATGGTAGTAGAAATAATTTCGTACACATTATACTATCTATTGCAATTGAATTTGCCGACCAAGAAGCCCAAGTTACAAAATCCAGAATGATGTCAGGTAAGCTTCAGAGAGCAAAAGAAGGCAGAAGCACAGGAAATAATCCTTCATTTGGATATAAATCAGATGAAAATAAAATGTTGGTGATTGATAGCGATGAATCAATAGTTGTTGAACAAATCTTTGAAATGTATTCTGAAGGTATGGGGTCTGATGCAATTGCTAAAACTCTGAACCAAATGAATATTCCAACACGATACAATAAATCCCACGCAAATAAAGAAGTAAAAATAATTGGCTCCGATTTAACCAAATCAGGAACTTCAATTAGATGGGAAGGAGTAACCATTAGAAATATAATAAAAAACCCAATCTATATTGGTAATCGCATATTTAAGGAACATCCTATCAAAGCTCCACAAATCATATCGGAAGAACTATTCAATCAATGTAATGAACTTCTTAAAAACAAAACAACAAGAAACTTCATAACTACTTATGATTACCTTTTAAGAGATTTGGCATATTGTGGTTGTTGTGGTAAGAAATTTTACGGGCAATACTCACCAAACCCCAGAGGGGCTAAAGTTTACAAATGTGCCTCATACATTCGTGCCAAGGGATGCGGTAACACTTCTATCAACATATCACTTATTGAAAGTGTTATCTTCAATGAATTCATAAATTCACAAAGTCTCTTATCGCAATTGGAAAATCCAAATGACTTAAAAAAAATCGTTGAAAAAGAGCTAAAAACACTTGAACAACAAGATAAAAATGAAAGTGCCGATAGAGAAAATAAACTAAACGAACAATCCAAACTCCTTGATTTATATTTATCTAGTCCTTCAATCAATCCAAATTTATTAAACAAAAAACAAGATAACCTTAACAAGGAAATAAAGGTAATTGATGATAAAATTCGTTTAATCAAAAAGGAAATTTTTCAAAAGAAAAAAATCCTAAATAATTACGACCAAGAACAAGCATCAATTGATATGTTATTTAAGGCAAAAAGCAATAGACATGAACTTCATGTCATATTTAAACAAATGATTCACAAGGTCATTATTAATAGCTTCCAAAGCAACTATACTTTGGTAACTTTATTTATCAAGATTAAAGGTATTGTTATAGAAAGAAATCTGAAATTATTGATAAATTCTGGAGCTGTTAGAAATGTAGGCTACGGAAGAAACAAAGAATATAAATACACCCCTATATTAGCTTTAAAAGATGAACCAAAATATATTACTAACATCATAACAGATAAAGAACTAAAGAAAATCGAACCCGAAATTAATTACATTTTGGAAATTGCTAATAAAAATGAATTCAATATACTTCCATATAAAATCGTATCTGTTCCCAAAGATAATTGGTTGATGATTTCAGATTCAGACCATTAAATCAAATAAACTAATTTTTTTAACAAAATTTTAACATATAATATTTTGTCATGTTAAAAATACTATTATAAAAATTTGCATAATTAAATATTTATTCGTACTTTTGTCTTATAATATTAAAACATATCTATATAAAACAAAAAAACAAAACAAACATATAACCTTCGTATTCAAGTTAATACGTTTTAGGATAATTGTGAAAGCTTGTGGTGTATACCGCAAGCTTTTCTATTTAGATATGTTAACAAAATTGTAACTTTTAAATAATTAAATATGGCAGAGAATTCTAAAATTGAGTGGACTAACCACACAGCAAATTTATGGTGGGGATGTACAAAAGTACATGAAGGGTGTGACAATTGTTACGCATTAACATTTTCAAAGCGTGTTGGGAATGACATTTGGGGCGATGACAAACCTAGAAGACTAATCATGGATGTATTACCGAAACTTAGAAAATTTCAAAAACAAGCTGAACAAGCAAACGAAATACACCGTGTATTCGTGGGTAGTATGATGGACATCTTTGAGAAGTCAAAAGACGATGTGGTTAACCACAAGATGAACCCTATCGAAGGTTCAACTGGATTTGCAAGGGATAAATTCTTTAATGAGATTATTCCAGAATGTCCTAATCTAATGTTCTTGTTGTTAACCAAACGACCAAGTAATATTAATAAAATGATTCCAGAATCGTGGAAAACTAATCCACCGAAAAACGTAATGTTTGGAACTTCACCAGTAAATACAAAAACCGCAAAAACTTTGATTAAGCAGTTGCAAAAAGTCAATGGTTATAAATTTTTATCGGTTGAACCTCAACTGGAAGAAATCACAGATGTTGACTTGAGTGGAATCGATTGGGTAATCCAAGGTGGTGAATCTGGTCACACGAAAAGACCATTCAACCCTGATTGGGGTAGAAAGCTTCGAGATATTTGTAAAAATAGAAATATTCCGTATTTCTTTAAGCAAATCGATAAAAAACAAGAAATTCCAGAAGATTTGTTAATCCGAGAGTTCCCTAGCTGTCATAATATTTCGTAAAAAAATGGAAATTTTATATTCAAAAAAAGGATAATCAATAATTGGTTATCCTTTTTTTATTGCTATTTGGAGTAGTAACTACCATTTACAAATATGGTTTGAGTTCATAAAATCAATATAGTTTTATCCCTTGGGAATTCGAGTCTTACTATGATATTAGCACGGAGAATATATCCAAACGCAAAATTGTTTTTGCAAAATTAGTTTCAAAATAAACAATTCCCAATATCAATATTTATGATTTTGGGAATTGTTTTAAATAACATAAATGAGAATATTTTAACAAGATGTTGAATGATGTAAAGCCACAAGTTCAAAAAGCATTTCAGAATCACCTTGTAAGGACTGAAAAAAAGTTAATTGTTTTGCACTACCATCGTATTCCGCAGTGTCTAAAATTAAATCTAATTCACCATCAGAGTTTAAATCACCAGCAAATAGCAATCCATTTATTCGAGAACTACTTACTAGTTGCTCAATAATTTTACCATTAATTTTGGTTGAAACTGTTACACACCCGCTTTCTTTGATGTTCCAATTATAATTTTTACCTAAAAAAGTGAAACTAAAACTTTCATTAGATGCAAATTCTTTAGTTAAATCAATTTGTTTTACTTTTTTAGGAGCCTCAAAGTTCCAATCAAAATTACCTAATAAGACAATACAATTATCATTATTGTTATTATTAATGACTATTTCTTTTCCTGTGTTTTGACCTTTATCATCTAAGATATTATCATGAACTGTCCTTGTATATACTTCAGTATTTTGAATATAAAAGCCATTATTGTTTTTATATAAACCAATCCATTTGTCTGCTATGATTCCTTCCATATCTTCCCCATGATATGTCGTTTTTTCTAAAATCTTATAATATTTGGGATAAGACGGATAATCTGAGACTATGAAATTTGTATTCTGTACCTCAACAGTTTCAGTTTTTGGAGAGTCAATTTTATTTTGAACATTTTCTGTTTTTGATTTAGTACATGATGTTATAGTCAACATTGTTAAAATCACTATTTTTATTGTTTTCATAATATTAATATTCTTTACTTGTTAATTCATATTTGCCTGTATTTATATTATAAATTCCTGTTTCAAAGACATGTCCTTTATTATCATAGTAATCTTTTTCTACAATAAGTTGATTTTCATTTTGAACATCTGTAACATACATATTTTCACCCATGCCTTTATTTGATTTTAAATCAAAAATATAAGCCCTTCCTTCAGAACCCATTGATACATGATAACTAACTATAATTCTGTTGTTTGTGATAATTAGAGTTTTGCGTAATTCGTTAATGTTTTCAATGTTAAGTACTAATGCATTGTCTTTAATCTCTATTGAGTCTTCATTTTGCCAATCTCCAAGAAAGTAAACTGTTTTTAAAGTTTCTTTTATATCTTCAGAAATATTATTTGGAAAGTTGTTGATATTGATTTTTGATGCTTCAAAAAATGAATTATAAATTTTTATATTGAAATTATCTAAAAACCATTTCGAATAGCCAGTTTTATTTTGAAGAGAAAAAAGTTGGTTTTGATAATCCTTTTTTTCATTTTCCAATGTTTTAATTTTTGATTTTAACAATGAAATGGAATCTTTTTTTACAACGATAACCTTATTCAATTGTGTTTCATTATTTATCATTTTCTCATTTTTAAATAATAAATCTGAATTAACCTTGTTAAGACTATCAATAGAAGATTGAAGTTTTGTAATCTGCTCTTTTTTTGATTGAGAAAAAGAAATATTTACAGACAAAAACAGACAGAAAGCATAAAAAAATAGTTTCATAAAAAATTAATTATTAATAGAACAAATGTTTTTTAGTATTATTAACCCAGCTCGCCTGATTTTTATGCTCAACGAAGTAGATTTTTAAATCAGCTTGATTTTGATGTTCAACAAAATAGATAGTCATATTTGACTGATTCTTACTATTGGTAAAAAACCAATTCCCATCATTATTGCCAACTTGATTAGGGTATTTAACTTTAAATACTTTTAAATCAGCCTGATTAGGATGCTTGACAATAAACACTTTAATATCAGCCTGATTAGAATATTTAACAGAAAATATTTTTTGAGAAAAGCAGATAGTAAAACTGCAAAATAGAATCAATGAGAAAATTAATTTATTCATTTTAAAATTTTAATAAGATTGTCTTCCTTTACCATCGCACATAGGACAAATTCTTGTATTATCACCAAATCCTTCAATTCCATCACCTTCGCATAATGAGCAAGGATTAGTGTCATAAACTCTACCGTCTGAACCCATCTCATAATCGTTTTTAGGTCTTGAATCTAAAGCATTATAATCTGATTGATTAGAATTTCCCAAATCTTTATTCTGCCTTTCTCTTTCATAAACACAATCCATATTTTCACCACATATATAGTATGGTTCGTAATTTGAAACTGCATCACCCGATGAAGGTATTTCTTTGTCTTTTTTGCAAGGATTGCCACAAACTGCACAATGATTACCTGTGAATTCATTACTGTTATTAGGCATTGCTTCACTTGATTGAATAGTATTGGAACTCCCTTTTTTATTTTCTTCTGATTTAGTATCACAACTATCGCAATTACGAAATATTACAAATAAAAATATTAATGCCCAAAAAATGTATGTAAAGAATGTTTTCATAAACAAATATTATATATTGATACTTTATAAAATGTATAAATTCTAATTTACTTTATTACGTAAATGAAAAATTTATAATTCCCAGATACAGGTATTAAACTTGAATTGGATTTTTTATAAGTCACATTAAAGCTACCTTTAACTGTGTAAACAACTTCCTCATTATTTTCACTATAAACAGAAATGTTTTCAATTGTATGTTGATTGTTACTTGAAGGATTAAATATTAAATATTCATTATTTACTTCATCATAATAATTAGCAATAAAATCAAAATTGTTGGCGCAAGTTCCAATTTCCCATTTAGGTTTAATTTGAGTTATATTAGTATTGAATCCTTGAAAATCCGATTTAAACTCATCGTGCATAAATGATAAATCAAGAAAAAATGATGATGTTTCAAACTGTTCCACGCTTTGCATAGTTAAATTATTTACATCGCTACAATTTTCTAAAGCTCCAACATAACTAAAAGATTCTCCTTCATTAAATTCGTGTCTATATGTTTGACCAGCTACATTTATCTCGCAGTAACCACTATTATTTGGTTGTACTGGTGTTGAATCATCATTTGAACAAGATGTAATAAAAATACTTAAGAGTAAAAATAGGAATAGTTTTTTCATAATTGTTTTCTTTTAAATGGTTTAGTTAATTCAAAAGTATAGTAAACAATTCATGATTTTTTTAACGATTAGTTATCGTAGTTGTTTTATTAGTTATCGTTTAAATATTAATTTGAGATTCTTAAAACAATTGAAGTTCCTTCGTTTATTTTAGAAGTTATAGTAATAGAATCTTTTTCGTTTAGTTGAAATAAAGAAATGCGCTCCTGAGCTAATTTAATCCCTTTAGATTCTGTTAACTGGTTGAGATTTTTAACATTTAAACCTTTGCCGTTATCATTAATCTCAATAAAGAGATTATTGTTTTTAATTTCAAAAGACAAGTTTAGTTTAGGATTTGTTGACGAAGAATCAAACGCATGTATAAAAGCATTTTCCAAAAAGGGTTGAATAAGCATAGGTGGGATTTCAGTTTCAAATATGTCGACCTCATCTGAAACTTTCAAATCGAAGTTCACCATTTCTTTAAAACGCATATTTTCAAGCACCACATAGGATTGAAGATATTGTAATTCTTCTAATAAATTGATTTTAGTTTTAGATGAATTATTTAATGTTTGTCTAATCAATTTTGAGAATTCACCCATATACATCAATGCATCATCCGTGTTATTATCAATGATATAATTCTGAATGGAATTCATAGCGTTAAAAATAAAATGAGGGTTCATTTGGCTTTGTAATGCTTCCATTTTCGTTTCCGCTAATCGTTTTTGAACTTCTGATTTTGTGCGTTCCTGATTTTGGATGTAATTAATACGTTTTTTATAAATTATAAATCCAAGTAAAAATAAACTCCCAATCGTTCCTGTTATAAACCACCAAGTTTTCCAAAATGGCGGATTAATTTGAATTTTAAGGATTTTATGCGAACTGATTGTCCCAGAATATAAATCTTTAACCTCAACAATAACTTCTAAGTCTCCATTGGGTAAGTATGGTAATACAATTGTTTTGTTTGTGCTAAAATTACCCCAATTCGTATTTGGTAATCCTAAAACTTTGTATCGGTACAATAGTTTATTTGGGTACGGATGGTTTCTGAAATTAAAAGTTATTGATAGAGTATTTTTATCATAAGGTAGCTCAATTTTGTTGTCAATTAATTCGAACCAACTGAAATACTCTTCTCCAACGGGTTTGTAATTCACCTCAAGAGCGGAAATAAACAAATTAATTTTAGTGGTCTTTGCAGATAGGTAATCTTTTAAATTAAACTGATAATATCCGTTAACGGAACCGATGGTTAAAGTGTCACCATTAACCAATCCTGATGTGAAAGTATTATTTTTAAAACCTATTTCATCATCAATTAAGCGTACTGTTTCGCCATCATAGATATTTATTCCTTTTTCAGTTGTAATAAGTAACTGGTTTTTATAGGATTCCAGAAAATTAATAGTTCTACCCCAAAGCTTTTCCCTGTCAATTTTCTTTATTAATCGGAAGCCATTACTGACATCAATAACAAATACATCGCCTTGTGCATTGGAAACCGCTATTTGGTTTTCATTTATTTTTTTTGCGAAAGTTAAATTCTTTTCATTCCAAATTTTGTTATGCAAATATGATTTAAATACTCCGTTTTTATATTCATATATTCCTTGTGACTTAGAGAAAAATAAAATTTTATCTTTTAATTTTATAATATCGCTTATATCACTTGGATTATTTTTATTGTTCATATTGAATTCAATACAATCGTGATTCTTATTGCGGCTTTTGGATTTATAACAAGTAAAATATGCTTGTTGGTAAATAATTTCATTGTCAAAGTCTAATTCAAAATCAACCGATTCACATTGAAAAAAATCAACAACATTTAATTTTTCATCGAACCTAAAAACGCCTAATGTTGTGTTTAACCATAATTGATTATCAACATTTTTTAATTTTAGTAACCTATTTGATTTGTCTTTTAAATCGAATTGAAATCCTTTTTTGAAAGAATTATATTTATTCGGGTTTTCTTTTATAAATCGATTGGCAATTTTATAAAAATCAATCAACGAAAATTTCTTAATTATTATATTATTCTTTCTAAATTCTAAATTTTTATGGTTTGAGAAAGCTGTAAATGAACTGAAATATTTGATAGAATTAATTGGTAATGAATTATTGTTTTCATAAAACAGAATTTTATTCAAAAAATCAGTAGTATAAAATCCTTTATCCATACTACTAGTGTAAAGTTTTTCATTAGACCCATCGTATAAAACACTCCATGGCGAAGTACTTTCCACACCATAAGTTTTGCTTACATTAACTACATCATTACTTGTTATTTCGAATAAACCACCGTTTTCAAAAATAACTCCATTTCCAGTAATAAATAAATGTTCTGGTGTTTTAGCCAGTTGCCAAAAAACATTACTACCTAAAGATTTTTGTGGTCTTAACCCTTTTATAAAATCATTTTCATTATAAATATTAACTACATATTTAAGTAATGAATAATCAAAAGCACCTATTATAACTTTATCCTTAGATTTATATCCACAAAAAATATCCGTTCCATTTAATCTAATAGCTTTTAAATTGTTGTTATTAATTTTCCATACACCATCTCTATATGTTAAAACGTAAATTACATTGTCAATTTTAAGAAAATCCATGACTTGAAAGTTGCCAAATTTAGGTTTGTCTATTTTCAGGTTGGTAATCTTAAAAGAATTAATGTCTATTATGGAAACCCCATCATGAGTTCCTACATATAGATTATTATCATACAAAAATAATTTTCTGATGTTGTTGTGAACTAATCCATTTTTTTGATTAATTATTTTAAACGTTTTACCATCGTAGTACGTTAGTCCACCTCCATAACTAGCAAACCACAAATTTTTATTTTTATCTTCTTTAATATCCCAACAGTTATTGAAGGCTAAACCATCCTTTTCATAGAAATTTTGAATATTATTTCCAATAATTTTAACTAAACCATTACCAGTGCCGACCCAAAGAATTCCTCTTGAATCTTTAAAAATAGTATATATAGAATCACTAGAAAGTCCATCCAGAGTTGAATAGTTTTTCGAAGTGTATTGTTGACCTACTAATAGATTAAAAAGTAGAAACAAAAATATTATAAGGTTATTTCTTCTGAATAACTGCATTGATGAAGTCTTCTTTTTTTCTTACTGAAACAGGTAATGTATCTCCATTACTTAATTCTATTTTTAAATCATTCGTTTTATCAAATCGACTTACATAGTTAAGGTTTACTAAATATGATTTGTGAATTCTGTGGAAAATTGTTGTTGGGAGTATTTCTTCAATGAATTTAAGTGTTTTAGATAAAATAATTTTTTTACCATCTAAACAAACTACTTTGCAATAGTTACTATCCGCTTCACAATATAAAATAGAGTTGATTTTTACAAATTCAAATCCAAATTCAACTGGTAAAGCAATTTTATTGAATTCTGAACTTCCAGTATCTAAATTTTCGACTAACAACATTAACTTTTCTTGTTGTGATGCTTTGTGAAGTTTGTCGTCATATTTTTTTATTGTTGAAACCAAATCAATATAATTAATAGGTTTCAATAGGTAATCCAACGCAGAGCATCGAATAGCATCAATAGCAAATTCCGAGTGTGCTGTTGTGAAAATTACCTCAAAATTAATAGCTTTTAATTCTTTAAAAAGTTGAAAACCATTTTTGTTTGGCATCTGAACATCAAGAAATACTAATTCAGGATTAAACTTTTCAATTGCTTGAATCGCTTCATCTACACTCTCACATTTAGCTAAAATTAAAAACTTATTTGGAAAATAACGAAGTAAGAGTTTTTCCAAGAACTCTCGAGCGTTAAATTCATCATCTACAATTATCGTTTTTATCATTGTATAAAAGTAGTAAAATTTAACAATCAATAATTAATTGAATTAGTAATCGTTTAACAATTTTATTTAAACGTATTACTACACGAGCATTTTTCTGTTAATCATAACTTTTTTTACTTTTATTATAGTAGCGGAACTTGCTCCAGTAATCTCTGAAATCTCACGAATTGTTAATCCTTTTTGAAGTTTCTTTAATATGGTCTGGTGACGTTCTAATAATTTTTCATCACTTTGGATTGCTCCAACTTTTCTTCCGCTAAATTTACCAAGAGCCTGAGCAATTTTTATCCCTTCCATACTTCTAGTTTTTATCTGATTTCTGGACATTTCACCTATACTACCCATCACCGAAATGACCAGATTTGCCATAGGGTTTTCTTCTCCATTATCTAAAAACGTTGAGAAACCTTCTTTTAATGATTTTAAGTTTATATGATTTTTTTTGAATACAGAAATTGTATTTAAAATGTCTAATAAATTTCTACCCAAGCGGTCTGTCGAATCCACAACGACAGTGCATCTTTCAGATTGATTGGTTATTTCATCAAACATTTTTACAGCTTCAGGTCTTTCCATAAAAGGGATATTACCTTGTATTCTTTCAACAAACAATCTCGATGGGTCAAAACCTTTATGGGATTTAAACGATTCGATTTGCCTTGCAGAATTTTGAAGAACCGTTGACGTACGAGAATAAAAATAGTAAATCATAATAATTAGGTATTTATGGTGAGTTTTGTTTTAGTTTTAGACTCTGAATTGTTTTAATACATTATTGCTGGTTTTGCTGGGATTTAGTTTTAGATTTTCACTTTAGAAAAGAACCATAGTCTAAATCTAAAACAGGATTGAAGATTACTTACCTTCAATCCAATCAATCACAGGAACCAGCATATCACAATAAGCACCTTCAAAAGTTTTAACCACTTCACGATTGCGATTAATAAATATAATATTGTAATCATCTACCCATCTTAAACAAACTTTTACCCAACCTTTATGAGTAAGTCCATTAACTTTAAATGATAATCCGCCTTGAAATTCTTTTGATTCACCCAATGCACAAAAATTTGTTGCACCCCAAGCCATAAGAGCAGAACGGTCTGCATATTTTATTTGTTCTAATATAGTTTGTGCTATTTCCATTGTTTTTGATGTAGTTTCCATTTTTTTAATTTTAATATTAGTCTAAAGCTCCAAAGCTTCCAATAAATTCTTCAGTTGTTTTAGGATTCCAAAAACTTTCAAATTGTATTGCTGTTACATTACTAATTTTAAATAATTCAGCTAGTTGATTAATTGATTTCACACCAACAGTTCCTTCTGAAGTCCAAACTTTTTTCACTCTAAAATCATTACCTTTCTTTTCTTCAGCCAAAATAGCTTCACCAAACTCATTTAAAGATTTGTATGGTTTATAACCATTAGAATTAGATAATTGAAGAGTTAAACCTTTTAAGTTTTCTTTTATTTCTTTAAGTCCAATTTTAAATTCAGTTGCTGTCATAAGTGAAATGCTACTTGATTATTACACTACAAAGTAAAGCAATATTTTACTTAAAAACAAATATTACTTAATTTATTTTATTTAAAATAAAGTATTACTTGATTTTATGTATATTTGTAAAAAAATTAAAAATGGATAAAATTCTAAAATTAAGAGTAAAAGAGATAATGTCTTTAAAAGGAATGAGCCGAGAAGAATTAGCAGATAAAGTTGGGGTTTCAAAGACTACAATTTCTAATATTAATTCGGAAAATAATTTACCTACAATACATTTATTATTTCAATTAGCTGAAGCTTTAGATGTTGATATAAGGGAGATGTTTGTGCCAACAAAAGGCATTATTGTTATTCAAAGTGAAGTAGAGGAAGCAAAGTTGCTTATTGAGAAAGGGTTAAAAATATTGGACGGTAAAAAATAAAATTATTTTATAATTTCATCCCATACATTTTAGCATCCAACTCTTTCCAGTTATAAATGTGTTTGGATAGTTCTGCCCAAAATTCTTTAGAGTGACTTTTTATCTTGGTATGAACTAATTCATGTACAATAAGATATTCAATTAATGAAAAAGGCAATTTGATTGCGTTGTAGTTTATGATAATTGTATTTGTTGGCGTACAACTTCCCCAGCGTTTCTCTAATTTCATAAATTTAATACTGCTATATACAAGTCCCGTTTTTTTAGACAACTTTTTTATGATGGGCTCTATTTTTTCTTTAGCCTTTAATCTGAAGTAATCTTCAAAGGCTTTTTTTAGGTCTTCTTGGGTATTTAAATGTGAAGGTAATTTGATGTTGAATTTCGATTCTGTAAAATCTATCTCAATTTTAGAAACCTCATCCTCAATTTTAATTTCTACATAATATCTTCTACCAAGATATTGGATTCGTGAACCCGTTACTATTTCTTCGTCACCTATAGATTGAACCAGTTCTAGTTTATCTAGTATCCATTTCGCTTTTTTGAGAATTAAATTTTGAGCATACTCTTCTGTTATGGATTTGCCTTTTAAGGTAACACCAATACCTTTCTCAACTGTTATATAATGAGATTTCAGCCCTTCTTTTGCAAGAAAGGTATACGTAATTGTTTTATGTCCGTATTGAACGCTAGGCATCTTTATTCTTTATTAATACGTCCAACATCTCTTTGGCTTTTGATTTAGCTTCATCTCTTTCTAGCTTGGTTTTCAAAAAGCGCATGATTTTATTTTCAATTTCCTTTTGAACTTGTCCTTTTTCTTGCCAGCCAATAATATTCAATTCTCCTTTTAGTAAATCAAAAAGAGTTTTTGTTGCGTCTTCAGCATCTTCACCAAAAATGAGTTTCATAGAATTATAAACTGCTCGTTCTCGTTCAGTAGTAAATCCTTTTTGTTCACCTTCTTTTTGTTCTTCAATAATTTCATCCTGTAATAAAGTATAGGCTAAAAGTAATTGAGCTTCATCAATTCGTTGAGCTTCTTTTAGTTTCAACAATTCATCTAATCGTTGTGCCAAAGGCTTGTAAAAATCTGGATTTTTATCCATGCCAACCTTGATCGTATGTTTCAAGTTATTTCGCATTTTTAGCTCTTTAGTCGCTGGTGATGCGTTCATAATTTCTTCCTTGAACTTGTCTTTATCAATAATTGATATTGGTTCCGCTAAAAGATTTTCAACGCCAGAAGATGTAAGATGTTCGTCAATCATGGCTTGAAGCATTTTACTTTCATCCTTACTGATTTTTAATTCTTCATCGTCTGGAAAGGCATTTCTGGCTCTTAGTTTAATTTCATTAAAGAGTTTGAAATCTCCTTGGTATTTTAATGCTTTCGTATTAGGTAATACAATATTTATCGATTTGTTGAAATCTTTTAATAATGCTTTAAAGTCGTCTCTGCGGTTAATTGGTTCAATATATCGAACAGCAGAATCTATAAAAGCATCTCTTTCATAGTTTCTGTCGATTTTCATTGGTTTAAAGAAATCTACTAGTTTAGTATGATTCATCTCCAATTTTGGTAATTCTTCATTAATGTTCTTTAAAATATCATCTGGTCTTAAATCGCCAGAGAAGATTTCTAAAGCCTTAATTAGATAAGCTGTAATGCCGTTATAATCTACAATGTAACCAGCATTTTTTCCTTTTCGTGAACGGTTAACCCTTGCTATGGCTTGTAATAGATTGTGTTCTTTTAACGGTTTGTCTAAATACAAACAGGAAGCAATTGGAGCATCCCAACCAGTTAATAACATGTCAGAAACAATTATAATGGCTGTATTGTTGAATTTCTTTTTGCCAGACTTTTCAGTTTCTTCCTCGTTTCCAAATGGTAGTTTAAAATCGTCTGTTGCATCTTTTATGTCTTCGGGAGCAACAACATATAGCGGTTTTTTATTGGTCGGATTATTTCTATTCCATTCCAGTGTTTCATAGTAATCTTTAGCAATAGTATCTGACTTTGGAGAACCAATACTAATAACCACTTTAGATTCAAAGTTATGATAGCCTTCTTTTTTTAGTTTGTGTAATACTTGTTGGTATTTTATGGTTGCTTCTCTACCAGTACAAACTAACATAGCTTTGTGACCATCTGGATAAATTTTATTTTTAAAATGATCCAGCATATGTTTTGTAATGGCTTCAATTCGTTCAGAGGATAACTGATACTTACTAAGCGCATCTCTTTTTAGTTTATCTTTTTTCTCTTCAGATGCATCAGCAAAAGTTATCTCAAATTCTTTGTCAAGTTCTTCTTTTTTAACATCCAATTTAGCAATGCCTTCATCATATAATAACTCAACTGTGGCACCATCAGCAACAGCTTCTTTAATGGTGTAAATATCAATATAGTCACCACCATAGAATTCACCCAGTGTTGATTTATCTTCTTTAGAAATAGGAGTTCCTGTAAAGGCTATAAACTTGGCATTTGGTAAAACTGTTCGCATAAAGGAAGCAAGAAAACCATAGTGGCTTCTGTGCGCTTCATCTACTAAGATGTATAAATTTTCTTTTCTTGAAAGTTCTTCTAGTTCTATTTCTTCTCGTTCAATTTCAATCCATTTCCCTTTTTGAAGTTCTTTGGTGATCTTGATGAGTTTGTTTTCATTTAAGTGTTTTTCAATCATTAAATTTCCACGTTCTTCCAATTCCGTTTGATCTTCAGAAACGGTTGCGTCTTTATCTGTCTCTTGGAATTTTTGAAGAGTAGTGGTGATAATTCCTCCATAATCGTTTCGGAGTAATTTATCTAAGTGAACCACAGAAGAAGCTTGATTAACATTTTTGAACCCAACATTCTGAAATGTAGTTGTAATTTGTCTATCTAAATCCTTTCTGTCAGTCATTATCATAACTGTAGGATTGTCAAAACCGTATTCAGGTGCTTGTAATTTTCTGGCAACATAAGCCATGGTTATAGATTTTCCAGAACCTTGAGTATGCCAAACAACCCCACCTTCGCCAGCTTGTAGGCGTTCTATAGTTTTATTGGTAGCTCTTATCTGTTGGTATCTCGGTAATTTCTTTATGGTTATACCTTCATCAAGTTCAAATAATACAAAATGACGAATGATATCCAACACTCTTTCTTTTTTAAAAAGTGCGATCAGTAATTTATCTTGCTCTTTTTTGGCGTGTTCTAATATTTCTTTATCCTCTTCACTTGTTTTAAAAACTGAGAAGAATTGTTGTGGTGAGTTAATGGCTCCATATTTTCCGCCAACATCCCATATACCAGCACATATTTGATTGAAATGAAATAGTTTTTCTGAATTTTTTTGGTAGTAATCTAAATCCCCAAAGGCTTTTTCCCAAGCATTTTGAGCAGTTGGTGATTTACATTCAATTACACCAATTGGTAATCCATTAATATAAACTACTAAGTCAGGAACTGAATTTTGAAATCTTCCGTGGTATTTAATTTGATTCACCACTAAGAAATCATTGTTCTCTATGTTGATATAATCTATAAAGTGGACTGAATGAAAATCTTCTACACCATTTATAGTTTGTTTAACGGTAAATGTTCCTCCTCTAATTAATTCCCAGATCTTTTGATTAATTTCTATTAAAGAGGCTCCATTTACTGAAGTAATGGCTGTAAATGCTTTGTTAAGATTGTTATCGTTTATCCAAGGGTTTAACTTGGTAATAGAAGCCAGTAATCTGTCTTTTAAGAGCACTTCTGTAATATCGGAACGTTCATCATGCTTACTAGCATCAAAGTATTGGTAGCCCATTTTTTGGAACAACTCAATTGCTGGTAACTCGCTGTGTATGTATTCTGGTGATTGACTCATAAATTAGTTGACTTATGTAAATTATCTAAAAATCTTTTATCCAACTTTAGTAATAGATTTTCTTCCTCATTAATTTTTTTCAAATCTTCTTCCAAACATTCTTTAATTGTAATTTGACTTTTAAATTTACCATAGTATTCGATAGATTCAATTAATTCCTCTTTTTCTTCTGAGATTTTATTTAATCTATCTGCTCTTTGATGTCGTTCTAGATTCAAATTTGTAAAATCTATGATTAATTCACTCTTATTTTTCCAGTTAACAATTGTTGCATCAAGCCTTTTTTTAGTTCTTGTTGTATTGCCTTTTTCTCGAACAAAATTTCAATTTTATCATCAACCGAAGAAATAATTGATGCTATTTTTTTTTGTTCCTCAATTGGAACGAGAGGAAATTTTAGAGATTTTATGTTTTCAGCATTTATATTTACATTCGCATTTCCTTGAGTTATTCCTCTAAGTTGATTTTTACATAAATAGGATTCGAAAAAATACCCAAAAAACCTATTGATTATATTGGAGTCAAATCTAAATCTAATTAAATAAGATGCAAATATTGCTGGATATTCTTCTTTTTCAACAATACCATATCTTCCAATAGCACCACTTCTCGCAAACAGAAAATCTCCTTTACAAATTTTATAGCTTTGATAATCTGAATCAGAAATGTTAAGTTTTGGCATTTCCGAAAAATCAATCTTAGGATTGTTTAAATCCGTTATCCTAGCTAGTCTTATGCCATTTTCAACATAAGCATCTTTTGTGTAAAATCCTTGTTTATGTTCTTTGGTTATTTCTTTAACGTTTACAACCTCCCAACTCTTAGGAATCTCACCCAAGGCAGAATCTTTAAACTCTGTATGACCAATACCTTTAGTTAACAAGCGTTGCATTAAGCCTTTTTTAAGTGCTTGGGTTTCGGTAATTTGATGGTCTATTACTTCAATTTTAGCATCTACTGTGCTTAATATTTCGGCTATTTTTTGTTGTTCTGGGAGGGGTGGGAGTGGGATTTCAAATTGATTAATCTGTCCCAAACTAAGATTAGCTTGTGCTGTTGAAACATTTATTTTATCGATTAAATTTTTTATATAATTCCCTCGTAAATAATGAAATATATAATTTTTATAATCTAAATTCTTCAATCTAATAATGGCAACCGCTTGATTTGTATTAGCTGGTAAAATATCATCTGTTACTAATGCACTTCTCCCTAAAGCACCAGCAATAGTAAACAAAATATCATCAGACTTTAATTGAGACCTTTTAAATGAATCATGACAATCCTCTCCAACATGAGCAAACATTCTTGTTATAAAACTACCATTGGCATGTATGCTTTCAACTTTAACGAAGTTTACCCCTTCATTTAGATACGCATAACCATTAGTTGTAGGAGTTGTGCCTTTTGTTATCAATTCTGAAATTTCAGATAATCGAACTAATTTCCAATCTTTAGGGATAATATCTTTAATGTTCATATTCCCAACTCCTTTAAAAATCCTTCCAACTTCGCATCAATCTCAGCTTCACGTTGTTCTAAATCAGCTAATTTTTGGTGCACTGCTTTGATATCTACTTCCATTTCCGCTTCAGAAGTATCAATGAAACGAGAAATATTTAAGTTATAATCGTTTTCAGCTAATTCAGCTACATCCACTACACTCATGTATTTTTCTACATTGGTACCACCATCATAAGCCTTCACAATTTTTGCAACGTGTTCTGGTAACAATTCGTTTTGGTTTTTGCCTTCTTTGTAATCATTGCTGGCATCAATAATCGTCACTTTACCTTTTTGAGCTTCTGTTTTGTTTTTATTGATAATCCAGATAGAAGCTGGTATTCCAGTATTGTAAAACAACGCACTTGGTAAACCAACAATTCCTTCCACCAAATCGGCTTCTAATAAAGCTTTTCTTATGGTTCCTTCCGTTCCGCTTCTAAATAAGGTTCCGTGTGGTAAGACTACTCCAGCTTTTCCATCTTGTTTTAATACAGCAATCATGTGCTGTAAGAAGGCTAAATCAGCATAACCTCTTGGTGGTATTCCATATTGAAAACGTCCATAAGGGTCACTTACAACTTTTGCATAATTAGGCGTTACTTTCTTTTCTTTACCGTCTTTATCTAACTTTACTTCAATTGAGTTTTCAGCTGGTGTCCACCAACCATCCATCGAGAAAGGAGGATTGGCAATTACACGGTCAAATAAAGTTAATTCGTTGTTATCGTTTTTATGTTGTGGTGTTGTTAAAGTGTCACCTTTACGAATGTCTGCATCCATAAAGTTATGCAACAACATATTTAATTTACCAATAGCCCATGTACCCAAGTTCTTTTCTTGTCCGTACAATGAAACATTTACGTTGTTCCCCACTTTTCCATTTGGTTGCGTGGCTATGTAACGAGCTGATTCAATCAACATACCACCAGAACCACAAGTTGGATCATAGATTTTTTGTTTTGGCTCAGGTTTAATCAATTGAACGATTAATTGAACTACACCACGAGGTGTGTAGAACTCACCACCTTTTTTACCAGCATCATCAGCAAACATCTTAATTAAATACTCATAGGCATCACCTAACAAGTCATTTGACTCAAGGTGTGAATTGCGTAAGGAATGTTGATTAAAGTGTCTTAAAAGACGTTGTAATAGCTCATCTGAAAGTTTCTCTTTATCTCCAAACTTGGTAGCGGTCATTACACCTTCAAGACTGGTGTTTTCACGTTCAATTCCAGCAAATGCTTTATCTAAAGCAATACCAATATTCTCCGTTTCTTTCTTGATAGTTTCCCAACGAGATTCAATAGGCATTTGGAAGTAAGTTTCATCTTCAGCGTCTTCACGTGAAATCCCATCCCGATTCATGATCGCTTCAACTTCTTCCTCAAAAACATCGTTAGAACGTTTAAGAAATAATAATCCGAAGATATAGTTTTTAAAATCTGATGAATCTATACTTCCTCTTAATATGTTTGCAGAATCCCATAACCATGATTCCAGTGTTGCTAAGTCTAATTTTTTATTTGACATTTTTGGATGTACTATTTTAAATTGAAAATATTCTCAGATTCCGATTACCTGAACTAAATGAGGCTAAAAATATAACATTTATACCATTTTTACTACATATTTTCCCCACAATTTATTTATTAAATAATAAAAGCCAGTCAAACGACTGGCTTTTATTATTTTATCTCAACAGCATTTAATACTTGATGTCGTTTAAACATACTTCGAGCTGTTGCAAGTACATCTGCAATGTTGGCACCACCTAGAACAACATGAGTTCGTTTGTGGTTTATTAATAGATTTACTTTAAACTGTTTCATCATTTTTCGTATTTAGTTTCTGTAATAGTGAGCCTAATTTTAATAATTCGTTTTGGTCTATATTCTTCATTAAAACCTCAACAGGAAATTTTGGATTTTCAGTGGTTAAAATATGCTCTAACTGTCTAATGGAAAGTTTAATTTTTTTCATGGTTTCTTTTATATATAAATAGGTGTCCGATTATTTTTAATCATTTTTTTTTCTAAAAAAAAATTTAAGATTTGCGGAACAATCAGAATAAATCCGAAATTTTAAATTGAAATTTTCACCCAGAAAATATTTACCAATCTGACTTATTTGTACAAAGGATTTCAAAAACAAACACATTAAGGAGGCGGGTTTTGTTAGACAACTTATTCAAATCTTCGCAAACTCTTTATTTACGGGGGGTGGGTCTTTTGAGAGGGAGGTAGGGCACTTAGCGCCCCGGTGTTAACTAAGCTCATTAGTATGCTATTAATCGCAATGTTATCAAAGGTTTAGGTACTTTTTAATACAGTATTTGTAGTTTTAATTTGTTTTTTATTTACTTATTGGAGATAAGATTTCTATTATTAATCCCTTGTTGTATTGTGATATAGCCCCGCTGGGGCTTTAATAAAGTTGAAGTGAATTTTTTGTAGTTAGTTGAATTTTATTTGAATACAGTTGAAATAAATGGCTTTAATTTCAGCCTACGGCTATTAAAGTCGATTAAATAAAATGTGCTAACGCAGTTGGATAGATTTTTCCAATATTTTTATTTTCTTTAAGAAAAAAAGATGATGAGCACCCAAAGTGCGATTCTCTTTTTTTTTTTTTGATTTTATGTATTGCGCCATAGCGCATACATCTATGTTATATATCTATATGATATAAGGTTGCGAAATGAGGGAGCTATTTAAATAAAATGAGGGAACTTATCTCAATACTTCCCTCATTTTGAGGGAACTTTATTTTATAATATAATAAGAATCTACTTTAATCTTTTTCTAAAATGCGAATGCATACATTTCAGTATTAAAAGTCATTTCTATCAAATTAATTATAATTATAGAGATAAAAATACATAAATTCATTTACTTAATTATTCAATTGTTTATATTTTATAAATCCACAGAAATTCTGTGTACTCGGTTCCTTGTGGGTAATACCTTCAAGGTTCCCTTCCGAGTATAAGCGCAAAATGGGAATTATAAAAAGGGAATAAAAATTTAAAATGAACAAAAAAACTAAAAATAGCACTGCTATTATTGGATTGGACAATGGATTTGTTCAAACTCCAAAAAATGTAATTACTAATTCGAATTTAACCGATTCAGCAGTTAGATTATTTCAATTACTAATCGATACACCTAGTAATTCTAAAGTCAGCTTGACATATTATCGTAATATGCTGAACTGGTCTAAAAATAAATTGGCGGGTGCAACTAAAAGTCTTCAAGATAACGGCTTCTTAAAAATAATTCAACAACCAAAAGGCAAAGGAAATGGCTTCAGTTATAATTATGTAATTTCAAGTTTTGGAAATTTGAAAAGCGAAACTAAATTAGAAACCATCGAAGAACTGGAAATAATAATCGATGCTATCCAATTAAATGAAACCGAAGTCGAACCGAAAAGCATTGAAGTTGTTAAAGAATCTTCAATGAGTGATGATGAATTTAATGCATATGCTTGTACATTTATTGATTTAATTAATTATTATGGTGACGATTCTGATTTTGTTAATGAGATGAGACCATTATATGCTGAAAGGGATGTTGAAGGAATGGAGAAGGTTGCAAATAAATATTTGAAACTGTTTTATAATGCTGAAATTGCAAAGGTAAAAAACCCTGATTCGAATAAAAAAGCGTTTAATGCATTACAGGATTGGTTGAAGAACAAGGTATTCAATGATAAAAACCTAATGAATCTGTATTCGATTAATAACGGAAACATCAACGCAAGATTTTTGATGTATAAATC
Source organism: uncultured Flavobacterium sp. (assembly GCA_964621245.1). GTDB lineage: Bacteria > Bacteroidota > Bacteroidia > Flavobacteriales > Flavobacteriaceae > Flavobacterium. The sequence continues at coordinate 56,514 of CAZULO010000001.1, forward strand.
GAAATACCAAATTAATAAACCAATAGATTTTGAAACAGAAATGGGTGATTATTTAGAAAACCCAATAGATTAATTATAAAACCTTTTCTAATAAAGCAAAAATCCTAACTTTTAACGGTTAGGATTTTTTGTTTATATTCGCTCATTGGTTTTAACTTTATTTAAATAAATTTGTTTGCAATATACTTAAGAAACGCTGTAAAAGTGGCTATTTGCTATGGTTGGATCGATTCGACAGTACGCAAAATTG
>CAZULO010000002.1:0-36935 GCA_964621245.1 uncultured Flavobacterium sp.
TTGGAGTCAAATATTTTAAACATATGTCAAAAGTAAAATTAGGAATAAACGGATTCGGAAGAATTGGAAGAATTGTTTTCAGAGAAACATATAATAGGGATAATGTAGAAGTTGTTGCGATCAATGATTTATTAGATGTTGATCATTTAGCTTATTTGTTAAAATACGATTCTGTACACGGTCGTTTTGCAGGTAAAGTTGAAGTTAAAGATGGAAAATTATATGTAAATGATAAGTATATTCGTGTAACAGCAGAAAAAGATCCTACACAAATTAAATGGGATGATGCGTCAGTTGATGTTGATGTTGTGGCGGAATGTACTGGTTTTTTTACCACTAAAGAAACAGCAAGCGCGCACATTACAGGTGGTGCTAAGAAGGTAATTATTTCTGCACCTTCAGCAGATGCTCCGATGTTTGTAATGGGAGTAAATCACGAAAAAGTAACGGCAGCGGATACAGTTGTTTCCAATGCATCTTGTACGACAAATTGCTTGGCGCCTTTAGCTAAAGTAATTCATGATAATTTCGGAATTGTAGAAGGTTTAATGACAACCGTTCACGCTTCTACTTCTACACAAATGGTAGCAGATGGTCCTTCAAGAAAAGACTGGAGAGGTGGTCGTGCCGCTTCTGTAAATATCATTCCATCTTCAACAGGTGCAGCTAAAGCGGTTGGACAAGTTATTCCAGAATTAAATGGAAAATTGACGGGGATGTCAATGCGTGTGCCAACAGTAGATGTTTCAGTTGTTGATTTAACAGTAAAATTAGCGAAAGAAACTACTTATGAGGAAATTATGAAGGTTTTAAAAGAAGCTTCAGAAACTTCTATGAAAGGTATTTTAGGCTATACAGAAGATTTAGTAGTATCTCAAGATTTTGTATCTGATACTAGAACTTCAATTGTTGATGCTAAAGCCGGTATTGGTTTAAATTCAACATTTTTTAAATTAGTTTCTTGGTATGATAACGAATATGGTTATTCAAGTAAATTAATTGATTTAGCTGTACATATTCATGCAGTAAAATAAAATTTTCTTTAAAAAGTGATTGGTTTTTCATAGCCAGTCATTTTTTTATTTTTACCAATTACAAACTAAACTAAAATGAAATTACTTGTAGATAGCGGTTCTACTAAAGCCGATTGGATTGCCATTGATGCTAATGGTAAAGTTTTATTTACGACCCAATCTTTAGGTTTGAATCCAGAAGTGTTAACAAAAGAAGAGATTGTTGCGCGTTTAGAAGATAAGTTTGATATTTCTCATAATAAAGATAAAGCAGATTTTTTATATTTTTATGGCGCTGGCTGTGGAACGGACAGAATGAAAAATTTTCTAACAGAAGTTTTTCAAGAGTATTTTAGTAATGCTTCCGTTTCGGTATATGAAGATACTTATGCTGCAGTATTTGCCACGACTCCAAAAAACGAAAAGGCTATTGTTTGTATCCTAGGAACAGGGTCTAATTGTAGTTATTTTGATGGTAATGTTTTACATCAAAAAGTTCAATCACTTGGCTATATTGCCATGGATGATTGTAGTGGGAATAGATTTGGGCGTCATTTAATACGCGCTTATTATTTCAATAAAATGCCAAAACATTTAGCCAACAAATTTGAAAAAGAATTTGATTTAGAAGCTGATGTTATCAAAGAAAATTTCTATAAAAAACCTAATCCAAATGCATATTTAGCCACTTTTGCTGAGTTTTTAATTAAAAATAAAAATGAAGCAATTTGTCAGCAATTTATTCGTGAAGAAATGGTGGCATTTGTAGAAAATTATATTACGCAATTTGATAATTATAAAGAAGTTCCTGTACATTTTATAGGTTCAATTGCATTTTATTTAAAAGAAGAACTAGAAGCAATTTTAAATGAATACGATATTAAAATAGGTAACGTATTAAGAAGACCTATTGATGGTTTAATTGAGTTTCATGTAGCTAATAGTTAATTAAGTTAATAAGTTAATAGTGGATCAACCTTAGTAAAAATAATATTTTGCTAAGGTTTTTTTAGTTTATCATGGAGATACATTTTAAAAGCAGTATTTTTGCTATAAATAAACAGTATGAAAATTTCTCAATTATTTAAAGACTTTTTTGAAAGTGAAAAATTAGGTGGTTTATTATTAATAGGTTGTACTTTAATTTCTTTATGCTTTGCAAATTCAAATTTTGGTGTGAGTTATCATCATTTTTGGTCGACTGAATTTTCAGGTCAAAGTATAGAATATTGGATTAACGATGGTTTAATGACCATTTTCTTTTTATTAATTGGTTTAGAATTAGAACGAGAAATATATCAAGGCGAATTATCCAATATAAAAGATGCTTTATTGCCCATATTCGCTGCAATTGGCGGAATGATTGTTCCTGCAGTTATTTTTTTGTATTTTAATTTTGGAACGGAAACTCAATCCGGTGCTGGAATTCCAATGGCCACTGATATTGCCTTTGCTTTAGGCATTTTATCTTTATTAGGAAATAAAGTTCCCACCTCCTTAAAAATATTTTTAACCGCTTTAGCCGTTATTGACGATTTAGGAGCTATTTTAGTTATTGCCTTATTCTATACCAAAACCTTACTTTGGATGAATTTAAGTATTGCCTTAGGTATTTTTGTGTTTTTATATGTTTTAGGAAAGTATTTTAAAGTGACTAATTTAATACCCTATTTAATTGGTGGCGTTTTTATGTGGTATTTCATGCTACATTCAGGTGTTCATGCTACAATTACAGGAGTTTTGTTGGCTTTTGCAATTCCGTTTGGAAATGGCGGTGAAAAATCTACCTCTTATATTTTACAACATTTTTTACACAAACCTGTCGCATTTATTATTTTACCCGTTTTTGCCTTAGCCAACACGGCTATAATTATGGAAGGCGATATTAGCCAGATTCTTACAGCTCATTATAGTGAAGGAATTGCTTTAGGATTAATTGTTGGAAAACCCTTGGGGATTTTTATATTGACTTTCCTAGCAGTTAAAATAGGATGGTGCAAATTACCAAACGATATGGATTGGAAATCAGTAATTGGTGTTGGGTTTTTAGGTGGTATTGGTTTTACGATGTCTATTTTTATAACTTTACTTGCTTTTGATAATGAAAGTATCATTAATAATGCTAAATTTATAATTCTACTTTCCTCATTGATGGCTGGAGTTCTAGGATTTGTATACTTAAAAACTACTTTGAAAGATTCACATATTGAAGAATAATTTTTGTAAAATGACAAATAAAAAAATGGAAATAGCAGTAATTGCACATGATGGTAAAAAAGCGGATATGGTGCAGTTTTTAAATAAAAATCACGATCTTTTATTAAGAGAAAATATCAAAATTATTGCCACGGGAACTACGGGTGGGAAAGTGGCTGCTATTGGTATACAAGTCAAAAAAATGCTGAGTGGACCGCTAGGTGGTGATGCGCAAATTGCGGCTCGAGTAGCAGAAGGAAAAACTAAAATGGTTTTATTTTTTAAAGATCCTATGAGTAGTCATCCACATGAACCAGATATTAATATGTTGATACGAATTTGTGATGTACATAATGTGCCATTAGCCACCAATGAAGCTACAGCACAATTATTATTGAATTCATTAGAAGAATAACTATTTTTGATTCGTATTTGAAACGATTTGAAAAATTGTTAATCCCTTTTCAAATATAACTTCAGGTTTATAAGAATTCGTTATTCAGTCTTTTTTATATAATGACTAAATAACGAATTTTATATTTTAGGAATAAAACTTATCCAATTGTTTCAACCACTTGATCTAAATCTAATCGTGATTTTGGTTTTATATCAGGTTGGTTACTATCGGTTTCATCTCTATAGCCAATAGCAACAGCAACTAGCGTGGTATATCCTGTTTTGTTTAAGATTTTATCATACGCTTCCGGTTGAATACCTTCCATTGGAGTAGCATCAATTTCCATTGTGGCACAAGCGCCCAAGAAAAAACCAATTGATAAGTATACTTGTTGTGCTAGCCAAGCTTGAATTTCAGTTTCTGATTTAATTTTTAAAAATTGTTGGTAATATCCAACCGCTCCTTCTGGCAAGTTTTTTTGAATTTGTGCTTCAAATTTTTCAAGATCATGAATTACCTGAAAAACTACTAAATGACTCGCATCTTTTACTTTTTGTTCGTTAAAAAAGGAATAAGAGGCCAATTCATTTTTAATATCTTTATTAGAAACTATTGTAAATGACCAAGGCTGACTGTTAATAGAAGACGGACTTAATTGTAAAATACGCTTTAAGGCTTCTATTTTAGCCGGTTCGATTACTAAATTAGGATTGTATTTTTTTGTAGTATATCTAGTTTGTGCAAGAGTTAAGAAATCCATATTTCAATTATTTTTATTAGTATACAAAAATAGAACTAAGTTTCATTTATTCTCCTTAAAACGCATAAGATCCTAAAATAGTAGTATCAGAAAATCCTATACGTAACAATATATTTTTAAAAAAAATCTGTAAATCAAAATATTAAATCAATTCATTGGTAAATAATTCTTGTTTTAAACAGTTCTCATGTTCTAAATTATTTGAAATAAGCCATTTTAAAAAAGCGTTTACTTTTTCCGTTTGCATGGTTCCACAAGTTTTTTCATCACCAAAATGAGCTTGAGTCATAGCAATAGATTTTTCTAAATCAATATGTTCCAAATCATAACTTGTGACATATTTTTTTAAAATTGAAATCGCTTTTTCAGGATGTTTTTGAACATATAAAAAGCCTTTTTTAGTGGCTTGAACAAATGATTTATACTCATTTTGATTCGCCGCTATATTTTCTTTTTTGGTTAAAACAACTGGAGAATATCCGTAAGGAATTGAAAAAGAATTCATATCGAATTTAAATAAATCAATCTCTTTTGTTGAAGCTTCAACTCCTTCCCAATTGTCAAAAATCCAAGTAGCATCGGCTTGACCGGTTAATAATGTATTCCAAATCCCTAATTTTTCAGGATAAATAAAGTTTACATTTCCATCGCCGCCATCATTTTTAATCATTTGACGAACTATTAAATCTTCATAACGCGCTTTATATGAAGCATAAATTTTTCCATCTAACAAATCTGGACGAGATATATTTGAAGATTTTAGCGTTGCAATACAACTCAAATCTTCTTGTAGAATAGCAAAAATCGCTACAGCAGCGACTGTATTGGTAGTATTATTCAAACTAATTACAGTTTCAAATGGAGCAATGGCAAAATCTGCTTCATCCAACGCCAATTTTTTCCCAGGCGTTTTAGCATACTGATCTTCTATCGGATTTAAAATTTCAAGTTCTAAACCTTCTTCTGCATAAAAACCTAAATCTTTCGCAACTAAAAACCCAATATGATTGGTGTTTGGTGTCCAATCAAGAGCTAATTTTACTGTTTTCATTTTTATTTAATTTCTATAGTTTATTTGTAGCATTCCTATTCACAAATATGTGTTACCCAAATGCAAGTTTAAATCAGTCTATAAAAAGTTACTTTTCTTTTAAAATAGTTAGGGATTTTATAAGTACTGGATCGATTTGATTTACAAGGTCATTTTTACTATTTTTAATTTCAATAGTAGCGGGAACGCCTCGGTCTTCTAATAGATTTTTAGACGTATCATAATAACTTTGATTAGATAACGTAAAAGAAATTTTATTAGATAAATCGGTTCCAAACATATCAGATAACATCCCAGAAGTTGCTGTTCCGACTGTAGTTACATGTGGTTGTTGATATAAGGATAAAGTAATATCTTCTGCAGAACTGGCTGTTTTATCACTAGTTAAAACAACAATAGGTTTAATAAATTGGACAGCCGTATTGGGTTCAATATATTGCGCAATAAGTTCTGAAAATTGTTCATATCCACCGCCAATTCTTGTAGCTTTGTAATGAGTAAGTGTTTTATTTGCTGTCAATCTACTTGCTAGTTCAAGTCCTCCATGTCCGCCACCATTCGAACGCAAATCTAATATTAAACCTTTTTTTGTACTGTAAGATGAAATAATACTATCAAATTTTTGCAACATTAAAGTTAAATCTGTTTTTTCTAAGTTATCGTCAAACAGACTTTCTGGATTTCCAAAACATCTTGTAATTCGGATATATGCCAAATCTTCAGTATGTGAAGTGTAATATAAAGGTTCCGATTTAAAAATTGGGCCGACTTTATTTAAATCTGAAAAATTATTATTTTTTAATGTTGTAGCAACAGTTTGCCAAAACTCATTTTCAATTCCTTTAAATTCATCTCTAAAATAGGAAGATTTTTTCACTTTGAATACGACTTCATCGCCTTTAGAAATGGTAATATGACCGTCTTTTAGCGGCGTTACCATCTGCCCGAATATAGAAATTAATTCTTTTTCTTTAGTTTTTTTAGACACCATTGGGCGGTATTTGGTATAAATGCTATCCCAATTTATCTTTTTAAGTTTGAAGAAAGCATAATTATCTCTAAATGTACTCCAAAATTTTTCAAAATCTTTTTCAGGTTTACTAATTTTTTGTATGGATTGTGCTGAAGAAATACTACTAGAAAGTAACCATATTAAAATAAAAAAACGTATTTTCATAATTGAGTTTGTAGTTATTTATAAAAAAAACCTCAGATTAATAGAAAAATGAGGTTTAATTATAATTTATATTGTTGAATTATTTAATTGCTATAGCTGATATTTCAACGTTTACATTTTTTGGTAAACAAGCAACTTGAACTGTTTCTCTTGCTGGTGCTGAAGATTCATTAAAATAGCCGCCATAAACAGCATTTATTTTTGCAAAATTATTCATATCACTAATGAAAATAGTAGTTTTTACTACATCTTCAAATGTCATGTTAGCCGCTTCTAGTACTGCTTTTAAATTCTCCATAACCAATTTAGTTTCAGCTTCAATAGTTTCTAAAACTAATTCATTAGTACTTGGGTCAATTGCAATTTGGCCTGAAGTGTATAAGGTATTTCCAACTAAAACAGCTTGATTATAAGGTCCAATAGGAGCAGGCGCTTTTTCTGTAAAAATTATTTTTTTCATTTTATGGATTATTTTTTGAAATGATTATAGTCAATTTATCTATCGTAACACTTGATCTCTAACTTTTTGTTTGTCGTATTTGATATCACTTAAAATTGAAGATTTTATACCGATAAAGAAATTCCAAGAAGCGTACAATCCAATCGGAACCATACTAAAACTCATTCTCCAACTTTCTAAATCTCGTTCAAATCGTAATTGTGTTTGAACCACTCCTTTTTGTGCAAAATCATATCCGGAAGAAAATCCCATTTTCCATTTATCAGTTAAATCAACATTTCCAGAAACCATCAATGAATTGGTAGAAATTAGCCTTTCATTTCTGATATTAGTGTAGGTTAAGGAATACGCTAGTCTCAAATCCCAAGGAAACTTAAAACTATACAATTCTGTTTGCGTATTTTTTTTATCATCTTTATCAAATAAACTTTCATTTTGATTTGATAAATCTGCTGAAGATCCAAATAAATCATCACTTCTTCCTCCGTTTTGTACAGTTTGTTTAGAAGCTTTATTTTTGGTAAAATCAGTACTAGTAAAAGAATAATTTAAAGTAATATTAGAACTTGTCATTCGGGCTAAACCATTTCCATTACTGATGCTAAACTCATTAATTCTTTCGTTATTTTCATCTAAATCATAAGGATCAAATTGTGCCCCAAAATTTACACCTAATTTATTGTTTAGTAAAGTAGTTCCTCCAATAAAATCGATTGGACTTAACTTAAACTCAGGAGAAGTAAAGTCATAACTAGTCCTGAAATTAAACTGATTTAACAAACTTACTTTTTTAGTTTCTCCTTTTTTACTGTTTTTATCTACTACTTTTGCTTCTAAAGTATTCTCTAATCCTAACCCAATAGCATTGGAAACGAATCTACTTGGTGGCGCATACAGTGTGTTTTCAAACCTACTATAACTAATATAATTTCCATTATTGTCTACATATTGATCATAATATTGACCAAAACTAGGTGTATATCCATAAGAAATAGAGGGACGAATAGTATGTCTAATAGCTTTTAAGTTGTTTTTTTCATTAAACGTATAAGTTCCATAAATTGAAGTACCAAGGCTGGTTGTGAAATTATAAGTTCTAAATGAATCAAAACCATTAACACGAACTGTTTCTTCTTTTATAGTGGTACGATTAAAGGATTTTGACGTGGTATTAAAAACCCAATTTTCGACAAATGAAGTAGCTGCAGTTACACTAAAGTATTTAAATATTTTAAAATTAGTTGATAAAGGTATGGAGTGCGAAATCCCAGCTAATGCCGTATCGAACATTTTTGAGGTAAACATAAATTCTTCAGTTGTAGAAATTCTATTTTCACCCCTTAAACCGTATTGAAAATTAATGTTTTGAAAAACTCCTTTTTTAATTCCATCTTTTTTAGCAAACGGAAATATAGGATCCACACTTGCATTAAAAGAAGGTAATGTTAAATTTACGATTTCTGTATTAGTATTTTGACTGTGTGTGATGGCTACAGCAAAATTAACTAATGGAATTATCGGAACTGTTTTGGAATAACTAATAGAAGAATTTAGAGTATTTGTTAAGGTAGAAGCTTGGTTCGCAAAATTAATAGATTGTCTAAAATATTTACTACTACCAAAGTTTACAGATGCTGAAAATCTAGAATTCGCCGATGCTTTTGGATCTTGGTTATGTGTCCACTGAATGTTATATTGGTTACTTCTTTGATAGCCTGGAAATCCTTTTTCACCAAAAACTTGATTCTCATATCTGGTTTGAAAACTACCACTAAATTTATATCTTTTCGCATAGGAAGTTTCTGTTCGTAAAGTATAACTACCGTTGGTATAATAATCACCTAATACCGCTAAATCATAATAATCACTTAAAGCAAAATAATACCCTCCATTTTGCAAGAAATAGCCACGCTCATTATTTTGACCAGGATTTGGTATAATGACACCTGAAGTGCTTTTATCCGACATAGGAAAAAAAGCAAAAGGCACACCAATAGGAGTAGGAACATCTGCAATATACATATGCGTCAATCCGGTTACGAATTTTTTCCCCGGAACTAATTTAGATCTTTTAGATTTAAAATAATATTCAGGATGTTCTATATTAGTGGATGTAGTAAAACGTGCGTTTTTGAAAAAGAACACCGAATCATTTTCCCTTTTAGATACTTCAGAACGTATGAACATTTCATTTTGCTTACTTTTAGCATTGAAAATTTGGGCTTTTCCAGTTTTTGTATTGAAGCGAATCGAATCAGGTTCAATTACATTTTCACCTTGTTTAAAGTATGGAAACTGTATATATTTACCAGTACTGTCTTTTAATCTACCAGCATAAACCTCGTTTTTTTCATAATCTAAAACGATAATACCCGATTTTAATTCAAAATTCTGATAATACAATTCAGCTTCATTATAAAGCGTTAACCTTTTTTTTCTTTGATCCAATCGTTCATAGTCTTTCGCTTTACGCTTGACAATTCCTTCTAATAAAGGTTTTTTCGTAGTGTCTTTTTTTACTGTGGCTTTGGTGGCCAGTAAATCATTTGTATTCACCTGAACACTATCTTTTGGAGTAGTGTTTTGTGCGTAAATTTCTAAATTACAAGTAATTAGAAAAAAAAATAAAAAAACGATATGATTAATCTTTGTACTCAAATCTATAAATACTATTTTTGTAAAAAATGGTTCAATTTTTGATGGGTCAAACTTACGTATATTTTTTATTAAATTTAAGTATTTAGTAAAATTATAACTTAATTAAAATACTGAAATGAATTCAGCACAAATGAAAAAAATTCTTTTACTTATATTTCTCTCTTTATCAGTCTTTTCTTTAGCTCAAGAAAAGAAATTTAAGATTATTTTAGATGCTGGTCACGGAGGTAAAGATCCTGGCGCTCAAAAAAATGGTTGCATTGAAAAACATATTGCTTTAGATGTAATTTTAAAAATTGGAAAAATTTTAGAATCTTATCCCGAATTTCAAGTGAAATATACGCGGACTACAGATGTATTTATACCTTTAACTGAAAGGGCAAGAATAGCGAATGATTTTGAAGCAGATTTATTTGTTTCAGTACATTGTAATTCATCTGTTTCTCCAAAACCTTTTGGTTCGATGACTTTAGTAATGGGATTATCTCGTTCAGGTATGAATTTTGAAATTGCTAAAGCAGAAAATGCCGTGATTTCTTTAGAAGAAGATTATAAAGAAAAATACGAAGGTTTTGATCCGAATAATCCTAACACGCAAATTGGTTTAAAAATTATTCAAGAAGAAACGTTAATGCAAAGTATTGATTTTGCAAGTACAGTTCAAAGTTATTTTAAAAATTCTTTGCAACGTAAAGATTTAGGCATGCACCAACAACCTTTATGGGTTTTAGATGCCACAGTAATGCCCGGAGTTTTGATAGAATTAGGTTTTTTAAGTAATTTGGAAGAATCTAAATACATGCGAACAGAAGAAGCGAAATCGAATTATGCACAAGTTATTGCTAGGTCTGTTATAGACTATAAAAACAATCTAAAAGGTACCAATACCTTACCGAATGTACTAGATATTAAAGAACCTATTATTGAACCTGAAATTAGTACAATCCCAACAGATTCATCAATTTTGAATAGTTCTTCAACTTTAGCTTCAATACCTGTTGGAAGTGGTTATAAAGTTCAAATTAGTTTCAATACGAAAAGAATGGATCCAATTCCAGAAAATTTCAATGGGTTACAACCTATTTCAGTGGTAGAATCAAATGGTGGATTTAAATATTTTTATGGCGAAGGAAGTATGGAAACCTGCAAGAAATTACTAGAAGAAGCCAAATTAAAAGGATATAAATCTGCTTTTATAGTAGAATCAAAATAAAATAATGATAAAATTAATTCAAAGTATCTGTATACTTTTTTTCTCCCTTGCGGTACAAGCTCAAACTAAAAAATTTAAAGTTGTGTTAGATGCGGGTCATGGTGGAAAAGATTATGGCGCAACTTATCACGGTAACATAGAAAAAAAAATAGCTTTAAGTACGGTTCTTAAGGTAGGAGAATTACTATCTAAAGAACAGAATATTGAGGTGGTTTACACACGAAAAACAGATGTTTTTGTAGAATTGAATGAACGAGCAAATATAGCCAACCGATCTAAAGGACATTTGTTTGTTTCGATGCATTGTAATGCTAACGACAATCAGTCTGCTGCAGGAAATGAAACTTATGTTATGGGAGTAACCCGAAATGCAGCTAATTTAGAAGTTGCAAAAAAGGAAAACGCCGTAGTTACTTTGGAAAGTGATTATAAAATTAAATATGATGGTTTTGATCCAAAATCACCAGAATCTGTTATGGGTATTTCTATTATGCAAGAAGAAAATATTCAACAGAGTATTGATATTGCAGGTAAGGTACAACAAGCTTTTACTAAATTTACCACCAGTAAAAATAGAGGAGTAAAACAAGCTGGTTTTTTAGTTTTACGAAAAATTATTATGCCACGTGTATTAGTAGAAATGGGATTTGTTTCTAATAAAGAAGAAGGTGCTTTTTTAAATTCTGTAGAAGGACAAAACAAACTTGCCGAAGCTATTGCAAAAGCGATTTTAGATTATCGAGATGATTTTTTTAAATCCGATTCGGTTTCTCCTAAAAAAGATGATATCAAAAAAGATATTGTAAAAAAAGACGTTAAAAAAAACGAAAATAAAACAATTGAAACGAACAAAACAGCTATTGATGGCGTAGTGTTTAAAGTTCAAATTGCAGCTAGTGGAAAAAAGCTAGAAACACTTCCTAAAAACTTTAAGGGATTATCCCATATCTCTGTAGCATATGAAAATGCTATTTACAAGTATTTTTACGGCTCAACTTCCTCATATACTACTGCAAAAGGATTGCTTCAGGAAGCAAATGCCAAAGGTTATACTTCCTCTTTTTTAGTTGCTATAAAAAATGGGAAAAAAATTAAATTAAGCGAGGCAATCAAATAATAATTGTTATTTTTGTTTTTTTAAATTAATTAGCTTTGAAAATCACAAGAGAAATTAAAGTTGCTGTTTTAGTTATTTTATCCATAGTATTATTTTACTGGGGTTTTAACTTCCTAAAAGGTAAAAATCTATTTGATACGAGTAACAAGTTATATGTATATTATGATAATGTTGCTGGATTAGTACCTTCTTCACCTGTCACTTTGAATGGTTTAGTTATCGGTAAAATCAATACTATTGAAATTTTGCCAGATGGTAAAATGAAAATTGAAATGTTTATTACTAACGAAGATGTGAAAATTGCTAAATCTAGTTTAGCTGAAATTCAAGGTTTAGGGGTAATGGGTGGTCGAGAAATTGCCATAATCACAAACTTTTCAGATAAAAATTATACATCTTCTGGCGATACTTTAAAAGCATCAAATACGCTTGGTCTTACTGATAAATTAGCTCAAGAAATAGGTCCAGTTAAATCAAAAGTAGAAGCTCTTCTAGATAATGCAAATAATTTAATGTCGAAATTAAATGCTACTTTAGATGCTAGTACGCAACAAAAATTAAAATCGGCTATTGCTTCTTTGGAAGTTACTATGTCTGAATTTAGTCAAACTTCTAAAAGCATTAATGGTATTCTAGCAGAAAATAAATCTAAATTAAACACCACTTTATCCAATTTTGAGAAGACTTCTGGAAATTTGAAAGAGATGTCAGCTTCTTTAGAAAAAGCGGATTTAGGGGCGACTGTGAAAAAATTAGAAGCTACATTAAACAGTGTAAACGGTATCATGGCTAATTTAGAACAAGGAAAAGGTTCCATGGGCAAATTATTAAGTGATGATGTAATGTATACGAATTTGACAAAAACTTCAAAAGAATTAGAACTATTATTACAAGATTTACGTTTGAATCCTACCCGTTATGTAAATGTTTCTGTTTTCGGTAAGAAAAACAAACCTTATGTAGCTCCAAATAACGAACCAAATATAGAACAACCCAAAAATTAAACCTTATGAGTTTTTTACCAAATATCATTTTTGCAATTGTCCTAATCGTAGGCGTTGGCTTTTTTGTGAAAAATGTTCAAAAAATTATTAGAAATATCAAATTAGGACAACAAGTAAATCGTACAGATGATGCTGCTGCTCGTTGGAAAAACATGGCGTTAATCGCTTTTGGTCAGAAAAAAATGTTTAGCCGACCTATTCCAGCAATTTTACACTTTACTTTGTATGCCGCTTTTATTATTACTCAAATTGAGTTGTTAGAAATCATTGTGGACGGGCTTTTTGGAACACATCGATTTTTTAAAGACAGTTTAGGTGGATTCTATACCTTCTTGATTAGTTTTATTGAAATTTTATCTCTATTAGCTTTAGTAGCTACTGTAGCATTTCTTTCTAGAAGAAATTTATTAAAATTACCTCGTTTCAATAAAGTTGAAATGCTAGGCTGGCCTACTAAAGATGCGAACTTGATCTTAATCATGGAAATTGTACTTGTAACTTGTATTTTTACTATGAATGGTACAGATGAAGAACTTTACAGAATAGGTAAATCTCACTTCGAAGGAATGGGATCTTTTAATTTCTCTATTTCTAAATATATAGGACCTGCTATTTTTGGAGGAATGAGTGAAGGTACTTTACATATTTTGGAAAGAGTAGGCTGGTGGGGTCACTTATTAATGGTCATTGCATTTTTAAATTATTTATATTTCTCTAAACACTTACATATTTTATTAGCGTTTCCTAATACTTATTTTGCCGATTTAAATGCAAAAGGGAAATTCGATAATTTACAAAGTGTGACTAACGAAGTGAAATTAATGATGGATCCAAATGCTGATCCGTTTGCAGCACCAGCTAATCCGGATGCAGTTCCAGCAAAATTTGGAGCTTCTGATGTACAAGATTTAAATTGGGTTCAATTATTAAACGCTTATACTTGTACAGAATGTGGTCGTTGTACCTCTTCATGTCCAGCAAATAATACAGGTAAGAAATTATCGCCTCGTAAAATTATGATGGATACGCGTGACAGATTAGAAGAAGTTGGTAAAAATATGGATGCCAATAAAGGCGTATTTGTTCCAGATAATAAATCTTTATTAAACGATTACATTACTCCTGAAGAACTTTGGGCTTGTACCTCTTGTAATGCATGTGTGGAAGAATGTCCAATTAATATCAGTCCCTTATCTATTATTATGGATATGAGACGTTATTTAGTTATGGAACAAAGTGCCGCACCAATGGAATTAAACGCCGTAATGACTAACATCGAAAATAACGGTGCGCCATGGCAATACAACCAACAAGATCGTTTAAACTGGAGAAACGATTAATTATTCTACTTTCTAGTAAATTATAAGAACAACCTAAAAATGAAAAAAGAAGAAATAGAAGGTAAATTACAAGAATTAACTATAAATGGCGAACATTTAAGTCCCATTTTACCTGAAGGAATTAAAAATTATTTGATTGATATAGACGGAACCATTTGTGATGACATTCCAAACGAAGAACCGGAAAGAATGGCTACGGCAAAAGTATATCCAGATGCTTTAGAAACGTTAAATAAATGGTATGATGAAGGTCATGTTATTTTCTTTTTTACCTCTCGTACCGAAGCACATAGGGTGGTTACAGAAGCTTGGTTGAAACAACATGGTTTTAAATATCACGGAATGGTAATGGGTAAACCTCGTGGTGGAAATTACCATTGGATTGATAATCATTTAGTTAAAGCCACTAGATACAAAGGTAAGTTTACAGATTTGATAGAAAAAGATGTAACGATTCAAGTTTTTGATGATGAAAATCAGGATGAATTAAACGATTAATACACACTAATACGTATAAACATAAATAATATGTCAGAAAATTTAGTAGTACCAACGATGGCCGAAATGATGGCTCAAGGACAAACTCCAGAAGTTTTATTTTGGGTAGGTTGTTCTGGAAGTTTTGATGATAGAGCCAAAAAAATTACAAAAGCATTTGTTAAAATTTTAAATAAAGCAAATGTACCTTTTGCTGTTTTAGGAACCGAAGAAAGTTGTACAGGTGATCCAGCAAAACGTGCTGGAAACG
This sequence comes from uncultured Flavobacterium sp., assembly GCA_964621245.1. GTDB lineage: Bacteria > Bacteroidota > Bacteroidia > Flavobacteriales > Flavobacteriaceae > Flavobacterium. Next base: position 15,135 of record CAZULO010000002.1, read on the forward strand.
AGTTTTTATTTCAAATGCAAGCCATGATGAATATCGAGGTAATGAATGCGTATGAAGTTAAAAAAATTGTAACTGCTTGTCCTCATTGTTTTAATACCATTAAAAATGAATATCCAGAATTAGGCGGAAAGTACGAAGTTGTACATCATACCGAATTTTTAAAATCTTTATTAGATTCTGGAAGGTTAACCATTGAAGGTGGACAATTTAAAGGTAAAAGAATCACTTTCCATGACCCTTGTTATTTAGGTCGTGCAAATAATATTTACGAAGCACCAAGAGATTTAATTCAAAAACTAGATGCAGAACTGGTAGAAATGAAACGTTCTCGTGCAAATGGTTTATGTTGTGGTGCTGGTGGTGCGCAAATGTTCAAAGAACCAGAAAAAGGAGATAAAGACATCAACATTGAAAGAACTGAAGATGCTTTAGAAACTAAGCCAGAAATTATAGCTGCTGGTTGCCCATTTTGTAACACCATGTTAACAGACGGAATCAAAAACAAAGAAAAAGAAGGATCTGTTCAAGTGATGGATATAGCAGAATTAATTGCAAATGCTCAAGATTTATAATTTTGAGAATAATATTTACATTAGTATTTTTCTTAATCACAACATTCGGTTTTAGCCAAAATGTTGATGAAAATAAATTGAAACAATTAGCAAATAGTCTTTCTGAAAGTACCTGTAATTGTGTACAAAGATCAAATAAGGCGAATGGCGAATGGATGGATGCCATTTATTCTTGTTATTTAAAAGCTTTTCAAGAAAATGATTTGCAATTCAAACAAATAATTGGTGAAAATTATTTAGATGAAGAAAAAGCACCTTATATATATCAAATTCTAACAGATGCTAAAACTTATTGGCTTGATGTTTGTTCACAAAAATTGAACCTTATAGAAGAAGATTGGTCTCCAAATTTTGTTATTTATTTTTATACTAAAAAAGTTTTAAAATACGATATAGTTTCTTATTCTTTAAAGGCAGAAGAAGATGCAGAAGAACAAGAAGTAGCATCAGATTTATCTCATAAAGATGTTGAATTTGAAGTTTTTTATGTAAAAACATATGAAGATGAAGATAAAGATATTCATATTGTTGTTAAAGATGAATCTAATGAAACTTATGATTTAGTAGTTTTTAATGATCTAAATAACTTCATGCCACAATTGACAACGAAACAAATTAAAGTCAATCAAAAAATTAAAATCACTGTTCGAGAATATGAAATTAATGATGAAGAAACTGGTGAAAAATTGAGTACTCAAATTATTATTGATTTGAAAAAAATCTAAAATTGAATTCAAATACAACATAATTGATTTATAAATGAAAAATATTTTTTTTGTAGCAGTTTTTTTAATCACATCATTCGGTTTTAGTCAAAATATTGATGAAAATAAATTAAATGAAATAGCAAATACCATTTCTGTAAATGGATGTAATTGTGTGAAACAAGTTCAAAGTTCAAATGGTGATTGGATGGATGCTGTGCAAAGTTGTTTTGTAGAATCATTTAAAAAAAATGAACTGAAAGTAAAACAAGTTTTAGGTGAGAATTATCTAGATGAAGAAAATGCACAAAATATTTTGCAAATTATCAATTATGCTGAAGCATATTGGATAGATGTTTGTTTAGATAAATTAAAATCGGATTCCATTTTTACTTTAAATTTACTGCATTATTTTAATGAAAATGCTAATTTAACGTATGATTTAACCTCATTCATTTATAAAGATTCTGAAGGAAATACTGAAGTTGAAGAAGAAATTGTTGAAGAACCAACTTTCGAAGTTAAAGGTGTTGTTGTAAAATTATATTTTGATGAACTTGAAACGCAATATCTAGTTGTTAAAATTGATAATAAAGAAGTTCATTTTATGGCTTACAATGAATTTGATAATTATCAACCTTATTTTAAAGAAAAAAAGTTAAAAGTAAACGATAAAGTGGCTATAAAATATTCAGTGCTTAATTTATTTGATGATGACAAAAATGATTATGTGGATGAAAAAAGAATTTTAACTATTGAAAAAATATAATAATGTATATACCCTTCGAAGAATTACCGGAAGATTCAAAAATTTGGATTTACCAATCTAATCGAAAATTATCTGACGATGAAGTAGATTCTATAACTTTAAAATGTGATGAATTTGTTACAAATTGGTCTGCTCATGGTACAAGTTTAGCCGCATCATTTCTTATTAAATATAATCGTTTTGTGATTTTTGCTGTGAATCAAGAAGTTCAAAATGCTACAGGTTGTTCAATTGATGCATCTGTTCATTTTATACAACAATTAGAACAAGAATTTCAAATAGAATTGCTTGACAAAATGAATGTTACGTATAAAATAGGAGAACACATCGCACACAAAACTCTTATCGATTTTAAAAAAATGGCCAAAGAAAAAGCAGTTACTGCTAAAACCATTGTTTTTAATAATTTAATCAATACAAAAGGAGAATTAGAAGAATTCTGGGAAGTTCCAGCGGAAGAAAGCTGGCATAGTAGATTTTTCTAAAAAAAATACCTAACTTTGGAATCATCAATAGTCGTAAGAACTATTGGTGATTTTTCATTTTAAAAATTTTACATGAAGCGATTAATTATTTTATTTATAGTTTTTAGCCAAACCATATACAGTCAAAATAAAATTAACAATCAACCTGAAAAAATTTGGGTTGATAGTATTTATAATTCACTTTCTTTTGAAGAAAAAGTGGGTCAATTATTTATGATAGCTGCTTATTCGAATAAAAACGAAAGTCACGCACAAGATTTAGATAAATTAGTTACTAAATATAAAATTGGAGGATTAATTTTTTTTCAAGGTGGACCAGCTCGTCAAGCTAAATTAACAAATCGTTTTCAAGCTAAATCAAAAATCCCCATGTTAATTGGTAATGATGCCGAATGGGGCTTAAGTATGCGTATCGATTCTACTCATACCTATCCATGGAATATGACCTTAGGAGCAATTAAAGATAATTCTCTAATTGAAAAAATGGGTATCCAAATGGCCGATCAATGCAAAAGATTAGGTATTCATTTCACGTTTGGACCTGTAGTCGACATCAATACTAATCCTAAAAATCCAATTATTGGTAATCGTTCGTTTGGTGAAACTAAAGAAAATGTTACCGAAAAAGCATTGGCTTACATGAAAGGATTACAAAATTATGGTGTTTTTGCAACTGCTAAACATTTTCCAGGTCATGGCGATACTTCAACCGATTCGCATCACGCTTTGCCAACAGTAGATTTTACTAGAGAGCGTATTGATGAAGTAGAATTGTATCCGTACAAAGAATTAATTAAGCACGGTTTATCAAGTGTAATGGTAGCTCATTTGAATGTACCAAGCATAGAATCTAGAGAAAACATTCCTTCTTCTTTATCTGATAAAGTAGTAACCGATATTTTAAAAAAAGAATTAAAATTTGAAGGTTTAATTTTTACAGATGCCCTAAATATGAAAGGCGCCAGTAATTTTAAACAACCTGGAGATATTGATTTAGCTGCTTTTTTAGCGGGAAATGACGTATTGTTATTTGCAGAAAATGTACCAGTTGCTATAGAAAAATTCAAACAAGCTTATCAAGATTCTGTTTTAACTGAAGAACGTTTAGCTTATTCTGTAAAGAAAATTTTAAGTTATAAGCACAAAGCGGGTTTAAATAATTATTGTCCTATTGAATTAAATAATTTATATACCGACTTAAATCTTAAAGCATATAAAGCTTTAAATTTAGAAATGTACGAAAATGCAATTACGGTATTAAAAAATGAAGCAGAAATTATTCCAATTAAAAATCTTGATAAGGAAAAAATTGCCTACATTAAAATTGGTGACGGTGACAATTCCGTTTTTGTGGATAAATTGAAAGAATATGCTGAAATCGATGTCATTCAAACTAAAAATTTAGATTCAGTTTTAGTACAAATCAAAAATTATTCAAAAGTTATCGTTGGCTATCACAAACCAGAAGGTATTTGGAAAAAAAATGAAATGACATTTAATGAAATCAATTGGATTGATAAAATTTCTAAACATACAAATTCAATAGTTGCTTTTTTCACTAAACCTTATTCTTTGCTAAGAATTCCAACTTTTGAACCTACTGGTGGTTTAATTGAAGCGTATCAAAATAATTATTATTCGCAAACAGTTACTGCTGAAATTATTTTTGGAGCAAAAGAAGCTAAAGGTATTTTACCCGTTTCTTTAAAAAAAAACTTTAGTGCCACAGATGGAATCAACACAAAAAAATTAAATCGATTAGGTTTTGCTTATCCGGAACAAGTTCAAATGAACTCATATATTTTAGCTAAAATTGATGGCATTGCTACTGCCGCCATAAAAAGTAAAGCAGCACCTGGGATGCAAATTTTAGTCGCTAGAAAGGGCCAAGTTGTATATCAGAAATCATTTGGTTATCATACTTATGATACTATTCAAAAGGTGAAAAATTCTGATTTATATGATGTGGCTTCATTAACCAAAATATTAAGTACATTACCCAATTTAATGCAAGATTATGAAAAAGGAGCATTCAATTTTAAGTCGACTTTAAGCGAGTTAATTCCTAGTTATAAAGAATCAAATAAAGCAGATATTACTATTTTAGACATGCTTACGCATCAGGCTAAATTACCGGCTTGGACTCCTTTTTATGCCAAAACATTAGACAGTTTGAAAAAGCCTAGTGTAACATATTATAATTCTACCAGATCGGATGCGTTTCCGTTTCAAGTTTCTAAAAATTTATATTTAAGAAAGGATTATAATGATACAATTATTAATTTCATTAAAAACACGCAACTTTTACCTTTCAAACAATATAAATACAGTGATTATTCCTTTATTTTATTTAAAGAATATTTAGAAAAATCGCACCATACAAGTTTAGATAAATTATCTGATAATAATTTTTACAGAAGTTTAGGTGCCTATTCGACCACTTACAATCCTTTAGAAAAAGTTGAATTAAATAGAATTACTCCCTCAGAAATAGACACTTATTATCGTTACGATACCATTCAAGGTTATGTACATGATATGGCTGCCGCAATGCAAGGCGGAATTGGAGGACATGCCGGATTATTTTCAAATGCACTTGATGTAGCTAAAATTATGCAAATGTATTTACAGAAAGGAAGTTATGGCGGTCAGACGTATTTTTCATCGGAAACTTTTGATGCTTTTAATACGTGTTATTTTTGTAAAATCGGAAATAGAAGAGGAGCAGGTTTTGATAAACCACAACTTGGTAATGAAGGTCCAACTTGTGGTTGTACTTCAAAAAGTAGTTTCGGACATACAGGTTTTACAGGTACAATGGTTTGGGCAGATCCTGAAAAAGAATTAGTTTATGTATTTCTTTCTAACCGAACTTTTCCTGATAGTACGATCAATAAATTATCCAAATTAAATATTCGAGAAAACATTCAAAAAATTATTTACGAATCTCTAATCGATTAAAAATGACTTCAGAAGCCAAAACAGTTGAAGAGTATTTAAATTCTTTACCAGAAGAACGAAAACTTCAAGTCGAAAAACTACATCAATTAATTATTGATCATCTTCCCCATGGTTTTGAATCAGGAATGAATTATGGCATGTTAGGGTATTATGTTCCACATTCTATTTATTCTAAAGGTTATCATTGTAAACCAACTGATCCTTTACCTTTCCTAGCTTTAGCTTCTCAAAAGAATAGTATTAATTTTTATCATATGGGATTATATGCCAATCCGTCACTTTATGATTGGTTTGTGTCTGAATATCCAAAATATTGTAGTCGAAAATTAGACATTGGAAAAAGTTGTATGCGATTTAAAAAAGAGGAAGATATTCCCTTTGAATTATTAGCTCAATTGATCACCAAAATTTCGGTACAAGATTGGATCACCATGTATGAATCAAATTTTTTAAAAAAGTAAACATTTTATGAAAATAGCAATAGTGTGTTACCCAACATTTGGTGGGAGTGGAGTAGTAGCCACAGAGTTAGGTTTAGAACTAGCCAAAAAAGGACATGAAATTCACTTTATTACATACAAACAACCGGTTCGTTTATCCTTGTTAAATCCGAATATTTATTTTCATGAAGTAAATGTACCTAATTATCCTTTATTCCATTATCAACCTTATGAATTAGCACTTTCAAGTAAGCTAGTAGATATGGTGAAACTATATAAAATTGATGTGTTGCATGTACATTATGCTATTCCTCATGCCTATGCGGGTTATATGGCTAAAAAAATGCTAGCAGAAGAAGGTATTTCATTACCAATGATTACCACACTTCACGGAACAGATATTACATTAGTTGGAAACCATCCCTTTTATAAAAGTGCTGTTACATTTAGTATTAATAAATCTGATTTTGTAACTAGTGTTTCTGAAAGTTTGAAAGAAGCTACGTATCGCTTGTTTGATTTGAATAAAGAAATACATGTAATTCCAAATTTTATTGAAATTGAAGATACTACTTTACATGAAAAGTCGGTATGTCAACGGTCCGTTTTAGCAGGAACCAATGAGAGAATTATTACACATATTTCAAATTTTAGAAAAGTAAAAAACATTCCAGATGTTGTCAAGGTGTTTTATTCGATTCAAAAAGAAATTCCATCGAAATTAATGATGGTTGGTGAAGGACCAGAAAAAGCAGTTGCAGAAAAATTGTGTGAAGAGTTAGGTATTTCAGATAAAGTAATCTTTTTTGGAAATAGTAATGATATCAATCAAATTTTAAAATATTCAGATTTATTTTTATTACCGTCTGAAACAGAAAGTTTTGGATTAGCTGCTTTAGAAGCAATGGCTTTTAATGTTCCAGTTATTTCAAGTAATTCGGGGGGAATTCCTGAGGTAAATGAAGAAGGAATTTCTGGTTTTTTAAGTGATGTGGGTGATGTAGAAAATATGAGTAAAAATGCCATCCGTATTTTGCAATCAGATGAAACTTTGGCGCAATTTAAGGCTGCAGCTTTTGAAGTAGCTAAAAAATTTGATATTAAAAATATTCTTCCTTTATATGAAGATTTATATAATCAGGCCATTAATTTAGAGTTATAATTATGAATACATTAAAGAGAATTTATTTGCTTTTCAATCTTACTTTTTTATTCTTGTCATGCAAGCCTAAACAAGTTGTACAACCTGTTATTGTAGAAGATGATACTTATGAAGTAGTCTACAAAAGTCAAACTGGCGGAAATAAAGAAAAATCAAATATGATAATTACCAATTATGAAGAGTTTAATGGATTAATTTCAAAGTTAAACATCGACGAATCGGAATTTGAAAACTTATTAAAAATAGATTTAGAAAAAAACCAATTACTAGTTTGTTTTTTAGGAGAAAAAACCACCGGAGGATACGATATTGCAATTGAAAATGTAGTGTTTACGCCAACTACTTCCGAAGTAATTCTTAAAGAAATTGTGCCAGAAAAAAATGCTATGGTTACTTCTGTACTAACTTCACCTTATATTTTTGTTTCTTTACCCAAAAACAAAAATATTATTATAAAATAAAAAAAGCCTTTCAATTGAAAGGCTTTTTAATTAAAATCTATATCTGATACTTAAAGCAATATCAGAACCGAAATTTTCATTTATTCCATCTGAGAAGTAAAATTCTGGTCTGTAATCTAAAGATAATTGAATAGGTGCATCAAAATTATATTCGATTCCTATATCACCAGCTGCAAATAATACGGTATTTGAATCACCATTATAATATACATTTCCTTTGTAATAATCTTTTGTACTCCAAGATCCAATTCCTCCACCAAGTCCTGCATACCAGTTGAAACCACCTTCAATGTTCCAAACCCATTGGTGTAAACCAGTAATTTTTACAGCATCTACATTATTGCTGTTTCTCCAACCTAAATCTAACTCTAAACGCGTACTTTTTGATAACCCTCTTTGGTATGAGATTTCACCACCAAATCCATCATTATCACCTAAACGTAAACCTAATGCATTTTTTGAAATGTCTTGAGCATTTGCAAACATCGTTGCTAAAAGCAATCCAGCAAATAATAATCCTTTTTTCATATTTTAAATTTTTACAAATATAAAAATTTAAACGAAAATTCCACTAATTAACGTTAAAGGTATCTAAAAATTCTTCTTGAGTTTGTGAAGTTGTGGCAGGTATTCCTAATTGTGTCGCAATTGTAGCATCTAAATTATATGATGTAAAAGTGTTAGTATAAATCACGCCTAAATTTTTGGCTAGATATTGAGTAGATGTCACTACATCTTGTTGGGGTAAGATTGTAATAGGAATGCTTATACCGGCAACAGTTTGTGTGCTAATGATTTTCAAATTCAGAATTATTTTAGTGGATTTTACAGTAGTGTAATTTATACTTTGTGAAGTATAATTAGAAAAATTTTCACCTCCAACGGCATATAATCTATAGCTTACAGTTAGTGGAATTCCATTAAAATCTTGTTCAAAAGTGCCAGATTTCTCACTTAAAATTTCACCCGGAAGCGCATATTCTTTAAAAATAATAAAGTCAGATAAATTAAGATCTAATCCAACGGGTAATGTCTGAGTTTGTCCAAATGAGAAATCACCACTTAAAAGTAATTTTCCAAACGATTTTCTAACAGCATTATTCGCTAATGAAGAACTGTAAAAACCAGTTGCTATATTGTTTTTAGTTTTAAATTTTTTATAGGTATTAGATGCAATAACTGTATCATTTGAAATATATAATGAATCTCTTGTGGTTGTGGTACCAATGACATTATAAGTCCAATAATTGCCAATATTCAAAGGTAAAGTATCTGTGAATTCTGATGTTTCATTTACTGTATTGTTAGTATCATCACTATTTGTACAACTCAAAACACTTATAATCAAAAGTATAAACAATATTTTTTTCATTTTTTTTCTTTTTTGCTAATATAAAAAAAACATTCAATATTTTTGTTACATATTACTAATTGGTTTTATTATTTAAAGATGGCAAATTCTATAGGAAAAATTTTTACATTAACTACTTTTGGAGAATCTCATGGTGAAGCACTTGGTGGTATAATTGATGGTTGTCCTTCTAACATAGAAATTAACTTGGATTTTGTTCAATCCGAATTAGATAGAAGAAAACCTGGACAATCTAAAATTGTAACCCAACGTAAAGAAGCTGATGAAGTCACATTTTTATCGGGTATATTTAATGGTAAAACGACTGGAACTTCTATAGGTTTTATGATTAAAAATGGTAATCAAAAATCAAAAGATTATGATCATTTAGAACATACTTTCCGACCTAGTCATGCCGATTTTACGTACGATAAAAAATATGGTAATCGTGATTATAGAGGAGGAGGGAGAAGTTCTGCAAGAGAAACGGTAAATTGGGTAGTAGGAGGCGCCATTGCCAAACAAATTATTCCCGAAATTAAAATTAATGCTTTTGTTTCTTCTGTAGGAGATATTTTTATAGATAAACCCTATCAAGAATTAGATTTTAATTTAATTGAGTCAAATCCAGTTCGTTGTCCTGATATAGAAAAGGCAGCAGAAATGGAAGCTTATATCACAAAAATAAAAAAAGAAGGCGATACGGTTGGTGGAACCATTACTTGTGTCATTCAAAATGTTCCAATTGGTTTAGGCGAACCGATATTTGATAAGTTACAAGCGCAATTAGGTAAAGCAATGCTTTCAATAAATGCTGTGAAAGGATTTGAATACGGTGGTGGTTTTTGTGCCGCAAAGATGAAAGGCAGTGAACATAATGATTTATTTAATGAAGACGGTACCACAAAATCAAATTTATCGGGCGGCATTCAGGGCGGAATTAGTAATGGAATGGATATTTATTTTCGAGTAGCTTTTAAACCTGTAGCAACCTTACTTCAAATGCAAGCTGTTTTAACAGATGAAGGTCAAATTATAGACCAACAGGGGAAAGGACGTCACGATCCTTGTGTAGTGCCAAGAGCCGTACCTATAGTAGAAGCTTTAGCCGCTATGGTTTTGGTAGATTTTACTTTATTAAATAGATCTTTATAATCTAACTTTCCGAAATTAATAATAAAAAAACAGCCAAACTTTTTAGTTTGGCTGTTTTTATTTATTTTGAACTTACAACATCGTTGTTTGTTAGTAATCTTAAATCGGGTGATCCACTAAAATCGGTACTAAAATAAAGTTCTTTACTTTTTATGGCGCTAGTGAAATTAGCGAATTTTGAATTTAAATACCATTTTTCTAAATCCTCATTAAACGCTTCATTTTCACTTTTTACTATGTCAATAGATTGATTGACTTGTATGTTTTGTAAATTTATTTTACCAATATGTATAGGTTCTTTATCAATAGATTTATGTAACAAAGTACAGAAGCTGAAACCATCTACCACACTATTTGATAAGCTAAAATAACAACTATCATTTATGTAAACCGCTTCTCTTACCAAGCCTTGATTATTTTGTTCAGTATTTAATAAAGTAATATTGTTAGCGGTAACTTTTGTTAGTTTTTTCGAAGTATCACATAGTTCTTTTTTGTCATATGAATCAATTTCAAAACATCTTGAACCTGAGCGATCAGACGAAAAAGGATTTCTTATAGCAACACTATTGGCAATTACAGCTTGAACACCTTGCGTGTAATCAAAATCATCATCGGTGGCTAAATAAGATATTAAATTATTACATACTACGTCACCTCCATAGCATTCAAAAGAATCATCGTTAGAAAAACTAATTTGAATAAAGTTCAAAATTGTTTCCTTTCCAATTCCGGCTAATGATAATCCATTTAACTCTTTAGTCGCATTAAATTTATGTCCAGCATATTCAATTCTAACATATTTAAGAATTCCAGAATTAGATTGTGCATTTTGACCACCATAAAATCCAAAATTTTGTTCAAATCCAAAATCTAAAAAAGTTTCGCCTCCCAATCGGTTTATTGGCGCATCTCCTAAAATTACAATTCCACCCCAATCTCCAGGTCGTCTAGATAAAATGTTTTTATTTGATGTAAATACAATAGGGTCAGTTTCGGTCCCTTCTGCAATTATTTTCGCTCCTTTTGTAATAACTAGTGTACCGCAAGTTTCTTTATCACCTCTAATTACGGTTCCTGGTTCAATAGTCAATACAGCTTTATTGGTTACATACACAACACCCACCAAGTTATAGGTGTTTTGTCGAGTTAATTTAGTGTCTTTATCAATTATTCCGGTTAAAGTTTTATTAGATTCTCTGTATTCTGTTTTTGCAGGTTTGAAATTGGTCCAATTTTGGAACCAGTTGTTTTCTCCTATAATACCCACATTTTTTTGTGCAAAAGAAGAAATCGTAAATAGGGAAACCAGTAGTAATGCTATGAATGAATTTTTCATAAACTAATAAATTTGATTGTTAATTATTAGTAGCGAAATTACTAGTGGAATGTTATTTGTATTTAGAATTAAAATTAATTTATTGTAACTAATTTAGGATAGATAAGTAGATAAATCCGACAGTTTTAATTTAATGTTAGGAATAGGTTTATTTATATTATCGCATAAGGAAACAGTTATCTGTTGATTTATGGTAGCGAGTATAAATTGAATTCTTGAAAAAAATAATTCTATAGCTTTTGTATTTGATTATTTAATAGTAATTAAAAAAAAATTCTTGAAATTAAAACAAAAAAAAACATCTCAAAAGAGATGTTTTTAAAATTCGGTGGGCGATGAGGGGTTCGAACCCCCGACCCCCTCGGTGTAAACGAGGTGCTCTGAACCAGCTGAGCTAATCGCCCTATTTTGTTGCAATGTTTCTGTGTAACTACTTCCGTATTGCGAGTGCAAATATACACCCTATTTTTATAATTCCAAGAAAAAAAACATTTTTTTTAATTAAATTTTATGTCTTCTAAAATTACTTGGTTGCTTTTGTTTATTATGGTTAATGTAACTTTTTTAGAATCAGTTAATTGGGAGTTGATAATGTATTTCTTACCATTTTTGTAAGGAATGTTACTTTTTGAAAAATCTACATCACCATTTGAAATAGCCAAGTCAATTTCTTTTAAAGAAGTACTTTTCTGAGCAAAAATACGGTTAACTGATTCTGAAGTTTTAAAAGGTTTACTTCTAATATCCTTTATAACTCTACAATTTGGAAAATAACAAAAAGTAACTCCTCTAGATTCTGCTTTAGCGGAAAGAAATTCGCCCACAAAATAAAAACCAATTAATAAACCAAATAAGTAAAATGCTAATCTGTATCGTAAAGACATGATAAAATAAATTTAAGAATACAAAGATACTATTTAATATTTAGTCGGAAAAATCAAATATGATCAACTTAATAAAATAGTAGTATTTTAGATAAAGCTATATTTAAGGTTTTTGAATTTTTTGTATCCTTTCAAAATGTGTTTTTTTTAAATAATATTCTAACAAAATTAAATTAAAATGTTATTTTTACTACTTTTGAATAAATTTTACAACTACAATTATGAATTTCGAAAGACAAAATTTAACTAACGAAGAATTAATTCATTTATATAAAAGATTAGTCAAACCAAGACTTATCGAAGAAAAAATGTTGATCCTTCTGCGTCAAGGGAAAATTTCTAAATGGTTTTCTGGAATTGGACAAGAAGCTATTTCCGTAGGGATCACTTGTGCCTTAGATAAAGATGAATATATTTTACCGATGCACAGAAACTTAGGTGTTTTTACCACACGTGACATTCCATTACACCGATTGTTTTCACAATGGCAAGGAAAAGCAACTGGTTTTACGAAGGGTCGAGATAGAAGTTTTCATTTCGGAACACAAGAGTATAATATAATTGGCATGATTTCTCATTTAGGTCCACAATTAGGTGTGGCTGACGGAATCGCACTTGCAAATAAACTAAAACAAAATGGAAAAATTACAGCTGTATTTACAGGTGAAGGTGCTACTTCGGAAGGCGATTTTCATGAAGCTCTAAATATTGCCTCGGTTTGGGATTTACCTGTTTTATTTGTGATAGAAAATAATGGTTACGGACTTTCAACTCCTACTAATGAACAATATCGTTGTGAAAATTTGGCTGATAAAGGAATTGGTTATGGTATGGAAAGCCACATTATCGATGGAAATAATATTTTAGAAGTGTATACTAAAATAGTAGCTTTAAAAGCTTCTATGAAAGAAAATCCTCGTCCTGTTTTGTTAGAATTCAAAACCTTCAGAATGCGTGGTCATGAAGAAGCAAGTGGTACAAAATATGTTCCTCAAGAAGTTATGGATCTTTGGGCTAAAAAAGATCCAATAGAAAACTTTAGAAGATATTTAGATATCACAGATGTTATTAATGAAGAAATTGATGCACAAATCCGCGCTGAAATTAAAGCTGAAATCGACGAACATTGGGCCATCACTCAAGCCGCTCCAGAAGTTGTGGCTAATTTAGAAGAAGAGTTAAATGATGTGTATAAACCCTACACGCACGAAGCTTTCAATCATTCGGATCAATCAGAAAATATAAGAGTTGTTGATGCTATTACGCAAGCCTTAAAACAATCCATGGAAAAACATGATAACTTAGTTATTATGGGCCAAGATATTGCAGAATATGGTGGTGCTTTCAAAATTACTGAAGGTTTTGTGGAAGCTTTTGGTAAAGAAAGAGTGAGAAATACACCGATTTGCGAAAGTGCTGTAGTTTCAACAGGAATGGGATTATCAATAAATGGACATAAAGCCATAGTTGAGATGCAATTTGCAGATTTTGTTTCTACAGGTTTCAATCCAATCGTAAATTTATTAGCCAAACAACATTATCGTTGGAATGAAAAAGCTGATGTTGTGGTTCGAATGCCTTGTGGTGGTGGAACTCAAGCTGGACCTTTTCATTCGCAAACCAATGAAGCATGGTTTACCAAAACTCCGGGTTTAAAAGTAGTATATCCAGCCTTTCCATATGATGTAAAAGGATTACTAAATACGGCGATTAATGATCCAAATCCAGTTATGTTTTTTGAACATAAACAATTATATAGAAGCGTGTATCAAGATGTACCTACAGATTATTATACAATTCCTTTCGGAAAAGCATCTTTAATTAAAGAAGGAAAAGATGTAACTATAGTTTCTTTCGGAGCTGGAGTACATTGGGCATTGGAAACACTAGCAAAAAACCCTGAAATTTCAGCAGATTTATTAGATTTAAGAACGTTACAGCCTTTAGATACAGAAGCTATATTTGCTTCGGTTAAAAAAACAGGTAAATGTATAATTTTACAAGAAGATACTTTATTTGGTGGTGTTTCAAGTGATATTTCAGCCATGATTATGGAAAATTGTTTTCAGTATTTAGATGCTCCTGTTCAACGAGTAGGAAGTTTAGAATCGCCAATTCCTTTTGTAAAAGCTATTGAAGATCAATATTTACCAAAAGCTCGATTTGAGGTAGCACTAAAAGAATTATTAGCATATTAGTATTTAACTAAATATAAATTTTAAAAAGCGCACTTGTTGCGCTTTTTTTATACTATATGTAAATAATTGTTGTAATTTTTAAAAGTAATGAAAAAATACATTTAATTTTTTATGAATTCTATTATAACTAATTTGCTAATTTAGTATATTTATGCAAAATTTATATATATGGAAATTTTAGCCTGTCCAAAATGTCAAAACAATCAGATTGTAAAGAGTGGAATTGTCAAAAACCGACAAAGATATTTATGTAAATCTTGTAATTACTTTTTCAGTGTGAATAAGTTAGGAAAAAAAATAGATGATTATTATGTCACAAAAGCACTTCAATTATATCTGGAAGGTTTAAGTTTTAGAGAGATCGAACGCATTATCGGCGTATCTCATGTTTCCATCAGTAACTGGGTAAAAGAATTTAAAATAAAAAAACCTGAAAATTCTAACTACCATCCCACCTATAAAATTTTTAATCACTTAGAATTGGTAGAATTTCTTAAAAATAAAGATATTTTATCAGGAGCCGGAATGATTATTACCGAACTTGGTGATAAGTTCATGCTAATAAAATGGGAACGATTTAAAGATTAACTATACTCCTTTACACATATATATATCAAAGTTTTTTTCATATTATTTTTTTTAGAATTTGGCTGTGCTAATCAATTACTAAACACAAGTTAATTATGAAAAAAATAGTAACTATTACTGCTTTCTTCTTTTCAGTTTTGTCCTTTTCACAAGGCTCATTAGATTATGGAGGCGGAATGAAATTTAATTTAAATCCTGAAGGTACTAAGTACATGCGATTTATTACTTGGAATCAAGTGTGGCTTCGTTCTACAGAATTAAATCCAGGAACTGTTATCGGAGACGAATCCTTGTCTAGGTTTGAAGATGCAGGCTTAAGACGCTTACGTGTTTTAGCCTATGCGCAAATTACGCCTCGTTACATGATCGTCACACATATCGGAATTAATAATCAAACGTTTATCAATGGAGGAGCTTCTGGTTCTGCAGGAACGGGTGGATATGGAGCCGGAAAAAAACCAGGATTATTTTTTCATGACGCTTGGAATGAATATGCATTAGTTTTACCTAAAGATTCAAAACCATTTAGTTTATCTGTTGGAGGTGGATTGCATTATTATATGGGTTTATCTAGGATGACAATGTCTTCTACTTTAAATTATATGACGGTTGATGCGCCTATATTCAATTGGCCATTAATTGAGAACTCTGATCAATTTGCCCGACAAATGGGAATTTTTGCAAAAGGGAAATATGATAAAATTGAATATCGTTTTAGTTTAAATAAACCTTTTTCTACCAATCAAGCTCCAGTAGATGTCACGAATCCTGATTTAGCCAGAGCTGTAGATAATAATAATGTTTCTCAATGGTCTAAAGCAGGTTATGTTGAATATCAGTTTTTAGATAAAGAATCAAATTTTCTTCCTTATAAAGTCGGAAGTTACTTGGGTACGAAAAAAATGTTCAATATCGGTGCAGGATTTTATAATGCTCCTAAATCAACTCAAACTTCAGTTAATGGAATAAAAGAAGAACATGGTATTAATCTTTTAGCTGCAGATGCTTTTTTAGATATGCCAATAGGAAAAAAAGAAAAGAAAATGGCTATTACGGCATACAGTGTATATTATAATTACGATTTTGGTCCAAATTATTTAAGAAATTTAGGAATTATGAATGAAGGAATTCCAGATCCTTCTTTTACGGGTACAACTGCATTGGCTGGTGCTGGAAATTTACAACCTATGATAGGGACAGGATCCATTTGGTATACACAAGCTGGAGTACTTTTACCTAATAAAAATGAAAAACCTAAAGTAAGAATTCAACCTTATACTGCTTTCACTCACAAAAATTTTGAAGCACTAAAAAAAGCAAGTAATCAGTTTGATATTGGTGCGAATTTCTTCTTAGATGGTCACCATGCTAAAATTACCACGCAATATTCTACACGTCCTAATTATAGTGCTGTTGATAAAATTGAAAACAGTAAAGGCGAATTTATTTTACAATTACAAATCTATTTATAAATAAAAATTTCAATAATTATGAGCGATAAAAAAACAACTGGAATTTGGAAAGTCATTTCCGCTTCCTCAATGGGAACCATGATTGAATGGTACGATTTCTATATTTTTGGAAGTTTAGCCGTAGTGTTATCTACAAAATTCTTTCCCTCTGATAATCCAACCGCAGCTTTCTTATCTACATTAGCGACATTTGCAGCTGGTTTTGTGGTAAGACCTTTCGGAGCTTTGTTTTTCGGGAGATTGGGAGATTTAATCGGAAGAAAATATACGTTCATGGTAACGTTAATGTTAATGGGTGGTGCCACTTTTGTAATTGGTTGTATTCCAAGTTATGAAACCATCGGATATGCTGCCCCAATTTTAGTATTAATATTACGTCTACTTCAAGGTTTAGCTTTAGGTGGCGAATATGGTGGAGCCGCAACTTATGTAGCAGAACACGCTCCAGCAGGGGAAAAAGGCTATTGGACTTCTTGGATTCAAACGACAGCAACAGTTGGTTTATTTATTTCTTTAATGGTAATTCTAATTACAAAAAGTACGCTTTCTAAAGAAGCTTTTGACGACTGGGGTTGGAGAGTTCCATTCTGGGTTTCTATTTTAATGGTTTTTGTATCGTATTTAATTCGTAAAAACATGCACGAATCGCCAGCTTTTGCAAAAACTAAAGCAGAAGGCAAAACATCAACCAATCCTTTAAAAGAAAGTTTCGGAAACAAATACAACTTAAAATTTGTACTTCTAGCGTTGTTCGGAGCTACAATGGGACAAGGAGTGGTTTGGTATACAGGTCAGTTTTACGCGATGAACTTTCTAAAAACAGTACAGTGTATCGATTCGTCTCAAGTAGATATGTTATTAGGAATCGCTTTAATTTTAGGAACGCCGTTCTTCGTTTTTTTCGGATGGTTGAGTGATAAAGTAGGTCGAAAATACATCATGATGGGCGGTATGTTAATTGCCATTTTATCTTACAGATCTATTTATCAAAATATGTATGAAACCACAGATTTAAAACTAAAATCAGAAATTGTGGCGAATACAAAAGTAGTTCCAACTATCAAAGAAATTGATGCCACAAAAATGGATTCTATTTATACTACTACTAAAATGTATACAGATGGAACTACAGTAGAAGAAGTTCAAACCAAACACTTTGAAGCAGGAAAACTAATGCTTGACGATAAAGGAAAGGATAAAATTGAAACTAAAATCACCAAAACTATTAATAGTAGTGATAAATGGATGTTAGTTTTCTTAGTATTCATCCAAGTTATTTTTGTAACCATGGTTTATGGTCCAATTGCAGCTTTCCTTGTAGAAATGTTCCCAGTGAAAATTCGTTATACTTCAATGTCATTACCTTATCATGTTGGAAATGGTATTTTCGGTGGACTTTTACCTGCCATTTCCACTTATTTCGTAACTTCGGCTAAAGATGCCGGTAATCCTGAATTTTATTTAGAAGGTTTATGGTATCCAATCGGAATTGCAGCGGTTTGTTTCGTAATCGGAATGATTTATATTGATAGAAAAATTAACACACTTCACGACTAAAATTTAAAAGTATGAACGCAATAAAAAAATATTTAGGTATCGTTTGGATGGCCTTAGCCGCAGCAGTTGCCTATTATAGTTATGAAATTTTCGGTGGAAAATTCGCAACAGGAAAACAAGATGATTTGGTTTTTGCAATTATTATCTTCTTTGTTTTGTTACCCTTAATCGTTTCTGGTTTAGCTATTTTCGGATGGTATTCTATTAATAACGAATATGACGAATAATTTAAGTTAAAATATTTTATTACTTAAAGCTCTTATTTACGTAAGGGCTTTTATGTATTTAATTCAGTTGCATTCTAAAAACTTTATGTAAATTAGTAAAAAAGTTACATAAGCAAATTAACAAACCTTCGTGCCCTAGCGCCTTTGTGGCTAAACCTATGAAAAAAAGACACCAACAAAAATTAGTAATTATTTCAATAGTTGTACTTATCTGCTTAAATATGCCGATTGTATTACTTTTTGATTCTGCTAAAAATATATTTGGCTTTCCTAGTAGTTATGTTTTTATTTTTTCTACATGGCTGGCTTCTATTTTAGTCACTTTATATATTATGATTCGTTACCATGAATAGCGTTCTTCTCCTTCTTATCTTGTCTATTTATTTAGCTATTCTATTTTACATTGCACATTGGGCCGAAAAAAACGGAAACAGTAAATGGACCAATAATCCCTACGTATATACTTTATCTCTAGCTGTTTATTGTACTGCTTGGACGTATTATGGAAGTATTGGAGTAGCAGCCGACAGTGGTTTAACTTTTCTTCCAGTGTATTTAGGCCCCATCATTATTGCACCTTCGTGGATTTTAATTTTAAAGAAAATTATCCGAATTTCTCGTGTCAATAAAATTTCTAGTATCGCTGATTTTATATCGCTACGATACGGAAATAGTCGGTTTCTTGGAGCTATTGTTACCGTAATTTGTTTAACTGGAATTATTCCGTACATCTCCTTACAATTAAAAGCCATTGCAGAAACGTTTCACATCGTAACAAAAACTTCAATGACTTCCTTAATTTTCGATGATACTACAACTTATGTTGCAATTGCGCTTGCTTTATTCGCTTCTTATTACGGAACTCGCTACGTAGATGCCTCCGAAAAAAGAAAAGGAATTGTAACGGCTGTAGCACTAGAAAGTGTTTTGAAATTAGTATTCTTCGTAATTATTGGTATTTACGTAACTTTTTTTGTGTTCGATGGTTTCGATGATATTTATCAGAAAGCGAGTGTATTAAAAAATTTTAAAGAAAAAAATACCATTGGCGGCTTACCGCAAGCAATTAACTGGTTTTTACTCTGTATACTTTCCATGTTTGCCATTTTTTTATTACCCCGACAATTTCATGTTTCGGTAATAGAAAACAATCGCGAAAAGCACATTAATACTGCGGTTTGGTTGTTTCCTTTGTATTTATTGTTATTTAATATTTTCGTATATCCTATTGCTTGGGGCGGGAATATTTTGTTCGACGGACAAGAAGTGAATGCCGATGCTTATTCCTTATTAATTCCGCAATTGTTTCAAAATGAAGTTATTACTGTTTTGGTTTTTCTTGGCGGATTTTCGGCAGCTATTTCTATGATTGTAGTGTCTTCCATTGGATTGTCCACGATGATCACAAACAATATTTTAATTCCATATAACTTACTTGGAAAATTAAAAAGTGCCGAAACAATTAGTAGTAAAAGCATCTTAAATAGTAGAAAAATCGGTATTTTTTCGCTAATCATACTTTCCTATTTTATGTATCGATATTATGGTTTAGATTATAATTTAGTTTCTATTGGAATGATTGCGTTTGTGATTATATCTCAATTGGCACCTGCTTTTTTTGGAGCTTTATTTTGGAGAAGAGGTTCTCGGTTAGGCGCTATTTACGGTATTCTTATTGGTTTTTTTCTTTGTTTTTTCACTTTATTAATTCCGTATAGTATCGGAATTACGAATAGCGAAAATACGTTTATGAATAATGGCTATTTTAATATCGAAGTATTAAAACCTTTCCAATTATTTGGTTTAGATTATTTAGATCCGATTCCGCATGCGCTTTTTTGGAGTTTATTATTCAATACCGTTATTTATTTTTCGGTTTCTGTAAGTTTTAAAGGAAATTATAGAGAAAGAAATTATGCTGAAATGTTTGTTGATAGTCACAAATACATCACCAATCACGAAAATGCCTTCATATGGAAAGGAACAGCGTACAGAAACGATATCGAAAAAGTATTGATTCGATTTTTAGGAGAAGATCGTACCAAAAGGGCTATGAATATTTTCAACGCAAAATATAATGTAGATCAAGATATAGAATTGGCAGATGCGCGTTTGATTAAGTTTTCTGAAAATTTACTAACGGGTCATATCGGAACCGCTTCCGCTAGAATTCTGATTTCTAGTGTGGTTCAGGAAGAAAAAATCACCCTCCCTGAAGTGTTAAAAATTTTAGAAGAATCCAAAGAAAATATCATCATCAATAAAAAACTAACGGAAACTTCTAACGAATTAAAAATCATCTCAGCAAAATTACAAGATGCCAATACTTCGTTGCTTTTAAAAGACCAACAAAAAGATGAATTTTTAGATACAGTAACGCACGAACTTCGTACACCCATTACGGCTATACGAGCGGCAAGTGAAATTTTACACGATGATGACGAAATTCCGGAAGAATTAAAAAAACAATTTTTACAAAATATTATTTCAGAATCGGACCGATTAAATCGTTTAATTGATAAAATTCTCGATTTAGAAAAGTTCGAAACGGGAAAACAAACCATAAATCCTAGTCTTAATAATCTGCTAGAAACTATTGAAAATTCCATTGAACCTTTACAACAATTAATTAAAAACAAGCACATTACAATTCATATCGAAAGTAAAATAAAAGTTATAGCGTATTATGATCATGAGAGAATTGTGCAAGTTGTTACCAATTTATTATCTAATGCGATTAAGTTTTGTCCTGAAACAGACGGATTAATTACAATTCAAATTAAGGAAAAGAAAAATTTTATTCATACTTTCGTTCATGATAATGGAAAAGGCATTCCCAAAGATGATTTTGAAGTTATTTTTGATAAATTTTATCAAGCTACCAATCAAAATATAAAAAAACCAGTCGGTAGCGGATTAGGATTGGCTATTTGCAAACAAATTATGGAATATCATAAAGGTAAAATTTGGGCAGAACCGACTGATAAAGGCGCTTGCATTGTTTTTACTTTACCGAAAAATAAGAGTACAGAAATCATTTAAATATGAAAAAAATTTTAATTGTAGACGACGAACCCAACATCGTTATGTCTTTAGAATATACGTTTAAAAAAAATAATTTTGAAGTTTTTATTGCCCGAGATGGGTTAGAAGCTTTAGCTATATTAAAGACTAATTTTCCGGATGTGATTATTTTAGATGTGATGATGCCTTTGGTTGATGGGTTTGCCACTTTAGAACAAATTCGAAAAGATAAAAATTTAGCCCATACTAAAGTGATTTTTCTTTCTGCAAAAAATAAAGCTGTTGATATTGAAAAAGGATTAGCTTTAGGTGCGGATGCCTATTTAACCAAACCATTTTCGATAAAAAAAGTGGTAGATCAAGTACTTGCCTTATTAGATTAGAATGATTTACTTTAGGAATTCATACGATTAAATTAGTACGCATATCATATTCAAAATTTAATTCCTTTT
>CAZULO010000002.1:37035-40585 GCA_964621245.1 uncultured Flavobacterium sp.
ATATCAAATAAGGTTTTTTTCAAAATATACAGCAAGCTACTAAAGATGAAACAAATGAATACAATCTCTAGGAAAATCATAGACATATAACAGAATTATATATATATTAAATTAGCAAGAAAAAACTTTTTTGCATGTTTAGTTTTATTACATTTACATAAACAAATGAATATTTAAATCAGACCCGAATGAGTTACTATAGCATTGACAATTTAGAACATTATTTTAAAATGTATAAAAAATCGGTTCGTGAACCAAGAAAGTTTTGGGACCGAATTGCAGACGAACACTTCACTTGGTACCAAAAATGGGATAAAGTCATGGAATTTGACATGCAAGAAGCCCAATTTAAATGGTTTATTGATGCCAAAGTAAATATTACTAAAAATTGTATTGACAGACATTTGGCCAAACGTGGTGAAAAAACAGCTATCATTTTCGAACCAAATGATCCTAAAGAAGAAGCTTTACATATATCGTATAATGAATTATATGCTAGAGTAGCTAAAATGGCCAATGTTTTAAGAGAACAAGGCATTAAAAAAGGGGATAGGGTTTGTATTTATTTGCCCATGATTCCCGAATTAGCGGTTTCTGTTTTAGCTTGTGCCCGAATTGGAGCGATTCATTCTGTAGTTTTTGCCGGATTTTCAGCTGCTGCAGTTGCTGCCAGAATTAATGATTCTGATTGTAAAGTAGTTATCACTTCAGATGGAAGTTATCGAGGCAATAAAGTAATTGATTTAAAAGAAATAGTTGACGAAGCTTTAGAAAAATCACCAGGTGTACAAAAAGTTTTTGTGGTAAAACGAACAAATTCTGATGTTCAAATGAAAGAAGGTCGTGATTTTTGGTTACAACCACTTTTAGATGCCGCTATTCCAAATAATGTAGCAGAAATAATGGACGCAGAAGATCCACTATTTATTTTATATACTTCAGGTTCAACCGGAAAACCTAAAGGAATGGTGCATACAACTGCAGGATATATGGTGCAAACGGCATATTCTTTTAAAAATGTTTTCAATTACCAAGAAAACGATGTGTATTGGTGTACGGCCGATATCGGTTGGATAACTGGACATTCCTATATACTTTACGGACCACTTTTAAATGGTGCGACCACTGTTATTTTTGAAGGCGTACCTTCTTATCCAGATTTTTCTCGTTTTTGGGAAATTATAGAGAAACATCAAGTAAATCAATTTTATACCGCTCCAACGGCTATCAGAGCTTTAGCAAAAGAAAACATTGATTTTGTTCAAAAATTTCCATTGAAGTCTTTAAAAGTAATTGGTTCCGTTGGCGAACCTATTAATGAAGAAGCGTGGCATTGGTATAATGCACATGTTGGAGGAAAACGTTGTCCGTTAGTCGATACTTGGTGGCAAACTGAAACGGGTAGTATCATGATTTCGCCTATTCCGTTTGTAACACCTACTAAACCTACTTATGCTTCGTTGCCTTTACCCGGTATTCAACCCGTTTTAATGGATGAATTACGTAATGAAATTGAAGGCAATCAAGTAACTGGAAGTTTATGTATTAAGTTTCCTTGGCCTTCCATGGCTAGAACCATTTGGGGCGATCACCAACGCTTTAAAGAAACGTATTTTACAGCGTTTCCAGGTAAATATTTTACAGGCGATGGCGCTTTACGCGATGAAGTTGGCTATTACCGAATTACAGGTAGAGTAGATGATGTAATTATTGTTTCTGGACATAATTTAGGAACTGCACCAATTGAAGATGCTATCAATGAACATCCGGCTGTAGCCGAAAGTGCTATTGTTGGTTTTCCTCACGATATTAAAGGTAATGCGTTATATGGTTATGTTATTTTGAAAGAAATTGGAGAAACTAGAGATAAAGAAAATGTAGCCAAAGAAATTAATCAGTTGATTTCAGATCAAATCGGCCCGATTGCGAAACTAGATAAAATTCAATTTGTTTCAGGATTACCAAAAACACGATCAGGTAAAATTATGCGTAGAATTTTAAGAAAAATTGCAGAAGGAGATTTTTCTAATTTCGGAGATACTTCTACTTTGTTAAATCCAGAAATTGTGGAAGAAATTAAAGAAGGTAAATTGTAATAATTTGTTTCTTACCAATATTAATTCTATTTTTGAAAGAGGTACAATTTTGTATCTCTTTTTTTATGAAATTATTTTATGATAGAGCAGATCAGATTATCGAACTTCAAAACCAATTGATTCCAAAAAACGTATCTTATGTTTTGAGTGTAACAAATAAGGACATTTCATCGACTAAAAAAGACAAGTTTGGAGCAGTTTTAAATCCTTCATGGAAATATTTTGATTTTGGAATCATGGGTTTAGCCTACACACCAGGAAAAAGTGCAGTAGTTTCCTCTTTTAGAATCAGAAGTAAAAGTCATAAAATTGAATTAACTAGATTAAAAAAAGTGGCTATACATGAATTGGGTCATCATTTAGGATTGAATCATTGTCCAAATACTACTTGTGTTATGGCAAGTGCAGCAGAAAAAGTAACAACTATAGATAACGAAAAACTAACTTTGTGCTCGAATTGTAAAAAAATAATTAATTATAAATACTAAAATTGTATGTTATTTTACATTTTGGTAACACATAAATATTTATTTTTGCAAAACTTCAAGCACTAACAAATTATTTAATATGAATTTTACATCCGTAAAGCAGACTCTTTTTGAATTACAACATTTATTACATCAGATATCTGAACAGGATTATACCAAGCCTATTGAATATTTAAGTAATGCGTCAATTGGTGAGCATACAAGACATATCATTGAATTGTTTCAATGTGCAATACAAGCGTATGAAGTAGGTGAATTAAACTATGACAATAGAAATAGAAACCTTTTGATTCAAACGAATCCCTCTTATGCTATTGAGAAAATTGATGATATTTGTAAATCAATTGAAAAAGAAAACAAAAATTTAATTTTAGAAAGTGTCTTTTTTGAAGAAGTATCTCGTATTGATACCAATTATTTTAGAGAAGTAATCTATAATTTGGAACACTGTATTCATCATCAAGCCTTAATTAAAGTGGCAGTATATCAGTTTGATTATTTAGTGGTGAATGATAATTTCGGAGTTGCTCCCTCTACAATAGTTTTCAGAAATCAATGTGCACAGTAAGTTTTGTTTATGCCAATAATTCCTTTCTGTTAACTTCCAACAGAGATGAAAAAATTACACGTCCTTCTGCCATTGAACCTTTAATTTATGAAGGTAAGAATAAAAAAATAATATATCCAAAAGATGCTAAAGCTGGCGGAACTTGGTTTGTTGTAGATGAGTTTGGTAATGCTATTATTCTTCTGAATGGTGGTAAATTCACGCATGTTTCTACAGGGAATTATCGCTTAAGCCGTGGAATTATTGTTTTAGAATTAATGAATTCTAATGCGATTGTAGCTACATGGAAAACAATTGATTTATCGAACATTGAGCCTTTTACTTTGTTAGTTTTAGAAGATAAAAAACCTTACGAATTACAATGGAGTGGGGCAGAAAAATCAACAAGAGTTTTAGAA
>CAZULO010000002.1:40685-51514 GCA_964621245.1 uncultured Flavobacterium sp.
AATCACTCTGATTTAATTCAAAATAAAGAATTTACTATCTCTTTCTAAATGCGTTTATTTTTACATAAAGTTTTCAATTGGGAATATTGGCCATTTGGTTTAGTGTATTTCCCTATCTTTTTTATCTGGTTTTATTATGCTTTTAAAGCAAAAACGATCTTCTTTTTCAATTCGGCCAATCCAAAAATAAAAAATGGCGGATTTATGAATGAAAGTAAAATTGAAATTTACGATTTAATTCCGCCACAATATTATCCAAAAACGCAATTTATTAAAATAAATACGCCATTTCACGAAGTCTTGGAGAGTATAACCGCTGCAAACTATAATTTTCCACTTATTCTAAAACCCGATATGGGCTTGAGAGGAAATGGTGTAAAAAAAGTATTTAGCGTCGAAGAAGTGAAAGCTTATCATGCGAAAGCTGATTTTGATTTTCTAATTCAGGATGTTATTCCATTTGAAAATGAGGTCGGTATTTTTTATGTGAAATTACCCCATGAAACTAAAGGAAAAATTACCGGAATCGTTTCTAAAGAATACTTGATTGTTGAAGGCGATGGCATTCATACGATTGAGCAATTAATAAAGAAAAACCCCAGATTTGAACTGCAATTAAAAGCTTTACGTAAAGAATATAAAGAGAAGTTACTTAAAGTCTTACTTCAAGGTGAAAAAGTTAATTTAGTGCCTTATGGAAATCATGCGCGTGGAGCAAAATTTATCGATTCCAGTCATTTAATATCTGAAAAGCTAAATTCGGTTTTTGAAAATTTAAGTAAAGATATTTCTGAATTTTATTTCGGACGATTTGATATTATGTTCAATACTTTTGAAGAATTAGAAAACGGACAAAATTTCTCAATAGTTGAATTAAATGGAAGTGGAAGTGAACCTACACATATTTATGATCCAAAACATTCCATCTTTTTCGCTTGGAAAGAATTGGCCAGACATATTAGCTACATGTATAAAATTGGAAAATACAATAACGATAGAGGTTTTAAATTTTTAAATTATAAAGAAGGGATGAAAGAATACAAAGCGCATAATGAATGTCTTAAAAAAATAGTGACTATTTAATTTGAATTACGCTTTACAATACTTAAATTTAGAAAAAAGAAATAATTTCTTATTTTTCAATTATTCCATCGATACTTTCTTTACATGAAAATTCTAAAAAACATACTTGTTGGTTTTTTAATCAGTTTTATTGGTTCTATTCCTTTGGGATATCTAAATTTATTCGGCTATCAAATTTATTCTACTTCCAATTTTAACCAACTAAGTTTATATTTGTTTGGTGTTTTGATTGTAGAATCAATTGTAATTTATACCACTTTAAAGTTTTCTACAAAGATTTCTATGAATTCAAAATGGAAAAATTACATTTCTATTTTTTCTTTTATTTTCTTACTTGTAATTGCCTTTTTAACTTATACTTCTTCTTCAAACGATAGTAATTCTTTAGAGAAATACAATTCGTACTTGAGCTATTCGGCACTAATTTCGGGTATAATTTTAAGCAGTATTAATTTCGCGCAAATTCCGTTTTGGATGAGCTGGAATTTATATTTAACTAACGAAAATTATATCATTTCTAAAGGGAAATTAGGTTTGGTTTATGTTTTAGGTACAGTCGTTGGAACGTATTTTGGCATGTTAGCCATAATATTTTCCATTGAAGCGGCAAAAGATAAACATTTAATTTCACCAACCTTTTTCTCTAAATATATTTGGGTTATTTTCTTAGTATTAGCCATTTTTCAACTGTTTCAAATTGTTCGAACCCAATTGAAAACTAAATAAGACAAGGACTAAAGTTTGTTTCTGTTAGCTAACTAACATTTTTTATTATAGTAAATACCTAGTTTTGAGGTATAAAAGTATTTACTATGAAAAAATTATTTCTACTTCCCTTAATTTTGTTACTCTTTTCTTCCTGTGAAAAAGAAGGAGAATTTACGCAAACTAATAATCAAACACTTACTACCAACAACGCTGTTTTGTTGAAAATGGGTGAGTTTAAAACAACTTCCGGCATTTCTGGTTCAGGAAGGGTAAAAATTTATGCGGAAAATAATCTTCATAAATTAGTTTTAGAAAATTACACCATAGAAAATGGGCCTGATTTAAAAGTCTATCTTTCTACAACTGACGCTCCAAATACATTTGTTAATTTAGGAAATCTAAATCCACAAACCGTTTATACAATTCCAAATTCAGTGGATTTGAACGTGTACAAATATGTTTTAATTCATTGTCAGCAATACCATCATTTGTTTGCCATCGCACTTCCAAATTAATTAAAAATGAGAAAGTTATTATTTAGTGGAATTCTTTTATTTGGTTCATTTGGTTTTAGTCAAGGGTGCAGCGATGCTGGTATTTGTTCTATAGGAAACGGTTTTTCCTCAGTAATTGATGCTACAAAAAATCAAATAGAACTAGGAAACGTTTTTGGAAAAGGTCTTGAAGATGTCTTGTATGTTTCACCTTATGTTTCTTATACTCGCAAATTTAGTACTCATTTTTCTTTAACTTCTAAAATTACATTTTCGCAAGCTTCAGGAAGTTTTGGAACGCGTGGAAATATCGGCGATGCTTTTCTAATTGGAAATTATAAATTTTCAGAGAAAAATAAGAAGCAGTGGAGTTCACTTTTAGGAATTAAAATTCCTTTTACTGGAAGTAATGATAAAATAAATAATTTTTCATTGCCATTAGATTATCAATCGAGTTTAGGAACTTATGATTTGTTTTTAGGTTTCGATTTCAAATATAAAAACTGGAATTTTAATTCGGTTGCTCAAATTCCTGTGATTAATTCGAATGCTAATTCTTATTTTGATGAATATTCTGCTTCCAATGAATTTCCAACCACAAATTTATTTGAAAGAAAATCGGATGTTTTATTTAGAAGTATGTACACCTTTCAATCAAGAAATAAGAAATTCACTCATAAACCGAATTTACTTTTTATATATCATATGGGAAATGATACATATGAAGATATATTTGGAGTTCGAAATGAAATTGAAAACTCTGAAGGAGCAACCATCAATGCCAATTACATCACAAATTATAAATTGAATTCAGCTAGCAGTATTGAAGCCTCCTTAGCTTTTCCAATTCTTTACAGAGAAATTCGACCTGATGGCTTGACTCGATCATTCACTTTGGGCATAAATTATAAGTATTCTTTTTAATAAATTGATTTTATGTAATTTATCTAACATTTTAAGAGGTTTAAAGGAAGTAATTTTGATCTATAAACTAAATGAAATATCATGAAAAAATTTGTATTACTTATTACGTTGTGTATCACAACATTTGGAACTTCTCAAACAGTAAATAAACGATTAGCGGAATTCAATTTAGATAAAAAAGTTGCCATTCAAGGTTATGATCCTGTTGGATATTTTAAAAAGAATATGGCTATTAAAGGGAAAAAGGAAATAGCTTCGACTTATGAAGGAGTTATATATTATTTTTCATCCATAGAAAATAAAAATGCATTTTTACAAAATCCAAAAAAATATGAACCTCAATATGGTGGATGGTGCGCTTTTGCGATGGGAGATTCGGGTGAAAAAGTGGAAATTAATCCTGAAACTTTTAAAATTGTAGAGGGTAAATTGTATTTGTTTTATAATGCTTATTTCAATAATACATTAAAATCGTGGAATAAAAATGAATCAAAATTGAAAGCTACAGCTGATAATAACTGGAAAAAAACAATTAAATAAGTAGTTATGAAAAAATATATTTTTATGTTCATTAAAATTATTGTTGCAGTTATTTTACTTCAAACCTTGTTTTTTAAGTTTTCAGGAAGTGCTGAATCTGTTTTTATTTTCGAGCAACTAGGAGCAGAGCCATTTGGAAGAATAAGTTCGGGAGTTATTGAATTAATTGTTTCTATTTTACTTTTTATAGATAAAACGAAATTTTATGCTGCCATTATTTCTGTGTTTACCATGTTAGGCGCTATTTTTTCACATCTTTTTATTCTTGGAATAGAGGTAATGAACGATGGCGGATTGTTATTTGGTTTAGCAGTTCTTACTTGTGTTTTAAGCTTAATTTTAGCTTATACGTATCGTTTTGATTTTTTTAAAAAGAAGTTTAAACAAGAATAATAATTTTTTTTAATACGAAATGAGCTCTTTTCTACATTAGATTTGAGCTTATTTATTGGTTAGTTCCATAATTTTACTAAGTAATACATCTTTATTTACAGGTTTAGTCATGTAATAATTCATTCCTGATGCAATTGTTTTCTTTCTAGCAATTTCTGTCGTATCTGCTGTTATAGCTATGATGGGTGTCGCTTTTTTGTCATAGCCACAAACTCCATTTCTAATGGCTTTAGTAGCTTCATAACCATCCATAATTGGCATTTGTAAATCCATCAAAATGATATCAAATTTCTTTTCTTTTAACAGGTCTAAAGCTTCATTTCCATTATTAGCAATTATCAATTTTATATTTTCGTAGCCTTTAAATATTATTTTTAAAACCAGTTGATTCATTATATTGTCTTCCACAATCAAAATCGTTTTCTTTAAAAATTTAAAATTTGATAAAGTAAAAGGTTGTGAATTTTTATGTTTCGAAATAGGTAATTGAAAAGTAATCGAAAAGGTACTCCCTTTTTTAACTTCGGTTTTTATTTCAATGGATCCATTGTATTTTTGAACAATTTTTTGAACAATATATAAACCTAATCCCAAGCCACCGTAGCTTCTTTTGTCATTCGTATGTTCTTGGCTGAAGGAATCAAATATAGTATCATAATTTTTTTTATCCATTCCAATTCCGGTATCAGAAACTACAATTTTAAGAGTCACAAAATTTTTAATTTGTTCTAAGGCTTTAACTTGAAAATCAATTTGTCCAACCGATGTGAATTTTATCGCATTTAGTAATAAATTATTAAAAACCTGTTCAATTCGATTGCTGTCGCCGATAACTGATTCTGGGATTTTTGAATCAAAATAATAGGAAAATTGCAGACCTTTTTCTAAAGATTTTATAGCATAATATTTAGCGATATCATCCGCAATGACTTTTAAATTTATTGTGGATTTATCAAAATTGAATTCATTATTATCTATTTTAGAAAAGTCTAAGATATCATTAATAGAACATAATAAGTTTTTTGAAGATAGTTTTATTAATTCGCATTTGTTGTCAATTTCACTCTGTATCGTTTCAAGTGGAATCACTTCGGTAGCGTTCATAATTGTGTTTAAAGGTGTGCGTAATTCGTGACTAATGTTAGATAAAAAATGTGATTTTAATCGACTAATTTCTTCAGATTTAAGTAAAGCAATTCTTTGTGATTTTATTGTTTCATCTTTTAAATCGCCAATTAATATCGCCATGGTAATAGAATAAAAAATAGTTTCCAAACAAGTGCCAAATTTTGATCCATTCTCAGTTATGAAATTAGCAGGTAAAACACCAAAATTTTTAAGAATAAATACGGCAAAACCCGCAATCAAAAACAAGATACCAATCGTAAATAATGGAAAAATCATACGAGATGTAATATAAATTTCTATCAATGCAATTAAGATTAAAAAGAAAAATAACAAACCTAGTAGATTAACAATTGGATATCCCAAAGGTAAAAATGTTGGACGAAAAAAGAGGAGTATTAAAAATACAGATAAAATAAAATACATGATCCAAAAAGAGTTGGCAATCTTACTATTTGCTCGTTTTATACTAATGTATTTCTCAAAATATTTACCTAAAAAAATAAGAGTAAAAACGGCGAAAAATAAAACTGATTTTGAAGAAAACCAATTTACATTTGGAAAAATAAATTCATAAAAATAGCCATCAAGTGAAAACTGAAGTAAACCCACAGAAACCACATATAAACTGTAGTATAAAAACACATTTTCTTTAGTGGTAAAATAGAAAAAAAGATATAATACGCTTGTTATGGCTAAAATCCCATAAAATAGACCAAAAATAATTTGTTCCTTAGAGTAATTTTGAATGAAATTAGTATTAGATCTTAATTGAAGTGGGATATTAATTACTTCTCCATCACTTTTAAAATGTAAATAATAATCCAGTTGTTCCTTGGGTTGTAGTTGTATTTCAAAAATTATTTTTCTATTCTGAACACTTCTTTCAGAAAAAGGAATTGCATCACCACTTTTTTGGTAGTTTTTAACAATCTTATTTTTTAAAGTATAAAATTCTATAAAATCTATTATAGGACGCGTGGTTTCTAAATAATAATTTTGTAGTTGATTAGTTCTGTTTTCTAAACTAAATTTAACCCAATAATGATCGGTTGTAAAACCTAAATCCTGACTTTCTTGAGTTAACTTAATAAATTTCGAATCTGGTATTTTTTGTATGGCATTAATTGATAAATTAGCGTTTTTTGCGTTGTGTATTCTCGCAATTGTGTGCAAAGACTTGTATTCAAGCGTTTGGTCTAATATTAACTTTGTATTACTAAAACCAGTAAAACAAATTATATAGAATATTAACGTTTTACACAACATAAACACAGTAAATTAATTAATAATACTTATTATCAGTAATTTACTGCTAATTTAAGTAAAAATTATGTAATAAACAACCTGTTTTTTAATTTTAAAAATAATAAAGCAATAGCAAAAGCATCATTGGCAACAGAATTCCTAGTATTTCCTGATATTTTGAAATAAGTATTCATTTCATCAAGGGCATATTTTTTTTCATTTGTTTCCATAACCTTATTGAACATGGCCTCAATATCAAAAGCCTCGTTTCTAATTTTACCTAATTTCATGCGACTTAATACTTCATTTAGCATTTCTATATCAAAATCAATTCGATGACCAATTAAAATAGAATTTCCCAAATAGTTTAACAGTTTTTCAATAGCCTGATTTTCTGTTGTTTTATCTATTGAATCAAGTGTTGTTACTTCAGAATCAATTCCGAAATCTATTTTGTTTTTGTGTTGAATGGTAATTTCAAAAGCATCTTTTATGATGATTCGATTATCGATCACAGAAGTGGCTGCAACAGCCATAATCACATCTTTTTCAGGATCAATTCCGGAAGTTTCTAAACTAATTACTACATATTTAGTAGCAGGTTTTTTAAAAGAATCGGTATATTTTTTCCAAAATTCAGGATAGTCTTTGTTAAAAATTTTTGATAGCATGTCTGTTATGAAAATCGGGTTAATTTATATTTGTCTTTTATCAATTCTATAATTTCTTCAATCAATCCTAAAGATTTTTTTAATTCTTCTTTTTCAATTTTAGAAAGTTTACTAGTATCTAAATAAGCGCCATCATTATCGTTTAAAATACCTTCTCTAGTCCTAAATTCTTGTAATTTGATGAAATGTTCGGCAAAATCTAGATATTTTTCGGCATGTTTTGCATCTGCAATTGCCATTTGTTTAAATCGTAAATAAGTGTTATTCACGCCTTTTAAATTATGACTCAAAGCAAATATTCTAGCCGCATCTACATAAAACTGTAATCCTTTTTCCTTTAAATTAAAAAAATCTTTGTGAATACCAGTTTCTTCTACAGCAAATTTTTTAAAGAAGGTGAGTGCCGTTGGTGTTTTTAGAAGTTGATTTCCAATATAATCAAAAAATATAGTATTATTGGCTAAAATTTGATAAATAGCGATTTCTAAAGCATCTTTAATTTTTGTTTCTCCAAATATAAATTCAAAATCGAAGAAAATCCCACTAAAATCAGACATATTTTCACCTGGAGATTTGATACAATTTGTATAAATAGAAGTAAAATCTGAAAGTGATTTACACCATTTTATATTACTAGCCAAATGTTCTTGTGGACAGGGTTTATAGCCTAAAACTTCCATATTTGCACTAACTTGTTTGGCCAACTGAACAAAGTAAAATTTCACATCTCTATGTTTTTCTGGACTAACATCTTCATAAACAATCATATGGTCTTGATCACTCAAAATAAGTTGTTCCTTTCGTGCTTGACTTCCTAAAGCTAACCAGACAAATCGGGCAGGGGGTGGACCCATTTTTTCAATACAAATCTTAATGTTTTGTTCCATTATCGTATGTAAAATACCACCAGCTGTAGCGTTAATATGAAAAATAGGAATGTTTTTTGTAAAAGAATTTTGAATAATGAATAAGTACTTTGAATGAATATATTTCAATTCATCAAAAGTTTTAGCTTTTCTAATTTCATCAATCAAAACTCCTGGATTATTTGATTGCGATTTAATGATGTCACGCTCTGAAATGATACCTTTAATTCTTGTGTTTTCTGTACCATCTTCTGTGACACATAAGTAATTTGTATTGTTTTTAAGTAATAATAATTGTGCTTCTGCCACTGAAATGGTTTCTTCAACTATTGTTACATTTTGTTGCATAATACTAGTACAATCTAAGCTAGTATTCCTATTTCCGAAAGCAATCATTTTTTTAAATTCAGAATCTGTCACTAAACCATTAATTCTAGCATTATGGGAAAGAATAGCATAAGCTGAATTGTTTTCGAACATTTTTTTGGCTACAGTTTCTATACTAGTATGAATGGGAACAACCAAGGGATTTTTATCGTAATCTAATTCCTGAAAATAAGAAAAATCGGTTAGTTCTGATTCAGATCCAGCTTCAGATATTGCTTTTAAATTTTGATAATTTTCACCAGTAGATTTAGTTTGATTCGAAAAACTTTCCAAAAAATAGTCCATAACTAGGCTATATTTTGCCAATAGTGGTTTAAACAGCACAATTGGAATAGCACAAACTAAAGCTTCCTCATTTGCGATAGCATTTAAAGAATAGTTATTTTTAGCAAAAAATGGTCTTAGTCCAAAAATTGAACCTACATAACATTTTGAAACTAATGTTTCTTGCGCGTCAATAATCTTAGTTAAATGAATGATTCCGGATTGCACAATATAAAAAGAGGCATGCAAATCATCGTTAACTTTAAAAAGTCGTTTGGTTTTATTTAAATAGATGATTTCACTTTGAGAAGCAATTTCAAATAAATCAGAATAAGCAACTGTTTGAAAGGGTTCATGTTGCTGTAAAAAGTCGACAATATTTTCTGCAAAAGTGTTTTTCATAATCTTAGTAGCTGTAAATACTCTTCAAATTTACACATTAAAATGAATAGTGAAAGTGTTCTGGTAAATTATTCTATTTTACATAATGTATATTATAATTCATTTATATCATTTTAAAATTATCATAAATATCTTAATTATTGCCAAACATTAATTAGTTTTGTAAAAAATATAACTTACACGTATTATGATAAACTGGTTTAAAAAAATCGCATTACTAGAGGGAATTTCTTATTTGATTTTAATTTTTAATATGTTAGTCTTAAAATCCAATTACTTAGAGGTTTATAAATTAATTTTAAAACCTTTCGGAATGATTCATGGGATTTTATTTATCCTTTATATCATTTTGGCTTTTTTATTAAAAGAAGAAAAAAATTGGAATTTAAAAGATTTTTCGATCATCATAATAGCTTCTTTAATTCCTTTTGGTACATTTTGGGTAGATAAAAAATATTTAAAATAATTTCTTTCAAACCAAAAATAAATAAAACGTAGATGAAAGTTTTCGATTTAGCCGAACCGGTTTTAAAAAAAATAAATTTTGGTCCAGATTTCACTTTATATGGGAATTTGTTACTTAATTTTATTGTTCTTGTCTTTTTTGCCTATCTTATTGATTATTTGGCTAAAAAGATATTAATTATTGGTTTAGCTGTAGTTGCCACGTACACCAAGTCTACTTTTGATGATTTTTTGGTAGCCAATAAAACGGCAAAATATATTGCGCATTTGGTTCCTTTATATTACATCAGTATCAAAATCCCTATCGTTTTAGATGATTTTGTGTATTGGGAAAATATTTTCGGAAAAAGTGTTAAAATTTTTATTATTGTTTTATCTCTTTTTATTGTTCGAAGTGTCCTGAACTCTTTAAAAGATTATTTAAAAACACAACCAAAATATAATGATAAGCCTATAGATAGTTACATTCAAGTTATTATGATCGTACTTTGGTTGTATGCTCTAATTTCTATAGTTTTATTACTTTTCGATACTAAAAAAAATGTTTTATTAACGGCTTTTGGTTCTATTTCAGCTTTAATTATTTTAGTTTTTAGAGATACTATTTTAGGGTTTGTTGCCAGTATTCAAGTCACTGTTAACGATATGGTTCGAATTGGGGATTGGATAACTGTTGATAAATTTGGAGCTGATGGCGAAGTGGTTGAAATAAATTTAGCCACGGTTAAAGTACGAAATTTTGATAATACAACGTCCACTATTCCAACCTATAGTTTAATTTCAGATAGTTTCAGAAATTGGCGCGGAATGATTAATTCTGATGGGAGAAGAATTAAAAGACATATTCTGATTAAAGGAGCAACTGTCAGATTTATTACAAATCAAGAGCTAGAATCTTTTAAACGTATACAGTTTGTTGCTAGTTATATCGAAAAAAGAAAGATAGATATCGATAAATACAATCAGGCTAATAAAATTGATAAATCGTTGAATGTCAATGGAAGAAATATGACTAATTTAGGGCTGTTTAGAAAATATATTCAACAATATATTGAAACACATCCAGGAATTAACAAAGATATGCAATTGATGGTCAGACATTTACAACCTACTGAAAAAGGAATTCCACTAGAGATTTATTGTTTCAGTAAAGATAAAAAATGGGAAAATTATGAATACATCATGTCAGATATTTTTGATCATGTTATTGCTTCTGTACCTTATTTTGATTTGGAATTGTTTGAAGTACAACATGTTAA
>CAZULO010000003.1:0-48977 GCA_964621245.1 uncultured Flavobacterium sp.
CGTATTTACCGGGCAGTGATTCGCCTATATTTCAAGGGATGTCGGTGTTTTTAGGTTTTCTATTCACGTTTGGTTCAGCAGGATCGTTATCTAATGTAATGGCAGGTTTGATATTAACATATATGCGTTTGTTTAAAATTGGTGATCGGGTTAAAATCGGCGAAGTAGTTGGTGATGTCATTGAAAAATCAATGTTGGTTACTCGTGTGCGTACTATTAAAAATGAAATTATATCCATACCAAATTCAACTGTGATGAATAGTCATACCGTTAATTATAGTAGTGATGCAGAAGATAAAGGGTTGATTATACATACTACAATGACTATTGGTTACGATGTGCCTTGGAAAGAGGTTCACGATGCATTTATTACAGCGGCTTTACGAACGGATCTAATACTAAAAGACCCTAAACCATTTGTACTTCAAACCAGTTTAGATGATTTTTACGTATCGTATCAACTCAATGCCTATACTCGTGAACCGAATAAACAAGCGGTTATTTATTCAAATTTACATCAAAATGTTCAAGATGTTTGTAATGAAGTAGGGATAGAAATCTTATCACCACACTACCGAGCCGCCAGAGACGGTAACCAATGTACTATACCGGCTAATTATTTACCAGAAGATTACAAATCGCCTGGTTTTAATATAACAATTAATAAAGATGACCGTTAGAGAACAACTACATCATATTGTTTTTGGAACAGAAACCAAGTCTGGAAAACAATTTGATGTTTTTTTATTGTGGGTGATTTTAATCAGTGTTTTAGCAGTAATGCTTGAAAGTGTGCCCGAAATAGGAATCACTTTTGTAGACGAATTTGTAATTATAGAGTGGATATTAACCGTAATATTTACTTTGGAGTATTTGTTACGGCTATGGATTAGTCCCAAACCCATCAAATATATATTCAGTTTTTGGGGAATCATTGATTTGTTGTCAATTCTACCCACGTATATCAGCTTTTTTATAACAGGATATCATTACTTGTTAATCATTCGAATATTCAGATTGTTGCGAGTATTTCGGATTTTAAAATTGGTTCGATTTACCTCAGAAGCACGTGTGTTACTATTAGCTTTACGTGCCAGTAGTTATAAAATAGGAATTTTTATGATGGCGGTTATGGCAATTGTTATTTTTTTAGGAACAATTATGTACGTGGTTGAAGGAGCAGATAACGGTTTTACCAGTATCCCACAAAGTATTTATTGGGCCATTGTAACCATAACCACAGTAGGGTATGGAGATATTGCACCACATACGGTTTTAGGTAAGTCAATATCGTCGATAGCCATGATTATGGGGTATGCCATAATTGCAGTACCCACAGGTATTGTAACCGTTGCTTTTTCTAAATCAAATAACAAACAAATTCAGTGTCCAGAATGTAACAAAATGAGTGATGAGGTGTCTAACTATTGTTCTGAATGCGGAAATAAATTAAAAACATAAGAAATGATAGCGTATAAAGATGTTGTATTATTTGCCTTTGAGGGATTTAAAATAAAATTGTCTACAATTATTTTATTAATAACTCTTTCAGCGTTGACTACATTAATTTTGTTTGTAGTTAAAAAAACTATTTATAGAGCAAAAACTATTGATGTCGGACGAAAATTCGCCATTTATAGTTTAGTGAAATATGTTGTTTATACCGTTTCTTTTGTTTTAGGATTGCAGATTTTAGGGTTGAATTTGTCCGTTTTAATGGCGGGATCTGCGGCTTTATTAGTTGGAATAGGTTTGGGATTACAAAATTTATTTAGTGATTTTGTTTCGGGGATTATCATTTTGGTAGATTCATCCGTAAAGGTTAACGACATTATCGAAGTAAATGGCTTGATTTGCAAAGTAAAAAAGATACAATTAAGAACCACCACGGTTTTAACCAGAGAGAATAAGTTTATCATTTTACCTAATACAGATTTAACAAAAAGTCATTTAATCAATTGGACACATAGTAATTTACATTCTCGATTTAATGTAAACGTAGGAGTTGATTACTCTTCAGACGTAAATAAAGTTATGGAATTATTGATTCAAGCATCAAAAACGCATAAAGATATATTACAAGATCCGCCTGCATTTGTTCGGTTTGAAGAGCATGGAGATTCGGCTTTAAATTTTTCATTGTATTTTTGGACTGACGAGATTTTTTTGGTAGAAAACATCAAAAGCGAAATACGAGTAAACATTTCAAGATTATTTAAAGAAAACAACATCACAATACCATTCCCTCAACGGGTGGTACACATGAAAAATTAAACCATGGAAAAAGAAATACAAGATTATTTATACGATCCTACAGTAGGTAAGTTCGTAACATTTTTTTTAGGAGTAGCTATTATTTGGTTGGTGGTACAAGCGATTCAAAAGAAATTAGTTACCAAGATAAAAGATACCGATAACCGATATAAGGCTAAAAAGCTGGGTGGTTTTGTGGGCTATTTTTTAACCATAGTATTATTAACCGTAGTCTTTAGCGATAAATTAGGAGGACTTACTGTAGCTTTAGGAGTAGCAGGTGCTGGTATTGCTTTTGCGTTGCAAGAAGTAATATCGTCTTTTGCGGGATGGTTGGCGATTATGTTCGGAGGATTTTATAAAACGGGTGATCGAGTACAATTGGGCGGCATCAAAGGCGATGTAATGGATATAGGTGTTTTGCGAACCACTATTATGGAAACAGGGCAATGGGTTGACGGTGATTTATATAACGGACGAATCGTATTGATCGCCAACAGTTTTATTTTTAAAGAACCCGTATTTAATTACTCAGGTGATTTTCCATTTTTGTGGGACGAAATAAAAATACCAATACAATTTGGAGGCGATTATGATTTGGCAAAAGAAATCATATTAAATGTAGGTGTAACAGTTGCTGGGGATTTGAGAGAGCAATCGAGAGAAAAGTGGAATTCACTACAAAGTAAATACAGGTTAGAAGATGCACAAACAGATCCTATGGTATCTTTAATAGCTAATGATAATTGGGTAGAATACACGCTGAGATATGTTGTAGGTTATAAAAACAGACGCGCTACAAAAACAGAGTTGTTTATAAAATTATTAAAAGATATTGAAGCTACTAACGGAAAAGTGAAGTTTGCATCAGCTACATTTCATTTGGTCGAAGCGCCAG
The DNA here is from genome assembly GCA_964621245.1 of uncultured Flavobacterium sp. GTDB lineage: Bacteria > Bacteroidota > Bacteroidia > Flavobacteriales > Flavobacteriaceae > Flavobacterium. The sequence continues at coordinate 3,152 of CAZULO010000003.1, forward strand.
AGTTTAAAGTGAATTTTAATAAAAATTAAAATTTATATAAATACCCAAGCGTAGCTTGATATTGTTGTAAGTTGGTTTTAGCTTTTAATTCAGCAAAAATACCTAAAGTAGTAACAGCACTAAAACCAGCATTTACACCAACAACAGAGTCTTCAAAGTTTTCATATTTTGATAAATCATATCCTAAGTTTTTAACGTCTGAAGGATAGTCAACTTTAATTTTTCCTAAAGAATAATCAACGCCACACAAAACAAAAAAGTCCAATAGTTTATTGTTAATTATAGAATATGTTACGTCTAAATTGGCATTATAAGCCGCTAACTTTGTATCTGTATTAAACGTAATGGTTTGATTTCCAAAAGGTGGTATATTAACAGACCCTTTTAAAGGAACAATTTTATTTGAAGAAGAAACGTATGCACAACCTAAATTGACACCAATTTTTTCAGAAATTTTACCTCGGGCTTTTGCGCTAATTCCGAAGGTATTGTATTGAGTGTCTTTAATATTTTCGATACCATATGCCGCGAGATCCTTATTTACAGCAGAAAAATCAAACGAACTCGAAACAAATGTAGCTCCAGCACCTAAATAAAAATCTTGAGAAAAACCAAGATGGATAACCCCGAAAAGTAAAGCAAAAAGTAAATGTTTTTTCATAAAAAAAAGTTTAGCATCGCAATGTAAGAATAATTCTACAAAATAAGTTTTGTTCTTAAATCACATTGTGTAACTTTTTAATTATCTATACATTTGCGACATTCATCACAAATACCGATTCATGAGCACAGACGCAAGTAAAAGATACAGTTTAAGAGGGGTTTCAGCTTCGAAAGAAGATGTACATAACGCCATTAAAAACATCGATAAAGGTTTGTTCCCTCAGGCATTTTGTAAAATTGTACCTGATTATTTGACAAATGATGAAGATTATTGTTTGATTATGCACGCCGATGGCGCAGGGACAAAATCATCCTTAGCGTACATGTATTGGAAAGAAACAGGAGATCTTTCGGTTTGGAAAGGCATTGCTCAAGATGCTTTAATCATGAATATTGATGATTTGATTTGTGTAGGGGCTACCGATAATATTTTATTGTCATCAACCATTGGTAGGAATAAAAATTTAATTCCTTCGGAAGTTATTTCGGCCATTATTAATGGTACTCAAGAATTGATTGATGAGTTGGCTTCTTTTGGCGTAACCATTCATTCTACAGGTGGGGAAACCGCCGATGTAGGAGATATTGTAAGAACTATTATTGTAGATTCTACCGTAACGGCACGAATGAAACGTTCGCAAGTAATTGATAACGCCAACATACAAGCAGGAGATGTGATTGTAGGTTTAGCCTCTTACGGACAATCAACTTACGAAAAATCATACAATGGCGGAATGGGGAGTAATGGTTTGACATCTGCAAGACATGATGTGTTCAGCAAGTATTTAGCTCAAAAATATCCTGAAAGTTTTGACGCCTCTGTGCCTAATGATTTAGTATATTCAGGAAACGTAAAATTAACAGATGCAGTTTCTGATAGCCCAATCGATGCGGGTAAATTAGTGTTGTCGCCAACCAGAACTTATGCTCCAGTGGTTAAAAAGGTTTTAGAAAAATATAATGCCGAACAAATTCACGGCATGGTACATTGCAGCGGAGGAGCGCAAACCAAAGTGTTGCATTTTGTAGACAATGTTCATGTAATAAAAGACAATTTATTGCCTGTACCACCACTTTTTAAATTGATTCAAGAACAATCTAATACGGATTGGAAAGAAATGTATCAGGTATTTAACTGTGGACACAGACTAGAAGTGTACGTGCCGCAAGAAGTTGCTAAAGATATCATTGCAATTTCAAAATCTTTTAATATTGATGCTCAAATCATTGGTAGAGTTGAGGTGGCGGAACATAAAAAATTAACTATAAAAAGCGAATACGGTACGTTTAAATACTAAATGCTAAAAGTGTTTAAAAGGAAACGGAACAAGAGCAATGTTTTAACAAAATTTTAGTATTACTAAATTGGATTAATTACATTTGCGGTTGATTAAGTAAATAAAGAATGCAATTAATAAAATGAAGGATACTGTAGATTCACAAGATTGGGATTTAACAATTGGAGCAGATAGAAGTCTTTTTGATTTAAAGTTAAAAGATGTTTGGGCGTATAGGGATTTGTTATTTCTTTTTGTGAAACGTGATTTTGTTACGTTTTACAAACAAACAGTTTTAGGACCGCTTTGGTTTTTTATTCAACCGATATTTACGACACTAGTTTTTTCATTTGTTTTTGGGAATTTAGCAGGTATAAGTACTGATGGATTGCCTCAACCCCTATTTTATTTAGCAGGAATAACTGCTTGGAACTATTTTTCAGATTGTATAACAAAATCAAGTGCCGTTTTTAATACAAATGCAGGGATATTTGGTAAGGTTTATTTTCCAAGGTTAATAATGCCTTTGAGTATTGTTATTAGTAATTTAATTCGTTTTGGAGTCCAATTTTTGTTATTTGTGTTTTATATGTTTTTTTATTGGTATAATGGTGCTAATTTTGAATTAACATACGCTATTTTTTTATTTCCCTATATTGTTTTCTTGATGGCATTGCTGGGTATGGGGTTGGGGTTGATTGTGTCAGCATTGACCACAAAATATAAGGACTTAAACTTTTTAATCACATTTGGGGTTCAATTATTGATGTATGCTACTCCTATTATATATCCTTTGAGCGCTGCTCCAGAAAAATACAGGTATTGGATTGAATTAAATCCAATGTCTAATTTAATAGAAACGTTTCGATATGGTTTTTTAGGAGCAGGTAATTTTAATTTAGAAGGTATAGTATATTCATCGATAATAAGTACTGTTGTTTTTGTTTTGGGTGTTATTATATTCAATAAAACCGAAAAGAATTTTATAGACACAATATAATGGGTAGTAAAGTAATTGAAGTAGAGGGACTAGCTAAAGCTTATCAATTAGGTAAAATAGGTACAGGAACTATATCTAGAGATTTGGAACGATTTTTTATAACAAAGATTCTTGGTAAAAATGATCCGTTTTTAAAAATTGGAGAAATTAATGATAGATCTGTAAAAGGAAAAAGTGATATTGTTTGGAGTCTAAAAGATATTAATTTCAATGTAGATAAGGGTGATGCTGTAGGTATTATTGGCAAAAATGGGGCAGGAAAGAGTACACTGTTGAAATTATTAAGTAGGGTGACATCACCTACTTCAGGAAGTATAAAGCTAAAAGGTAGGGTAGCGTCCTTGTTGGAAGTTGGTACAGGATTTCATCCAGAATTATCAGGCAGGGAAAACATTTATTTAAATGGAGCTATTTTGGGAATGCGTAAATCGGAAATTAAACGCAAATTTGATGAGATTGTCGATTTTGCAGGAGTAGAACGCTATATTGATACTCCAGTTAAAAGATATTCATCAGGTATGTATGTTCGTTTGGCTTTTGCAGTTGCAGCTCATTTAGAAAGTGAAATTTTGATAGTAGATGAAGTTTTAGCGGTGGGTGATGCGGAGTTTCAAAAAAAATGTATAGGGAAGATGGGTGATATTAGTAAGGGGGACGGTCGTACAATATTATTTGTTAGTCATAATATGGCTGCTGTACAACAGATTTGTGAAAAAGGAATTGTTCTGAAAAATGGTTTAATAAATTACTACGGTGAAATCGAAAATGCGGTAAATGAGTATTCAAAAGGTCATAGAGAACAAAAAAACATATCATTAAGTAGTTATAAAAATCGAAAAGGTAACGGTGTAGTTATGTTTGAAGATTTTTCAATTATAAACAAAAGTAATGGAGCTTTAGCAAGGGTTATTGTTTCAGGACAAGACGTAACGTTGAGGTTTAAGTTGAAAGTGAAAATAGAAGGTTGTAAAATTGAAACCTTGAAATTTGCCATCGGGATTAATGATTCTTTTGAAAATAGAATAGCTCACTTGAATAATGAAATTAGTGGGGATAATTTAAATAATGCTGATTCTGGTTTTACATTTGTAGATTTCGAAATATATAGATTCCCTTTAAACCAGGGGTTTTATTCGTTAGCTTTGATGTGTGAAGTTAATAAGGAAATAAGTGATTGGATTCAGTTAGCTGTAGGTTTTGATGTCGAAAGTGGAGATTATTACAATACGGGGAGATTGGTGGATAGCACAATGGGAATGTTTTTGATGAACTATAATGTGAAAATTGGTTAAATGAAATTTAAGACTTATTTGTTTGAAATCTATAGATTAAATGGGTTGAGTAGTACTGTTTTTATATGGCGTCATTACAAAACTTTCAAAGAATGGAAATGGCAATTAGATTCAGGGAAACAACCGTTAGAAATGGGCTTACCTTGGATTACGATAGAAGCTAAAAATTATTTAGTTGATTTTTTTAAAAAGAATAAAAATTCAATAGTTTTTGAGTTTGGTTCAGGAGGATCAAGTATTTTCTTTTCCAAATATGTTAATAAGGTAATAAGTGTAGAACACGACAAAATATGGTTTGAAGCCTTAATAAAGAAGGTTGAAGAAGAAGGTATAACTAACTGGGAAGGAACATTAGCTCAAGCAGAAACTAAATCTTCGTCTGATTTAGAAGATTTGTTGAGTGATGAACCTATGCATTATTATACGGCTGACTCGAATTATAAAGACTCAATTTTTTACAATTACTGTACCAAAATAGAAGATTACAAAGAGGAAATGTTTGATGTGATACTGATTGATGGACGTTCTAGACCATCTTGTATCTATCATTCATATCAAAAATTATCCATTGGGGGTTTACTGGTAATTGATAATTCAGAAAGAGATTATTATTACACTAAAACTCAAGCATTTTTGAAAAACTATGAATTAGTTGTTAATTCAAATTCAGCATTAATCTGTAGTCCTCAATTTACTCAGACTAATATATTTAAGAAAATAAAATAATGAAACACCAAATATTTAAATTTTTTTTTCGAGTTCTGCCATATAAACTATTTAATCTGATAGACTCGAAGAGATTTCCTCCATACAATGGTTTTATTAAAACTAGAGATAGTATCGCTAATAAAAATATATTTTTATATTTAAGAAAAGATTCATTTATGGAGGCTGTAATTCATAAATCTGGATTATATGGAGATTGGGAAAAGGAGTCTTTAAAAATTTGGGCATATTTATCTAAAAAATCCGATGTTATATTTGATATTGGAGCAAATACAGGCATATATTCTATAATTGCAAAATCAAATAATAAAAAGTCAACAGTTATAGCAATTGAACCTATTGATTTGAATTACGATGTTCTAAATAAAAACATTAGTAAAAATAATTTAAAAATTTTCACTGAAAAAGTAGCTCTGTCTGATAAGGAAGGAGTGGCTAATATGTATATGTTGAAAGATAAATTGAACTATATGACGAGTGTTAATGACGATCGTTATGCAATGCACCCTGAGATAAAAGGAAATAATGAGGTTGTTGAGGTAAAAGTACCTATAAAGCCTTTTTCTGATGTTTATGAAAAATATAGTTTACAAAAATTAGATTTAATTAAAATTGATGTTGAAGGACATGAAATCCCAGTAATTAGAAATATGATTTTCTTCATTGAAAAATTTAAGCCATCTATTTTAATTGAAATAATAGGCGACGATAATGCTTTAATAATAAACGAATTGTTTTCTAATTTAGGTTATAAATTTGTTTCGATTGATGAAAATTTTAAATCAAAAGTAGTGGAGAAATTATGGGATAATGATCACCATAATTTTTTGCTTTGTACAGATGAAGTTATTACATATTTGCGTCAAGAAAATTTAGTTCTATAAATGAAAATAGTTATTCTTTCAGAATGGTATTCAGAAAAAATGGGATATGCAGAAAATTTTCTTCCTGTTGCTTTTGGAAAGTTAGGTCATGAAGTACACTTAATTACTACTGATATGCAAGTTTATGGTATTAATAAAGATTACGATAAAATTTATGGTAAATATTTAGGTCCTAAAATTGTTGAGCAAGGGGTTTTTAAAAAAGAATATTTTACATTACACAGAAAACCTCATAGCTTAGAAGGTGGAGTTCATATTGTAGGATTAGAACCGTTGATTAGAGAGATATCACCTGATTTAGTATACTCTTTTGAAATATTGGGTATTGATATCATGAGAGCAATTGAATTAAAGAAAATATGTGGTTATAAATTATTTTGTGAAAGTAGAATTCATTTGTCTGTTTTTAAAGAGCCTAAAACGTTAAAAGAAAAAATTAAGCAATTAAAAACATCATATAGTGTAAGTAAAAGATGTAGAAACATAGATATTATATACCCAATAGCCCCGGATGTTTATCGAGTTATTACCAAGTATTTTGGAGTTTCTAAAAAAAAATGCAAAATTGCTTCTTTGGGAGTTGATACTAATATGTTTAATAATTTAATGAATGATGATTCTGAAAAAGAAAGGTTGCGCAAGGATATAGGATACAAAGATAATGATGTTGTTTGTTTGTATACGGGGAGGTTTACAGAATCAAAGGGTCCGTTAATTTTGGCAAAGGCAATTAATTATTTACAAGAAAAAGGAGAAAAAGATATAAAAGGGTTGTTTGTAGGATTCGGAGACACTGATTATCAAAATAAAATGATGAAAATGAGAGGATGTGTGATTATGGGTTTTGTTAATTCAAGTGAGCTTCCTAAATTTTATAAATCTTTTGATATAGGTGTTTGGCCTCTACAAGAATCCACCAGTCAATTAGATGCGATGTCGTGTGGTATGCCAATAATCATAAACGATAAAGTAGAAGATAAAATAAGGGTTGAGGGGAATGGATTAGTATATAGTGATGGGGATTATATTGATTTAGCAAACAAAATTTTGTCGTTACGAGAAGAAAATTTGCGATTGCAAATGGGGAGAATAGGAAGTGAAAAAATAAAAAACAAGTATTCATGGGATATTTTGGCATCGAATAAGATTCAGGATTTTCATAATATAAACTAAGGTGTTTTAAATGGGAAAAACAATAATGCATGTAGTTGGTGCTAGACCTAATTTTATGAAACTGGCTCCAGTTTTTAATTCCATTTGTAAAAGCGAAAAAATAGAGCAAATAGTCATTCATACTGGACAACACTATAATCATAATATGTCCGATATTTTTTTTAAAGAATTGAATATTCCTAATCCAGATGAAAATTTAGAGATTAATGGAGGTTCAGTTCTTGAGCAAATAGGAAATGGAATAATCATGATGGAAAAAGTTATGTTAAAGTATAAGCCAGACCTGTTATTTGTTTATGGAGATATAAATGCTACGGCGTGCTCAACTATAGTTGCATCAAAATTAGGTGTTAAAATAGCTCATGTAGAAGCGGGATTAAGATCTTTTGATAAAGCAATGCCAGAAGAGACCAATAGGTTGATTGCGGATACTCTTTCAGATTATTATTTTACTCCCTCCGAGGATGCAAATGTTAATTTATTGAAAGAGGGACGTAAAGTAGAGAATATTTTTTTAGTTGGAAATGTAATGATTGATACTTTAGTTCGTTTTTTGCCAAAAGCTAAGACTGCTAAATTTGATTTCGATATTCCAGATAAATACGTTTTGGTTACTTTACACAGGCCTTCCAATGTAGATGATCAAGATAACTTAATATCGATAATGAAGTATCTGAATGATTTTTGTGATGGATTTAAAATAATTTTTCCATTACATCCAAGGACAAGATCAAAAATTCCTGTTGGAATGATTGAAGAGCTTAAATATATTGTGTTTATTGAGCCTTTAGGATATTTACAATTTATTAATTTACAATTAAATGCCTATTTTATTATTACGGATTCTGGCGGTGTTCAAGAAGAATCTACATATTTAGGTACTCCCTGTTTTACTCTTCGTGATAATACAGAAAGACCAATTACTATAGACCAAGGTACAAATATATTAGTTGGTTCAGATATTAAAAAATTAAAAAAAGCTGTTGATAATTATTTTTTAGAAAAAAATCAAGTTAAAAAAATTCCAAAATTTTGGGATGGTCATGCAGCAGATAGGATTTCATTAATTGTAAATAATTTATTGTTTGTTGAATGATTTTTGCTATTAAAAAACTATTACCTTCATTTGTTCTTAAATTATTTCGATTGTTCTTATTAAAAAAGGAAAATGTTGAGGTTTGGTCAGGAAACTATAAATCATGGGAAGATGCTAAGGCAGAATGTACAGGGTATAATGATGAGTTAATTCTTGAAAAATGTAAAGAATCGTTACTAAAGGTCAAAAATGGGGATGCCGTATATGAAAGAGATAGTGTGTTGTTTGATAAGATCCAGTACAGTTGGGGCTTGTTGGCAGGGCTGCAGAAAGTAGCCATTGAAAACAAAGGGAAATTATCCGTTATCGATTTTGGAGGTAGTTTAGGAAGTACATATTATCAAAATATAAATTTTTTGTCTACGACTGATGTAAGTTGGTCAATAATTGAACAAGAAAATTTTGTAAAATGTGGTATTGAGAATTTTCAAGATAATCAATTAAAATTTTATTATTCAATTGTGGATTGTTTAAAAGTAGAATCGCCTAATGTGATTGTTCTAAGTAGTGTTTTACAGTATTTAGATAAACCGTGTGAATGGATAGATAAATTTTTATTAGTTGGAACACCTTATATAATCCTTGATAGAACATCATTTATCGAATCGGAAAGCGAATTGTTAACGATTCAGAATGTACCAAGTTCTATTTATAAAGCGAGTTATCCAGCTTGGTTTTTTAATAAAAAAAAATTAATTGAGCGATTTGTTGGTTATGAATTGTTAGCGGAGTTTGATAATCATTTTACGAATGATTATAAAGTAAACGGTCATAGGACATATTGGAGAGGGATAATTTTTAAAAAGTTAAAATGAAGTATTTAAATTTAGGGTGCGGATCTCATTACTCAATAAGTAAAGAGTGGGTTAATGTTGATTTTGTTTCAAATTCTGCACATGTATTAGCTCATAATTTATTAGAAGGAATACCATTTGGAGATAATCAATTTGATTTGGTTTATCATTCACATGTTTTGGAGCATTTTTCAAAGGAAGATGGTGTTTTATTAATAAAAGAATGCTTTAGAGTTTTAAAACCTGGAGGAGTGTTAAGAATTGCTATACCGAATTTAGAAGTAATTGCTAAGGAATATTTACGCTTTTTAGAAGAAGGGTTAGAAAACCCTGAGGATGCTATTGTAGAAGCAAACTACGAATGGATGAAGATTGAAATGATTGATCAGATAGCAAGAAATAAAAGTGGAGGTAAAATGATAGCTTATTTATACCAAGATGAGTTGATTAATCAAGATTTTGTTTATCATAGAATTGGTGTAGAAGGTAAAGCTATTCGGGAGAATTATTTGAAAAGAAACAATGAGATGGTTGAAAAAAGTTCAGCCCTCAAGAAACCTTTTTTGTCTCGATTGAAAAGAAATATTTTAAACAAAATTAGAACTGTTATCGAGCAAAAGATTATACCATTTTTAGGCGTAAATATGAATTACCATGAAATTGGATCATTTCGTATGCATGGGGAAGTTCATCAATGGATGTATGATAGGTATTCATTATTAAAATTGCTTGATAATAATGGAGGTTCTATATCGAAAGTAACAAGTGCATTTGAAAGTTTTATTACCGATTGGAATAAGTATAAATTAGATGGTATAGATGGAGTTGTGAGGAAGCCAGATTCATTATTTGTGGAAAGTATCAAAAAATAATGGAAATAAATTTAGCGACCTTTTTTGATCAAAATTACCTGTCTCGGGGTGTAGTGCTAATAAACTCTTTACAATATTATATAAAAGATTTTATTATATACGTTTTAGTATTAGACGAAAAAGTATCTGATTTTTTCATTAAAAATAAAGAAGAATTTTTACAAGTTAAGTTAATATACTTAACGGAATTAGAAAATTACGACAAAGAATTATTAGAAGCTAAAAATAATAGGAGTTTAATAGAGTATTATTTTACATTAAGTCCATGTTTTCCACTATATCTTCTTGAAAAGTTTAATTTATTACATGTCTGTACTCTGGATGCGGACATGAAATTTTATAGTTCTCCAGTTGAAATTTTTAATAATTTAAATTATTACTCTGTAATAATTACTCCTCATAAATTTTCTAAAGGAATTGAAAACTTGGAATTATATGGAAAGTATAATGTAAGTTTTCAGATATTTAAAAATGACAATACTGGATTGGATTGTTTAAGAGAGTGGAGAAATCAATGCCTTATTTGGTGCAAAGATGAGTTAGATGAAACAAAAACAAAGTATGCGGATCAAAAGTATCTTGATCATTGGTGTGATTTGTATTTTGGTAAAGTAAAAGTTTTAAATGATAATGGTACAGGTTTAGCCCCATGGAATTTAAATAATTATTCAATAACAAGAAAGGATGGTAATTTTTACTCCAATGGAGAAAAAATTGTATTTTTTCATTTTCATCACAATAAGTTTCTGTCAAATAGGTTTGCGACTAATGGTTTTCAAACTTATCGGGTAAACTATCAAAAAAACATTAAATACATTTATTTGGATTATTGGAAAGACGTGGAAGAGGCGAGCAAAAAAGTAAGTATAACAGAAGAAAACTCAATTAGAATTCTAAAAGGAAAGAAAAGCACTTTGAGAAAATTTATTGAAGAAAAATCATTTTTTATCAAATTTTTTGATAGATGGATTTTTCAATTAGATTTAAATAAACTAAATGTTTTGGTTAGAAAAGCATTAATTTATATAAATTCTTTAAACAATAAATTTGAGAGAGGAACATTATAATTTAAAGTAAGAATAAAAAGCAAGGTTATTTTGTGTTGAATTACTTCGTGAAATCAGAAAAATAATTTAGAAGAATATACAAACATTTTTAATGGATAATAATATGAAAATTGCTTTAATCACTGGGGTTACAGGTCAAGATGGAGCATATTTATCTGAGTTCCTTTTAACGAAAGGATACATTGTACATGGATTAAAGCGTAGAAGTTCTTTGTTTAACACACAAAGAATTGATCATCTATATGAAGACCCGCATATTGATAATCAGCATTTTAAACTACACTATGGAGATTTAAGTGATTCAACTAATTTGATAAGAATTATTAAGGAGATTCAACCAGATGAAATTTATAATTTGGGAGCTATGAGTCATGTTAAAGTTAGCTTTGATATGCCAGAGTATACGGCAAATGCAGATGGAATAGGAACATTACGAATATTAGAAGCCGTAAGATTGTTAGGACTTGAGGCTAAGACAAAAATATATCAAGCGTCTACATCTGAGTTGTATGGTAAAGTACAGGAAATACCCCAAACTGAAACAACTCCTTTTTATCCTCGTTCGCCATATGCTGTTTCTAAAATGTATGCTTATTGGATTACTGTAAATTACAGAGAAGCGTATAATATTTTTGCGTGCAACGGAATTTTATTTAATCATGAAAGTCCACTTCGAGGCGAAACATTTGTAACGAGAAAGATTACTCGTGGAATTGCTCAAATGGCTTTAGGTATGGGTGATACGACCTTGTATATGGGTAACTTAGATTCTCAGAGAGATTGGGGGCATGCAAAAGATTATGTTGAAGCAATGTGGTTAATTTTGCAACAAGAAAAACCTGAAGATTTTGTTATATCTACAGGTGTTACTACTTCTGTAAGGGATTTTATTATAATGGCTCTAAGAGAAGTAGGTGTAGAAGTCGAATTTAAAGGCTCTGGTGTTAATGAGGTAGGAATAGTATTATCTTCTTTAAATCCAAACTATTTATTCAAAATAGGTCAACAGGTTGTTAAAATAGACCCCAATTATTTTAGACCAACAGAGGTAGATTTATTAATAGGAGACAATACAAAAGCAAAAACTAAATTAGGTTGGCAACCGAAATATAATTTGTCGATGTTGGTAAAGGAGATGATAGAATCAGATCTTAGGATCTTTGAAAAAGAAAAATATTTTAAAGAAAATATTTCAAAGCGTTAACTTATGGAATTAAATTCAAAAATATATGTAGCAGGGCACAGGGGATTAGTAGGTAGTGCAATAGTTGAAAATTTAAAAAATAATGGATATAAAAATATAATAACAAGGACTTCAAAAGAATTGAATTTAATAATTCAAAAAGATGTTGAATTTTTTTTTCAGAATGAAAAACCAGAGTATGTTTTTTTAGCAGCAGCAAAGGTAGGAGGTATTTTGGCGAATAATTCATACAAAGCGGATTTTATTTATGAAAATTTAATGATTCAATCAAACGTTATACATCAATGCTATGTTAATAATGTTAAAAAATTAATGTTTTTAGGAAGCACATGTATTTATCCTAAGACATCTCCACAACCAATAAAGGAAGAATACCTACTTACTGGTCAACTAGAGGAAACAAATGAACCGTATGCTATTGCAAAAATAGCAGGTATTAAAATGTGTGATGCTTATCGTTCACAATATAAATGTTCATTTATTTCAGTAATGCCAACAAATTTATATGGCTTAAATGATAGTTATGACTTAAAAAACTCACATGTTTTACCAGCATTATTGCGGAAATTTCATGAGGCAAAAAGTAACAACTCAAAAGAAGTAATTGTGTGGGGTACGGGAAAACCGTTAAGGGAATTTTTACACGCCTCAGATATGGCAGATGCCTGTGTATATTTGATGAGTAATTATGATGAAAGTGGAGTCATTAATATAGGCTCTGGAGAAGAAATAAGCATTAAAGACTTAGCTATTTTAATACAAGAAATAGTAGGATTTAAAGGTCGTATTAAATATGATACTACTAAGCCTGATGGAACTTTAAGAAAGCTGACCGATATTAAAAAATTAAATCAGTTGGGGTGGAAATCTTCAATAAAATTAAAACAAGGAATAGAACAAGTTTACAAACAATTTTTTTTAAATGACTAAAATTTCAATCATAACCATAAATTACAATGATGCTGTTGGCTTAGAAAAAACCGTTCAGTCTGTTGTAAATCAAAGTTGTAAAGACTTTGAATATATCGTTATCGATGGAGGTTCAACCGATGGGAGTAAAGATGTTATTGAAAAATATAAAAATCAAATAACATATTGGATTAGCGAAAAAGATTCGGGTATTTATAATGCCATGAATAAAGGAATCGTTAAAGCAACGGGGGAATACTTGTTGTTTATCAATTCAGGAGATATTCTTCATAATGATTTAGTTGTTGAAAAATTATATCTGAAAATAGATTTAAATTACACCTTTATTTCAGGGTCTTTATTGTTCTTAGATGAAAATAACAAAACACACTTAAAAGAACACCCTGAGGTTTTAACGCTTAAGTATATGATGTCAAGAACGTTGTCACATCCCAGTACTTTGATAAAAAAAGAAGCATTTAACAAATATGGGTTATATAATGAAAATAATAAAATAATCTCAGATTGGGAATTCTTTTTTAAATCAATAGCTTTAAATGGAGAATCATACAAGAAAATAGATTTAATTATTTCTCAATTTAATTTAGATGGAATATCTAGTAAGCAAAAAGATTTGGGTTGTTTAGAAATAAAAAATAGTCTAACGAACTTATTACCTTATGTTTATAATAATGAAAATGATACATTTATTTTTAATTCGTTAAGAGTTACTAACCGGAGAGTTGTTTTTTTGCAAAAAATTGAAAAAAACATTTTGATTAGAAAAGTTACAACAGTCATATTGTACCTCTTGTCTAAATTATCGTAGATTCTTATCTTATAAGGTAAAAATAATGAGAAAAGGCTATAATCCCCAAAAAGACAAACTACAACAAAAAACTGATTATTTTCATCAAATAATCATACCAGTTTATATACCAAATTTACAAGGTTACTTTAAAGATAGTTTAAAAGTGTTTAATTCATGTATTGTATCGTTAAATAATACAGTACATAATAAAACATACATAACTGTAGTGAATAACGGATCTAGTGTTGAGGTAGCTACTTATCTAAACTCATTACTTTCGGAAAATAAAATACACGAATTAATACACACGCATAACATAGGTAAGCTTAATGCAATATTAAAAGGAATTGTAGGACATCGGTTTGATCTGATAACAGTAACAGATTCGGATGTTTTGTTTTTAAATAATTGGCAAGAAGCTACATACGCTGTTTTTAGAAATTTTCGAAAAGCAGGGTTTGTTTGCACAACACCGTCTCCGAGATCTTATAATACACACACTGCAAATATTTGGTTTGAAAAAATATTATCTAAATCATTACAATTTACAAAAGTTAAAAATCCAATGGCTTTAAGAAAATTTGCAGAAAGTATTGATTCACCGAATTTTTATAATAAATATCATTTAGCTAAATATTTAACAATAACAAATAATAATCTAAAAGCTGTAGTTGGTGCAGGTCATTTTGTTGGAACATATAGGGGGGATATTTTTAATAAAATAGATTTAAAATATTCACCATATAGTTTAGGGGGTGATAGTGAAACGGAAATATTAGATTTGCCAGTCTTAAAAGCAGGGTTATGGAGATTGTCTACAGAAGATAATTATACGTATCATATGGGTAATGTTTTTGAAGATTGGATGATAATTGAAGAAACGAAAATACCTCCAAAAGAATATGGTGTAATTGACTTTAAATTTCAAAAAGTAAAATCAAATTATGTTTCATATTGGATTAAAAACAAATTGTTTAGAAAGTTTTTATTGAAAAAAAATATTATAAAACACTTAAAAACATATAAAGGTTTAGAACGTGAAGAAGTAAAAATGTATTAAAAAATGATTAATATAGATAAAAACAAAATTGCGATTGTAACTACCGTTTCTAATTTTAATTTATATAAAAAAACTGCTACTTTGTTTCCAAAAGGGATAGATAAAATAGTTATAGATGGTACTAAAGGTCTTTATGGATTAAATAGTATTGAATATATGTTTAAAGTTTTAAAAAAAAGTAATTATGATTGGATTATCATGGCAGATGAAGACGTTTTTTTTAAGGATGCGGAAAGTGTTTTTGAATTAATAGATTACATGAACTCAAATAATCTTCATGTATCAGGAGTAAGAGATGGCGGAGTTATTAAGCACCGATTTCATAATCCAAATTCAATTAATACTTTTTTTTCAGTACTAAATTTTGGAAAGATTAAACAACATTTTGATATTAACGAAATTCGAAAACACCAAAGAATTTTCCCAGAAATAATAGTCGATCCAATTACATTATCCAGTTTTAAATATAATTACGATCTTAATAATTTAAAAGAACCGTATTATTGTTTTTATTTTTGGTTACGATTGAATAAATTTAATTTTTTGTATTTAGACACGAATAATCCTGTTGGTAAAGATGAAGTAGCTAATGAGGTTTTGTCTCATAAGGGAGAGATTATAGCCATGCACTCATGGTATGCTAGAGCATATGAAGTTTATGATGATCAAACAAATAGGATAAATGAATTCATTAAATATTTTAATATTATTGATGAGATAAGTTTAAAAGAAGTGATTATAT
Organism: uncultured Flavobacterium sp.; assembly: GCA_964621245.1. Taxonomy (GTDB): domain Bacteria; phylum Bacteroidota; class Bacteroidia; order Flavobacteriales; family Flavobacteriaceae; genus Flavobacterium. Next base: position 18,722 of record CAZULO010000003.1, read on the forward strand.
ATAAAAAAAGATTACATTCTTGGAAAAGTACAATTCTTAAAAATATCAAATCTGTATTAAAAAGGTGATAACAATAATTTACCCCTACAGAAATAGGGACCAAAATCGCGTAATAAAATCCTTAAATTCTTTAAAGGAACAGACTAATAATAATTTTAAAGTATTATTTATAGATTATGGTTCTAAAGATGTAATTTCTGAAGAAGTTAAATCGTTGTTAGAGTTATATGATTTTGTTTCATATATAAAGAGTTATACTGAGTTTCAACCATGGTCTAGATCTAAAGCAATTAACATAGGATTAAAGCAAGTAGATACCGAAAATGTATTTATTGCGGATATCGATATGATTTTTAGATATGACTTTATAAGTTATATAAATACTTTGGACACACTAGACTGTATCTATTTTTTTAAGGTAGGATACTTAAATAAAGAAGAATCTCTAAAACATAAAGAATTTGATAAGTATAAAGTTTCACACTACAGTACTGAAGGAGCTAAAGGGTTGTCTTTTTTTTCAATAAAATCATTATTAGAAATAAATGGATTTGATGAGTATCTGAGTTTTTGGGGAGCGGAAGATGAGGATATTCATTATCGATTACAAAAAAACGGATATAAATCAATTTTTTGTAAAGATGAAGTAAAAATGTATCATCAATGGCATCCAACTTATAGGGGAACAGAATCTGACAAATTAACTAAAGAATTAAGAATTAGAAATATAGTTAAAATAAATCAAGTACATTATTATTGGAATAAACAGAATAAAATAAAGGTAAATGATTTTTTTTGGGGTAGTATTATTACAAAAGATCAATTTGATAGTTTAAAATCATATTCGGAATCATTTACTTTAAATAATAAAAAAGAAGAAGTTGATCATTTTATATATTATCAACTTAATCAGTTTAAAGGAGGTGTTTTGAGTGTTAGGATTCAAATTGATGAAAATTTTTTTTCAATTAAAAAAAAGATAAAAAAGATTTTAGGAAAGTCAATACCTGAATATTACTCTTTAAAAGAAATTAACGATAGATTACTGATGCATATCCTTTCATTTTACAGCAAGTACCTTTATTCATTTCAAGTTTCGGATGATTTGATGAGTATAGAATTTAAAATTTTAAAATAATCATAAATATGGCTAAAGTTGTATTACTTTCTAAATCGCCTATTCCTTATAGTAAAATAGGAAGTTGGACAACAATGTATCACAATTATATTTTAAACAACCATAAAATAGATTACCTTATTTGTGAAGAACCATATCGTAGATTAGAAAATATAGATTATTTAATTGTTACAAATAGATTAAGAGATAAGATTAATCGAAAGTTTTTTAACAAAAAACATCATAATTATTTTAGGGCATTAAATACCTTATTTAATAAAGAAGAATCATTAATTATTCAAATAGTGGATAACTTTGGAATAATTAAAGATTTGGAACAATATCTTAATAAGGTAGGTAAAAGAAATCAATGTTATATTCAGTTTTTTTATCATGGATTTCCTCCGTTCTATGAAAATTTTTATAGTAGATCATTTTATGAATTTATTGATGAAATGGTTTTGTTAACCCGTGATAGTTATGATGTACACAAGTCATATTACACGGTGTTGCCTTGTAGATTTTCGATATTACACAATGGTATAGACGCTTCTAAATTTTATAAAATATCCTCTTTGGATAAAGTTGAGTTAAGAAAAAAAATGGGTTTTTCGGATGAAAAAATATTTATTTGGTGTTCACAAGACAGGCCTAAAAAAGGATTAGATTTCATTTTAAGTGTGTGGAAACAAATTTACAATGAAAGTTTAAATATTAAATTAATTGTGGTAGGCGCGACAAGAGAAAACAAATACAAAGGAGTTACGTTTTATGGAAAAATACCGAATAATGAGATGCCATGTTATTATCAAATATCAGATGTGTATTTGTTTCCTACATTATGTCATGAGGGATTTGGATTAAGTTTAATAGAAGCCTTACACTCAGGTTGTTATTGTATCGCTTCAAATTTAGGAGGAGTTTCAGAGGTATTGGGGTATGGTAAGTACGGTCAATTAATAACTAATCCACATATAGAAGATGAATGGATTTTAGCGATACAGAATTTTATTGAAAATAAAAATGAGATTAAATTTTTTCCATCAGAATTATATACAAGCTTAGTATGGAATAAAGAAATGAATTTATTGATAGAAAAGACTAAAAGCAGATTAGAATAATTAAAAATAAACATCAATTTTGAAAATTTTAATAGTCGGTAGTGGTTCAATTGGTATGCGGCATTTGAAAAATTGTTTAGCTTTAAGTTGTAATGACATAACTGTGGTAAGTAGAAATAAAACTACTATTACTGATTTTAATAATATTAAAGTTTGTAATTCAATAAAAAATGCATTTTTAAACAATCAAGTTTATGATGCGGCTATTGTTGCAACTCCATCTTCTTTACATATTGAAAATACTATTGAATTAATAACTAAAGGAGTTAAGAAAATATATGTTGAAAAACCAGTTTCAAGTACTTTAGATTTTACTTATGATTTGGTCAAATTAGTAAACAAAAATAAGGTTATAATTTTTGTTGGGTACGATTTAAAATTCGATCCAGGATTGAATAAAGTAAAACAATTATTAGACAATAAAACCATTGGAAATATAATTAGCGTTCAAGCAGAAGTTGGTCAATATTTACCAGATTGGCGAAAAGGAACAAATTACAAAGAAGGAATGAGCGCAAAAGTAAATCTTGGTGGTGGCGTTATGCTCGATTTAATTCATGAGTTTGATTACTTACAATGGTTGCTCGGAACTTATAAAAAAATAGTTGGTTTCAATAAAAAAATAGAGCATTTAGATATTGAAACAGAAGGAATTGCCGTTACAATTTTTGAAACAAACAAAGGTGTTTTAGGAATGTTGTCTTTAGATTACATACAAAAAGAATTGAATAGAAATGCTAAATTCATTGGCGATTTTGGAACCATAACTTGGAATTATGTAACTGCTCAAGTAAAGTGGAAATCACATACTGATGATAATTGGAATAACTTTGATTATCAAGATTTTGATAGAAATGATAGATTTATAATGATTATGAATGCATTTTTAAAAGCTTCAAGTCACGATTTTGATTCAAGATTAACTGGACTTGAAGAATCATTAGTATCTTTAAAAGCGGTAATCGATTCAAAAAATTCTAGTAATTAATAAAATAGAAAATGATACTTTGTTCAATATGTGTTCGTGGTGGTTCAAAAGGAGTTCCAAAAAAGAATATTAAAATCTTAAATGGAAATCCATTGCTTTTTTATACCATCGATTGTGCAAAAAAAGCAAATTTTATTGATGATATTGTAATTTCATCTGATAGTGATGAAATGCTAGAAATGGGTGAAAATTTTGGAATTGAAAACACAATCAAACGACCTGAAAAATTCGCTACAGATTCGGCTTCAAAATGGGATGTTTTCATTCATTTGGTAGAAGAATATGAGCAAAAAACTGGAAAAACAGTTGATTATTTAGTCGATTTAGATGTAACAGTTCCACTAAGAAAACCAGAACACATTGAAGGTGCAATTCAAATAATGTTAAATAATGTTACTGATGTTGTAATTACTGGTTACGAACCAGAAAGAAATCCGTATTTTAACATGATGGAAATTACCGAAAATAATTATGCTAAAATTGTAAAAAAATCAGAAAAACCTATTGTTTGTCGACAAGATGCGCCAGTTGTTTACAGCTTAACTCCAGCAGTTTATGTTATGAAAAAAAGTGTGTTGTATGAATACAAACATTGGTCAGATGCAAAATGCATGATTTATGAAATTCCACGTGAAAACGCAATTGATATTGATACCGAATTTGATTTTAAACTGGTTGAATATATAATGAAAAACCAAGCAAACCATGAATAATTTATTTGATTTAACGGGTAAAATTGCCTTAATAACTGGTGGTGCAGGATTATTAGCATCTGAACATGCAATTGCTTTAGCAGAATATGGTGCAAAAGTAATTATCAGTGATGTAAACGTTGATTCTTGCAATCAAAAAAAGGAAAAACTAAAGGAAATTGGAGTAGAAGTAGAAGTCATGCAACTTGATGTTACTTCAAAAGACAATTGGAATACGGTTGTAAATCAAATTATTGAAAAGCACAACCACATTGATATTTTGGTAAATAATGCTGGATTTACAAATCAAAGTAAAACAAGTTCATTCGATAAATCGTTTGAGAATTTCCCGTTAGAAGATTGGAATGCAATCATGAATGTAAACTTAACGGGAACTTTTTTAGGTTGCCAGGTTGTTGGTGCTCAAATGCTAAAACAAAAAAAAGGAAGCATCATTAACATCGCTTCTTTATATGGAGTTGTGAGTCCAAACCATAAAATGTATCCAGGAACTGGAATTTCTCAGCCAGTTGCTTATAGTGTTAGTAAACATGGGGTTGTTTCTTTAACTAAATATTTAGCAACTTTATGGGCAGAAAATGGAATTCGTGTAAATAGTTTAACGCCAGGCGGAATTTTTAACGGACATGATGGTTTATTTTTAGAACGTTTTAAAAATTTAAACCCAATTGGTAGGATGAGTGATAAATCTGAATTACGCGGAGGAATTGTATATTTGGCAAGTGAAGCAAGTAGTCATGTTGTTGGACATAATTTAATAATCGATGGCGGTTGGACTGCATGGTAAAATAAATTAAAATGAATAATCCTTATATAGAAATAGCTGGAAGAAAAATTGGACTTGATTTTCCTCCATTAGTAATTGCCGAAATTGGAATCAATCATGAAGGTTCACTAAAAGTTGCAAAAGAAATGGTTGATGCAGCTTTTCGTGCTGGAGTTGAAGTGGTAAAACACCAAACTCATATTGTTGCTGACGAAATGAGTGCTACTGCAAAAAAAGTAATTCCAGGAAATGCAGACGTTTCTATTTATGAAATAATGGACAGATGTTCATTAAATGAAGCTGATGAATTTGAATTAAAAAATTATGTAGAAAGCAAAGGAATGATTTTTATTTCTACTCCTTTTTCTCGTGCTGCAGCAGAAAGATTACGCAAATTTGATATTCCTGCTTATAAAATCGGTTCTGGTGAATGTAATAATTATCCGCTTTTAGAACACATTTGTAGTTTTGGAAAACCTGTAATTTTAAGCACAGGAATGAATACTATTGAAAGTGTTCAAAAAGCAGTAGCAATTTTTGACAAACATAAAATTCCAGTTGCCTTATTGCATACCACAAATTTATATCCAACACCAATTCACTTAGTGCGTTTTGGTGCAATGACACAATTACACAATGCTTTTCCAGATAAAGTTTTTGGACTTTCAGATCACACTTTAAACAACAATGCTTGTCTTGGTGCTGTTGCTCTTGGCGGAAGTATTTTAGAAAGACATTTCACAGACACCATGCAGCGAACTGGTCCAGATATTGTTTGCAGTATGGATGAAAAAACTTGCGCGGAATTAATCATTTCTTCAAATGAAATGTGGCAAATGCGTGGCGGAACTAAAGAACCAGCAAAAGAAGAACAAGTAACCATAGATTTTGCTTTTGCAACTGTTTGTAGTATTGCTCCAATCAAAAAAGGAGAAACTTTAACCAAAGAAAATATTTGGGTAAAACGACCAGGAACGGGAAAAATTTTAGCCGAACATTTCAATGATGTAATTGGAAAAGTAGCTTCACGAGATATAGCAAACGATGAACAATTAGATTTTAATGATTTTGAATAAGAAAATCCTATTTCTCACTGGTACTAGAGCCGATTTCGGTAAAATAAAATCGCTGATTTCAATTTTAGATGAACATTCTGATTTTGAAGTTTATGTTTTTGTAACTGGTATGCATTTACAAAAAGAATACGGATATACATTGATTGAAATAGAACGTTGCAACTATAAAAACATGCATACTTTTGAAAACCATACACATGAAACTACAATGGATTTAACGCTAGCAAAAACCATTGAAGGTTTGTCAGGTTATTGCAAGAATGTAAATCCAGATATGATTTTAGTTCATGGCGATAGAGTAGAAACACTTGCTGGTGCTATTGTAGGTTCGTTAAACAATATTTTAGTTGCTCATATTGAAGGAGGAGAATTATCTGGAACAGTAGATGAATTAATTCGGCATAGTGTTTCTAAATTGAGTCATATTCATTTTGTTTCCAATAGTGAAGCTGCAAAAAGAGTTTTACAAATGGGTGAAAAAAAATCATCTATTTTCACAATTGGTTCGCCTGATGTTGACATTATGTTTTCTGATGGTTTGCCATCAATTGAGGTTGCCAAAAAGTATTATGAAATTCCATTTGAAGATTATGCAATTGTTATGTTTCATCCAGTTACTACTGAGGTGAATGAGATGAAAGAATATATTGATAACTTTGTAACCGCTTTGTTAAATGACAATCACAATTATATAGTGATTTATCCAAACAATGATTTAGGAAGCCAATTTATAATTGAAAACTATAAAAAATTAAAAGGCAATTCTCGATTTAGAGTTTTCCCATCGTTGCGATTCGAATATTTTTTAAGCTTACTCAAGCATTCACAATTTATCATTGGAAATAGTAGTGCAGGAATTAGAGAAGCACCCTATTTTGGAATTCCAATAATAAATATCGGAACACGCCAACAAAATAGAGCTTTGCATGCTGATATAATAAATGTAAATTATACCGAAAGTGAAATTTCAAAAGCACTTAAAAACATAGACAAGCATCAAGCACAAAACTCAAATCATGATTTTGGAAAAGGCAATAGCGCACAATTGTTTTTAAAATCACTAAAATCAGAAACTATTTGGAAAATAAATCACCAAAAACAGTTCGAAGATATAAATAATTAAATGAAAAAAATAATAGTAGTAGTTCTTAAATTATTGTTACCAACTAAAATAGTTTTAAACTTAAGAAGTTTATATACATCATATTTAAATGCTAAAAAAAATGAAAATTTAAAGAGCAATATAATAAAATTTCACGCGAATAGTACTGATATAGAAGTTAAGGAAATAGTTGGATTTTTAGTAAAAAATGATTTACAGGTATTTCCATATGATTTCACAAAGAAGTATAAAAAAGAATCAATTGAGGTTTTCTTAGATGAAAAAAATGGATTGAAATACGTCATTCATGAAAACAAGAAACTTTATTTCAAAAGAAAAATGTCCTCTCAGGTTATTAGGAGTTTATATTCGGGCTTATTAATAGATCAAGACGATAAATCACCACATTTATACCTGACTGATAAATTTGATTTAAAGGCGGATGATATTATTGCGGATATAGGTGCGGCTGAAGGTAATTTTTCATTATCCAATGTGGATAGGGTAAAGAAAATATACATTTTTGAGTATGACCTAGAATGGATAGAAGCATTGAAGGAAACTTTTAAGCCTTGGGCACATAAGGTTGAGATTATACCCAAATTCGTTACGAATTATGATTCAGACTCAACAATAAATATTAATACGTTTTATAATAAAAATGATAAAATCACTTTTTTTAAAGTTGATATTGAGGGAGAAGAACAAAAGTTTATTGATGCTTGTAAACCATTATTTGAGTCCAAAGTACAATTAAAAATAGTTATTTGTACTTATCATAAAGAAGTCGATGAGAAAAGTTTTACAAAACAATTTGTTAAAAATGGATTTCAAGTATCATGTTCTAATGGATATATGATTTTTTATTTTGACAATGATTTAAAACCTCCTTACCTAAGGAGGGGATTACTTCGTTGTTCAAAGTAGTAATGTTATAAATAGAGAGGTTTTATGGAAAATAAAAAAAAAGTATTTGTTTTTTTACCAGATGGTGTAGGACTCAGAAATTTTGCGTTTACAAAATTTAAAGAAGTGGGTTGTTTACAAAATTTCGAAGTCGTTTATTGGAATAAAACTGATTTTGATTTAACAGAGATAGGATTGACTGAGATTAAAGTATCAAAATTAAAATCACATTTTTTAACAGATTTATTTAAAAGAGCTAAAATAGAAATAGAATTAAATAGTTTTAAAACTCGTTTTTCGGATCAGGTTTATGATTCGTACAAATTCCCAACATATAAAGGGAACTTTAAAGCCTACATTAAGTTTGTTTTGGTTAAGGTATTAATTTTGTTTTTTCAATTTAAAAGAGGACATAGAATTTTACAACATTTAATGAATTTTTCGGAAAAACGAACGTCCTATTATAAACAATGTTTAGCACAATTGAAAAAAGAAAAACCAGCTTTTATTTTTTGTACAAATCAAAGGCCTGTTTTAGCTATCTCGCCAATACTTGCAGCTAAAGAGATAGGAATACCAACAGCTACATTTATTTTTTCGTGGGATAACTTACCTAAGGCAACTTTAGTAATTGAAACAGATTATTACTTTGTTTGGAGTAAACACATGAAAGAAGAACTTCTAAAATATTATCCACATATAAAAGAAAATCAGGTAAAGATAACAGGAACGCCACAGTTTGAGCCTCATTATCAAGAAAATTTAATTATTTCAAAACAAGAATTTTTTAAAAAATACAATTTAGATGAGAATAAAAAATATATCTGTTTTTCAGGAGATGATGAAGTTTCGAGTCCCAATGATCCAGAATATTTAAAAGATTTAGCAGAATCCGTTTTAGAGTTAAATAAACATGGATATCAATTAGGAATTATATTTAGAAAATGTCCAGTAGATTTTTCGGGAAGATACAATCATGTTTTACATGAATATAAAGAGGTAATCTGTTCGATAGATCCGCTCTGGAAAAAAAAAGGGGATTATTGGAATTCTGTAATGCCAACTAAAGAAGATTTAAGTTTATTAATATCAACTATATTTTATTCAGAGTTTGTCATAAATGTAGGGTCGTCTATGGTGTTTGATTTTATTTGCTTCAATAAGACGTGCTGTTATGTTAACTATGATGTTCCTAATAGTATTAATCTCAATTGGAGCACGAATAAGAGTTATAATTTAGTTCATTTTAGATCAATGCCTTCTAAAGATTCAGTGGTTTGGATTAATTCCAAAGTAGATTTGGAAGATAAAATTAAAGCTGTAATCAAAGGGGAATTGAGTTCGGTTACCCAAGCGAAAGAATGGTTTGAAAAAATAGTAGTATATCCAGTTCAAAGATCGTCAGATAGAATTTGGAAAGCGATTGATGAACTTATATAAAATAAAATATGCATTTAGCCTTTTTAACCACAGAATATCCACATCCACAAATTGAACATGCAGCAGGGATTGGTACAAGTATTAAAAATTTAGCTCTTGCATTAACACAAAAAGGGATTCGAGTTACAGTAATTGTTTATGGTCAAGATTCGGATACAAGATTTAAAGATGGGGGTATTGCTATTATCAAATTAAAAAATATTAAGTTAACAGGCTTGTCATGGTTGTTAACTCGAAAAAAAATTCAAAGAAAAATAAATGATTTAGTACTTAATGAAAAATTAAGTGCAGTAGAAGCACCAGATTGGACAGGAATAACATCATTTATAAATATTAAATGTCCTTTAATTATTCGAATACATGGATCGGATACCTATTTTTGTAGTATTGAAGGTCGAAATGTTAAATTTTGGAATAAATTTCACGAGAAAAGAGCATTGCAAAAAGCCGATGGGATACTCTCTGTTAGTAAATACGCTGCGGATAAAACACGAGAATTATTTGACTTAAAAAAAGAGATCAAAGTCATTCATAACGGTATAAATACCCAATATTTTGAATCTTCAAAAGAAGAAATGACAACTAAAGAAGTCAAAACGATATTGTATTTTGGTACTTTGATACGAAAGAAAGGAGTTTTGGATATCCCTTTCATTTTTAATAAAGTACGAAATAATTTTGATGAAAATATAGAACTTATTTTAATTGGAGGAGATAGTGGAGATGTCAAAACAAATAGTAATTCTACTTGGGTGTTAATGAAAACAATGTTCTCTGAGGAATCGAAAGAAAATGTAAATTATTTGGGTAAGATTGAATATTCAGAAATAAAAAGGTGGATTGAGAATTCGACAGTATGTGTTTTTCCATCTTATGCGGAAGCATTACCAGTTTCTTGGTTAGAAGCTATGGCGATGCAAAAGGCAATTGTAGCTTCAGATATAGGTTGGGCTAAAGAGATGATAAAAGATAACGAGTCTGGTTTTTTGGTAAATCCCAAAAATCATGAGTTATTTGCTCAACGTATTATAACACTTTTAAATGATAATGAAAAATCAATAAAAATGGGTAATGCTGCAAGAAAAGCAGTTTTTGACAAATTTGACATTACCAATATAGCAGATCAAAATATTGAGTATTATATATCTAAGATCAAAAAATGATAGTTTTTGTTCTAAAGAGGAAAAATCAAACAGTAGTTTTTAGAAACAAAAAAGAACTATTTTCTACATATAAAAACTTAACAGATGTTTTTATTTCATTAGCAATTGAGAACCCTAATGAAATTATGTTATGGTGCAGAGAAGATAATTATGAATTTATTGATTTTGATTACATAAAAAGGATTTTTGATAAATCAACAAACATATTACAATCATATTTGCCCAATACAAATGATTTTTTTGATAATAAATTAGGATATATAGAGTTTTCACCGTTTCTGAAAATTAATAAAAGTGTTAAATATCCGACTTGGTTAATGTCAAGTTATGTGGGAGTAATTCATGCTTCTGTAGTAATAAAAACAAAAGATATTGCAACTCTAAAATATAATTTCGAGTATTATATTAATTCGATTGCTAAAATATTGATGCCTTTAGGGCTAAATTGTTATTCTAATCCAAATTTATTATTACCAGGACACGTTGATAAATCAACTCATGTTAAACAGTCCATGGGGTTAATTTTTAAATTTGTAGCTCAACATTACAAAAAAAGATGGGTTCTTTTATTGTGTTTAAATTTGTTGATTTTTGAACGTAAATGGACTATTATATCAATGATTAGAGGTCTTTTCTACAAAAAAATAACTTTCGATTATAAAATCCCGAATCCTTCATTTATGCGAAAACATACATATGAAGATACAGTAGATGTACTAATTCCAACAATTGGTCGTAAAGAACATTTGCTTAATGTATTATATGATCTGTCTGATCAAGTGAAACTACCCACAAATGTAATAATTATTGAACAAAATCCAGATTTAGATAGTAATTCAGATTTGGAATATCTGACCTCTAAAGAATGGAATTTTTCAATTCAACATATTTTTACACATGTAACGGGAGCTTGTAACGCAAGAAATTTAGGATTACAAAAAGTGGAAAGTAAATGGGTTTTTTTTGCGGATGATGATATACGAATACCAATTGATTTTATTGAAAAATGTTTAACCAATTGTTTGACTTACAATCAAAAAGCAATTACATTAGCTTGTTATTTAAAAGGGGGAAAAACACAAAATAAATGTATTAAACAATGGGTTACATTTGGTTCGGGTTGTAGCTTTGTATTAGCAAATTCAATTGAAAAGGTTAAGTTTGATAAAAGATTTGAATTTGGGTTTGGTGAAGACTCTGATTATGGAATGCAATTAAGAAATCAAGGTGTAGATGTGATGTATTTTACAGATCCTTCAGTACTTCATTTAAAAGCTCCTATAGGGGGGTTTAGAACAAAAAATAAATTACAGTGGCATAATGATAGTATACAGCCTAAGCCTGCTCCAACAGTTATGTTGTATAAAATATTACACGATACTACTGAACAATTAAATGGGTATAAAATAGTTTTATTTTTTAATTATTATAAGAATCAGAAAACCAAGAATCCATATTCTTATTATAAAAAATATATAAAACAATGGAATCAAAGTGTTTTTTGGGCAACCAAATTAGAAAAAATGAAATGAAGTTATCATTAATAATTTGTACCTATAAAAGAGCTAAGGCGTTACAAAGCTTATTGATTTCTATATGCAATCAAACTTTATATCCAAACGAAATTCTGATTATTGATGGATCTCCAGATAACCAAACCCAAGAAATGTTGTCTGTAAATAATTATGAAAATTTAGTTTATTATTTAGTCGAAGAGAAAGATAGGGGATTAACCAAACAACGAAATTATGGTGTATCTAACATTTCAGAAGATAGCGATATCGTTTGTTTTTTAGATGATGACACCATTTTAAAAAATAATTATTTTGAAGAGATAATTAAAACATATAAAATTTTCCCTAATGCTTTAGGAGTTGGTGGTTATATAATAAACGAATCAGAGTGGAAATTTGTAGGCAAAGATTATAAAGCTCAATTAAATGAGTTTTATTTTGATGAGTGGTTAAAAAAAGATGGACTAAGATTTGTTTGGAGAAAAAAAATAAGACTAGATAGCAATGTTCCACCAGGATACCTACCTGAATTTTCACATGGTCGTAGTATAAGTTTTTTACCTCCAACAAACAAAATATACAAGGTTGAACAATTAATGGGTGGTGTTTCTTCTTTTCGGAAAGAAGTCTTTGAGAAAATATCATTTTCAACTTATTTTGAAGGTTATGGCTTATATGAAGATGCTGATTTTACACTTAGACTATCCAAAATAGGTGATTTATATGTAAACACATCAGCACAGTTAGAGCATTATCATGATTCTGAAGGCCGTCCTAATCAATATGAATACGGTAAAATGGTGGTGAGAAATGGTTGGTATGTTTGGCGTGTTAAATATCCGAATCCGTCGTTAAAAAATATAATTAAATGGCATTTTATAACATTTTTGTTACTATTTATCAGGGGATTAAATTGTATTAATACAAACAAAAAAAAAGAGGCGTTTACAGAATTTCTAGGCAGATTAGTTGGATGGCATAGTCTGTTTTTTAGGAAGCCAAAATAAAAAAATGAGTTAAATATGTGTGGAATATCAGGTTTTTTTAATATTAAAGGTGACGATTTACCTTATGAAGCATTAACTAAAATGCTTAAAATACAGCATCATCGCGGGCCTGATTTTCAAGGGATTTATTACAATAATTATATTGGATTAGCTCATAATAGATTGAGTTTGTTAGATTTGTCATCTACAGGTAATCAACCTTTTCAAGATGATAACTATGTTTTAATTTATAATGGAGAGATTTATAATTATAAAGAGTTAAAACAAGAACTAAATTATTTAACACATACATCTTCGTCTGATACAGCAGTGTTGTTTCAAGCCTTAAAACATTGGGGAGTTAATAAAACAGTTCAAAAAATTAAAGGAATGTTTGCTTTTTCATGGTATGATAAAAAGGAAAAAGAACTTTATTTAGTTAGAGATCGATTAGGTATTAAACCGATGTTTTATGGTTGGGATAGTTTGCAAACACTTTGGTTTTCGTCCGAATTAAAAGCCATCTCAAGTATTTTGAAATGTACGCCAAATCCCATTAAAGTGCTCTATTCAAGCTTAGGTGTTTTAGAAAGATCACGAAAAGAAACAGCTTGGAACGAAATAAATCATGTTACTCCTGGAACCTATTTAAAAATAGACAAGTCAGGACTAAATGAAATTACATATTATACTGTTTTTGATACTATAAATGAGAATGAATATAATAGATTAAATCAATCTAAAACAGAAAAAGTATTAGATGAATTTGAGTTTTTGTTTAAAAAATCTACAAAAACAATGTGTGTTAGTGACGCTCCTATGGGAGCATTTGTAAGTGGTGGTATAGATTCGAGTTTGATATCATATTATGCGAGTGAAAATTCCCCAAATATTAAGCTTTTTACAGCTAATGTGATAGGCAAGTATTCAGAATATATAGATGCTAAATTATTAGCATCAACATTAAATAAGCCATTGTTTGATTACAAGTTTGAAAAAGAAATGGTTTTACGAGATTGGGTAAATGTTACTTGGTATTATGAGTCTCCAGTTGTAGTTCATTTAAATGCAATTCCATTTTCAGGAGTTTCAATGCTGGCAAAGGAACATAAAGTGAAAGCAGTTTTAACAGGAGAAGGGGCAGATGAGTTGTTTTTTGGATATTCTTATTTATTAGCAAAACGGTATGATAAATTTCTTAAACTACCATATTATATATTAAATGTATTATACAGTTTAATTCCTCCTTTAAAATCATATATATCTAAAACAGGTGGTTCTGAAGATTTGGTAAATGTTTTTCATCGAGCAAGTCATAATTTTTCAAATGAGATTACATTTAAAACCCATCATAAGGCATATGATTTTTTAACATTTAAAGATAGAGAGGAACATCTTCTTACATCAAAAATGTTACAAGACCATATTGTATCGCTTTTATGGCGTAATGATCGTATAGGTATGATGCATTCAATTGAATCAAGGTTTCCGTTTTTGGACGAAGGTTTGATATCATTTGCAATGAATTTACCAAGCAAGTATAAAATCGGAAATAGCTGGAAAATACATGATTATAAACATCCATTTTTAGTTGATAAATTTATTGTAAGAAAATTAGCCCAAAGTAAATTGCCAAAATCATTAGTAAATAAAAAGAAAAATGGTTTTCCGATGCATGGTTTACGAGATATTTTGATTCATTCTGAATTTTTTAGAAATGGATTTGTTAGTAACATTTTTCAAATAAATCAAATTCAAATTGAGCACATGTGTTCTACATCAAATAATTACATAACTAGTTTATTAGCTTCAGTAGAAATATGGGCTAAACTTTTTATAGAAAAAAAATCTATAAATGAAGTAGAACAAATGGTTATACAATATGCGAAGATGAAATAATTTATGTATTGCTAAATAAATAAAAGAAGTTAAAGACATAATATTGTTTTTGTTTCAAAAAAGTAATAATGTTTAAAATGAAAATCGCAGTAATAACACATGTAACCCATATTAAAGAAAATGATTTTTTTTATGCATATGGTCCCTACGTTAAAGAAATGAATATTTGGTTTAAGTACGTTGATAAGGTTGTAATTGTTGCACCTATTACAGAAAAATTGCGTACACCGATTGATTTAAAATATAATCATAACATAATAAGTTTTTATAAAGTTCCTTCATTTTCATTAATATCAGTATCTGAAATAATAAAGACAATAATTCGTTTACCACAATTGATTTGCAATGTTTTCTTAGCAATGAAAAAGGCTGATCATATCCATTTGAGATGCCCGGGTAATATGGGGTTACTTGGTTGCTTGGTTCAGATGCTATTTCCTCACAAGAAAAAAACAGCAAAATATGCAGGAAATTGGGATCCAAAAAGTAAACAGCCTTTGACATATCGAATTCAAAAATGGATTTTGAATAACACTTTTTTAACTAAAAATATGACAGTTTTAGTTTATGGAGAATGGGAAGGGAGTTCAAAAAATATAAAACCATTTTTTACGGCATCATACAAGGAATCAGAGAAAGAAGAAGTACTAACTAAAACGATGCATGATCCGATAATTGAATTTCTGTTTGTAGGTACACTTTCCTTAGGAAAGCAACCGTTATACGCAATTAAGTTGGTACAACAGTTAGCTTTGAATCATAAAAATATTAGATTAAAATTATATGGAGATGGAGTTTTAAAAAATGAAATAGAAAATTATATCCAACTAAATTCATTACAAAATATTGTTAATGTATTGGGAAATCAGGATAGTGAAGTTATAAAAAAGGCATATCAAAAAAGTCATTTTTTGATTTTACCATCAAAAAGTGAGGGATGGCCAAAAGTTGTTGCTGAAGCTATGTTTTGGGGGTGTTTGCCTATAGTTACAAATGTCTCGTGTGTTTCGGGAATGCTAAATAATAATGAAAGAGGAGTAATGCTAACAATGGAATTAGCTAAAGATATTAAAAATGTAATGGAACTAATTTTGTATTCAAATGATGAGTATGATAAAAGAGTTATAAATGCAATGTCGTGGTCACGAAGATATACGGTTGATTTTTTTGATAAAGAGATTTATAAATTAATATAGTAAATTTGAAAGATGAAATATAGATATTTATTATTATTATTATTATTATTATTATTATTATTAGGTTTACTTCTAATAAATTTAAGAACTCCAATGATTACTTATGCGACTGATGGTTGGTCTGTTGGATTTGGTTATACGGATGATTATTTACAAACAGTAAAACATGAAGATATTACTGTTTTTTCTAAAGAAAAATTAACAAACATTAATAAAGAGAGTGTTTTTTTGGCGGATCCTTTTTATTTAAAGGTAAAAGATACTTTTTATTTATTTTTTGAAGAAAAAAAACAAGATCCAACCGCGGATATAAGTTTAATGACTTCAGTTGATGGTAAAAATTATACATACAGAGGAACTGTACTTTCTGAAGATTTCCATTTGTCATACCCTCAAGTGTTTCAATACAAAGAAAAATTTTATATGATTCCTGAGTCACAAGGTGCTAATAATGTTTTATTGTATGAAGCTCAAAGTTTCCCATTTAATTGGGTAATTAAAGATACATTGATTAAAAACATTCAATTAAAAGATCCAACGGTATATTTATCTGATACGTTAAACATTTTAGTTGGGTCAGATAATCAATTAAGAATGTTCATGTACGAGTCAAAATCATTATTTGATGATTGGAAACTACATAAAAACAAGCCAATAGTGATGAGAGGTACTGAAGCTAGGTGTGGTGGGCGATTTATAAATATCAATAACAAGCTGTATTTACCTGTTCAAAGTTGCACTGCAGGATATTATGGATACGGTATTTCGATTTATAAGTTTGATTTTTTTAATGATACATATAGAACGATAAAAGAAAAAAATCTATTTATTGAAGCATCCTCTAAAATAAAAGAATTTAACGCAGGGATGCACCATTTTGACATACAAAAAATGGATAAAGGTTTTTATTATGTTTGTGATGGCCACACTTTTACTAAAGATAAAAAACGTATTTATAATGCATGGGGACCAATAAAAATTAATGTGATTGATTTTTACGAATGGTGTATTAAATTGGTTGAATAAAATTTTTAAAAGTAGTAGATGGGGAAATCTTATTTTTCGTATACAAATTTAGTAGTAATACATTGCTTAATTGGATTTTTGGTGTTTAAAATTCCTCAATTTTCAACTGTATATGGATTAATTATTCCAATTGTTTCGTTTTTCTATGTTATAAAAAGCAAGAATAAAAACAACGAGATTTTAATGGTTTGTGCTTATGTATCAGGTTTAGAAGTGTTTTTACGTATGACAGGTGGAGGATTATCTCATGAAATTGCAAAATATGTGCTTATATTTTTTATGACGTTAGGTTGTGTTTTAAGTGGATTTTCAAATAAAAGTATCATTTACATTTTTTTAGTGCTGTTATTAATTCCTGGCATATACTTAGGTATAGAAACTATAGATTACGATACTGAAGTGAGAAAAGCATTGATTTTTAATATTATAGGTCCAATATGCTTGTTGTTTTCATCAACATATTGTTATAATAGAAGTATTACATACGATAACTTAAATGAAATAATTAAATTATTGGGGTTGTCAATAATTTCAATGTTGGTTTATGTTCATTTTTATACTCCAGATTTAGAGGAAATCGATTTGGGTACTCAATCAAATTTTGACACTTCTGGTGGATTTGGTCCAAATCAAGTCTCTACTGTTTTGGGATTGAGTTTTTTTATCTTTTCGTATCTCTTTTTATTTGGATCAAAAAATAAAAAAGTTCAGCTAATAAACATTTTTTTTGCTTGTTTTTCTCTATACAGAGGGTTAATTACTTTCTCTAGAGGAGGTGTTTATACAGGGGCTTTTATGGTTATTATATTGTTAATTTCGATACTTATTTTTGTTAAAAGAGACTATAAATTAAAAATCATAAAATTGATTGGTGGAATAATAGTATTGCTTTTTTGTATTTGGAGTTATAGTGTTTTTCAAACAAAAGGTATGATAGAGAAACGATATGCAAATAAAGATAGGATTGGACGTGAAAAGGATGATGATTTAGGTGGTAGGGGTTTTTTGAATGAATTTGAAATAAATACTTTTATTAATAATCCTATATTTGGAGTGGGGGTTGGGAGAGTTAAAGGGCTTAGGGCTGAAAAAACAGGGATTGATTTAGCATCTCATAACGAACTTACACGATTATTGGCCGAACATGGTTTTTTAGGTGTTATAATTATTATTGTTTTGTTGATTACACCTATAATACATTATTTTTATAATACCAATCACATTATCTTATTAAGTTTATATTGTTTTTGGCTACTAACGATAAATCATGCAGCAATGCGAATTGCAGCACCAGCATTTATTTATGCACTGACGTTATTAAAGATAAAACCAGCTGTGTCCGATGAAAAAAATATTATACATAGGGAATAACGTTTCTAAGCATGGGTACAATAAAACTACCATCGAAACTCTAGGGAAATTGTTACAATCGGAAGGTTTTACAGTCAAATATTCATCTGAAAAAAAAAAACAATCGTTGAGATTGGCACATATGATCTTCTCGGTTTTAAGGTATAGAAATGAAGTAGATTATATTTTGATAGATACGTATAGTACCGTTAGTTTCTGGTATGCATTATTATGCAGTCAGTTAGCTCGAATATTTAAGATACGATATATTCCAATCCTTCATGGAGGCAATTTACCCAATAGATTAAAACAATCCCCCTATTTGTCCCAATTACTATTTCAAAATAGTTATATTAATGTAGCGCCATCAAATTATTTAAAGGAATCCTTTTCAAAATCGGGATACTTAAATGTAAAATATATACCTAATGTTTTAGAATTAAAAGATTATATTTTTAAAAATAGAAATCAACTTTCGCCAAAAATACTGTGGGTCAGGGCTTTTTCAGAAATATACAACCCAGAAATGGCAATAAGAGTAATTTCTCGTTTAAAAAATAAATTTCCTAATTCAGAACTGTGTATGATTGGACCTGATAAAGACGGTAGTTTAGAAAAAACAATGCGATTTGCAAAGACGTTAAACATAGATGTTGAATTTACAGGTCGATTAACTAAAGAGGAATGGGTGTTAAAGTCACAACAATATGATATTTTTATTAATACAACACACTTTGATAATACTCCAATAAGTGTAATGGAAGCAATGGCGTTAGGATTACCTATCGTTTCAACAAGTGTTGGAGGAATACCATATTTATTAGAAGATAAAGAAGAAGCTTTATTAGTGGATGATAATAATGACAAAAAAATGGCACAAGCTATAGAATATTTAATAATGAATCCAATTGTTGTTGAAAATCAAATAAATAAGGCTAGAAATAAAGTAGAACAATTTGATTGGAAAATAGTTTCAGAACAATGGAAATCAATTTTACGAGAATAATACTATATTTGCATAGTATCCCAATCGTAAATTAATGACATCTAAGAAAAAAGTTCATTTTGAAATTTCAGAACGGAAAATATTGCTCCGTTTTATTGATGTATTTGTTGTTTTAGCAGCACTTTTTGTTTTAGGAAATAATACAGAATACGAATATTTTCAAATTACTTCAGATAATTTTTATTGGTTGTTTGTATTGGCGTTTTATTTATCGTTTTTTGCATCGGTATTTGAATTGTATGATTTACAAACAGCAAGTAAACAATTTGATTCGATTCGTAGTATTATATTTACTTCTACAGGAACTTTTTTTGCTTATTTAGTCACACCCTATTTAACATTGTCTTTACCGTCTAACCGAATACAATTACTGTATTTAATAGCAACCATTGTAATACCATTGTTAATTTGGCGTTTGATTTATATTCATTTTTTTGCCAGTCATCGTTTTTTGAAAAAGGTAGTTTTAGTCTGTGATGCGGAGCAATTACATGAACTTATTTTTACATTAGAAAAAGTCGATCCTAATTATAAAATTGTTGGCTTTGTGAGTACAAACGAAGTATTGCGTAACGATAAATACAAAATTTCGAACATCCCAATACAAAAATTAAATTCCTATATTAAATCAGGTCATATTTCAGAAATAGTAATTGCAACTCAAACACCAGAGTTGATAACAACAGAAATTTATAATAATCTAATTAAATTATTAGAAAAAGGTGTGCCTATTCGAGAGTTTTCTCAAGTTTATGAGGAAATGACCTATCGCATACCTGTACACTATGTAAATAAAGATTTTTATAGGTATTTTCCGTTTAGTCGAAGTAATCAAAATAAATTATATCAATCTACAGTTAGGGTATTTGAAATATTATTTTCAATGGCAGGGATTATCATAGGGATTATTTTCATCCCATTTGTAGTTATGGGTAATACAATTGGAAACAGAGGACCTTTGTTTTACAAACAAGAAAGAATTGGTTTAAACGGTAAGTCATTTGAAATATTTAAGTTCAGATCTATGGTAACCAATGCCGAAGAAGGTAGCGGTGCCGTATTTGCTGCTAAAAATGATAGTAGAGTAACACCTTTTGGTAAATTTTTAAGAAAAACTCGGATTGATGAATTTCCTCAGTTTATAAATATTTTAAAAGGAGATATGGCTGTAATAGGACCAAGACCAGAGCGTCCTTTTTTTGTTAAAGAAATATCTCAAATTATGCCTTTTTATGAGACAAGACATGTCGTTAAGCCTGGATTAACAGGATGGGCACAGGTGAATTATTCGTACGGAGAATCAATAGATGAAAGTTTGATAAAGTTACAATACGATTTATTTTATATCAAACACAGAAGTCTCTTTTTGGATATCAACATTATGATTAAAACAATTAGTACGGTATTGTTTTATAGAGGGCATTAATATTTAGCCCAAAATGCTTCTTCTTTTAGTAATAGAAACCAATAATACTAACGACATTACATAAAATGAAATCCTCGCGATATAATCGCCGTGTTGTACATAAAAAGTTTTTTGATTGTTTAGTTGAACCTTTCCGATAAGCGCTGTTTTTTCGTTGTATTTTGTTTGCTGATGTATATCTCCTTTTTGATTAATGAAAGCTGATATTCCCGTGTTTGCACTACGAGCGATGTCACGTCGTGTTTCGATTGCGCGTAAACGTGCATAGCTTAAATGTTGTTTGTGCCCTTGTGTTTCATTCCACCAAGCGTCATTGGTCATGATGGCTAAAAAATTAGCACCGTCTTGAACATATTGATTTACATACTCTCCATAAACGGATTCGTAACAAATAACAGGCGCTACGATTGTTTCATTTTTACTTTTGAATACAGAAGGTTTTTCTTGTGTAGTACGAGAGGAAAGTGTTCCTCCTAAATCAATCATAAAACCACTCAACAAAGGTTCTAAAAAAGTTTTATAAGGTAAATTTTCTACTCCAACTACTAGTTTTGATTTGATGTGTTTTTGTGTTACAAAATTCGAGTCAACATACAACGCAGCGTTGTAATAATTTACCCAAAGTCCATCACGTACTTTATTAGAAGCGGGATTTGTATGAGATTCATTTCTCCAAAGATTGTATGCGTCAATACCTAATAAAAAAGAAACATTCGGGTATTTGTATATATAATTATGAAGTAATAAGTGTTCGTTAGAATATGCGAAATCAGCTAAATCCGTATGTTCTGCCAAGACTGTTTCTGGCGTGATGACATAATCTGTTTTTGTTGTGATTAGTTGTTCTGTTTGGTCTAAAATGGAAGACACAATTGATGTGTTCAGTTGTCCGTATTTTTCAGTGTATGGATTAATGTTTGGTTGTATGATTAGGACTTCTTTTAGTTTTCCTTCAGAAGTATAATTATAGTAAATATAGATTGAAAATAAAATAGGAATAAGTAATAATCCCAAAAAACAACTGATTCTTCGTATATCAAAAAAGTTTGCATTTTGATAGTGAGTAACAATTTTAAACAAAGAAATATTACCTATTAATATCCATAAAGTTCCTCCAAAAGTCCCTGTATATTCGTACCATTGAATCAATCGATAATATTCTGAAAATGAATTACCTATATTAAGCCATGGCCAAGAAAAATCCCATTCTAAATGGAGTTTTTCAAAACTAATCCAAAGAGTAACGAAGAATAAAAATGCCCAGTTTTGGGTAACTTTTTTAGCGACTTTTTGATAAATTAAAAATAGTAACGCCATTAATAAGGAATTCACCAAAACAGCAAATAACATCCCAAATACGGATGCGTAATACAGCCAACCTGTCGTCGTTACATTCCATATCAAAAAAGCAAAATAACTGCAAGAAAACAAAGTTAACTTCGGAAAATGAAAAGTGTGTTCACGAATGTTTTTTTCTAAAATAAATAAAGGAATAAAAGCAAAAAACAATAAAAAAGGAAAGCCAACCGTGGGCCAACTCAAACTAAAAAGCATCCCAGATAATAAGGAAAGAAAAAGAGGGTGCTGTACTATTTTCATTTATTTTTTAGAAAAAAGAGATAAATCAACTTTCAAAGAAAATATATTTGAATATAAAGCATTATCCAAATCGCCAATGTTTGTTAACGCGTAGTCAACGCTGATCCCTTTGTATTGAAAACCTAAACCGACATTCGGTTTAAAAGCTGTTTTAGTCGTGTTGTCAAATTGCGTTATTTTTTGAAAATTACCCACACCAGCTCTCAAAAATACCACATTTAAATAATCTAATTGAAGCCCTAAAGCAGGATCAACACTTAATCGATCACTCGATATAATATCACTGGTTCGTGCAAATCGCGAATTAAGATTAGCGGCAATTAGAATAGAATATTTTGTTTTGAAATCGAATGAACGAGAAATACCTAACTGTACTTTAGGAATGGTGGATTCTACTTTTTCGGGTAGTTCTTGATTTTTCCCAGGAATAGCATTTTGTATCGTTTTAAATTCGGTGTCATTAATTTGCCAAACATTTGTAGTAGTGGTAATATCTCGTGCCATTAAACCGAATTTCCATGCATTTATATGGTATTGTATTCCCAAATCAAAACCAACACCCCATGAATTTGCGAAATCACCAATAATACGACGAACAATTTTGGCATTTATCCCATAATTTAAATTTTTGATACGCGTTTTGTGTGCATAAGAAACAGTAAATGCATAATCCGCAGCAGAAAATAAACTAATCTTGTTATAGTCAATGTTTCCTTGACTATCAATTAATTGTGTGGTATTTAAGATGTCATCAACTCCAAATCGAATTAAAGAAACACCAAACGCACTCACCGAGTCAATTGGCATTGCAAATCCGATATAATCATACTGCGCAATGTTAGCAAAATAGCTGGCGTGCATTAGTGCAATTTCTTTATTTTGCACCTCATTTAAACCAGCAGGATTCCAATACCCTGCGTTTACATTTTTGGTATGTGATGTTACAGTATTTGCCATTCCTAAAGCGGCAGCATCAACACCAATATTTAAAAACTCATTAGAGTATTTTCTAACCACTTGAGCTTGAGTAGAATACGTTATGAAAACAAGAAAAAGGAGTGTTTTTTTGACCAAAATTTTATACTGTATTTAAACAAAAGTATAAAAATTAAATAGTAATTTTCGCACAAATTAAATCTTAAGGTTTTTTTTAACACATAATGTTAAATTTTTAGAATTATGAATTTAAAATCATGGATTCCGAATACGTTAACGTTATTGAATTTGTTTTCAGGTTTAGTAGCAATAGTATTTGTAATTAATCAAAATTATTACGCAGTTTTTTGTGCTGTGTGTTTGGGTATTTTATTTGATTTTTTTGATGGATTTGCTGCTCGAATGTTAGGTGTAGCAAGTAAGCTAGGAGTCGAGTTAGATTCATTAGCCGATATGGTAACCAGTGGAGTGGTGCCGGGTTTGGTAATGTTTTATATGTTGCTAAATAGCTTGGGATTTGAGATAAATGATTATCAACAATTTCAACTCTTGTTATTAATTCCTTTATTGGGATTTGTCATAACGTTAGCCTCTTGTTATCGTTTGGCAAAATTTAATATTGATGAAAGACAGACGGACTCTTTTATTGGACTACCAACACCTGCTAACTGCTTGTTAATAACTAGTTTACCGATTTTATACATAGATAGTAGATACTCTTTTTTTTCTGAATTTTTAACAGAGGCAAGCGTATTGTTGATAATAACGTTTATAAGTTCTTTTCTTTTAAATTCAGAAATTCATTTATTTTCTTTAAAAATAAAAAAAAACAATACCAAACAGCTTAAAATTCAATTATTTTTTGTATCTATGTGTATTATTTCGTTGCTGTTTCAACAAATTGTTGCAGTTCCGTTTATTATGTTGTTTTATATAGGGTTATCTTTATTCATTAATAGTAGAAAATAATTGCAATTATGACTGGTTTAAAATCATTTAAAAACTATATACCTGGCGTTACAATGATTACAGGTGTTGTGATTTTATTGTCGGGTATTTTGGCGGTGACTTCTCATTATAAAAAGGAGAAAGTTAGTCGAATTGTTGCGTTAGAGAAAAAAGTAGAATATAAGAAAAGAATTTCGGACGAGCGTTTGTTTGAAGTTTTGAACAGCCATAATGATAAAGTTTTTGGTTTTGATGTTTCGGAATATCAAGGAGATATAAACTGGAATAAAGTAGGGACAATAAAAAACAAGTTTGCAGTTAAGTTTGTATTCATTAGGTCTTCAGCAGGAAATAATCGTACGGATAAAAAATTCAGTACCAATTGGGCTAAAGCAAAAGAAAATAATTTTATCAGAGGTGCGTATCATTATTACCGACCTGATGAAGCTCCAGAGCACCAAGCCCGACAATTTATAAAAAATGTTACCTTAGAAGATGGTGATTTACCACCTGTTTTGGATATTGAAAGAGAGCCAAGAAAGATATCAAGAGCACAATTAAAAAAGAATTTAAAAAGATGGTTGGATATAGTTGAAAAACACTATGGAGTTAAACCAATCATATACTCAGGAGAGTCATACTACGTTAATTTTTTGAAAAAAGATTTAAAAGAATACAAATTTTGGATAGCCAATTATAATTCGAGCGTTTCTTATTTGGAAGATGATTGGTTAATGTGGCAGTTTACAGATACAGCTGTAATCGACGGGATTTACGGACATGTTGATTTAAACATATTTCACGGTAATCATATAAAATTATTATCTCATACAATTCAGAAAAATTAAGCTTTTATTTATCTGAAGTTACTTCTATAATTGAGATATATTTAAATGATTTATAATACAGCGTTTAGCGGACAGCTTTTTATGATTATGCAATTTTTTAGGATTGATTTATAAAGAATTATATTCTTGTAAAATCATCTGTATATAGGTACAAGTGTCTAATCTTAAAATAATCATCAAAAGGAATTACATGTCAAAATTGATTAAAATATATCCTGATAATCCCAATCAAAAAGAAATCGAAAAAGTAACAAAAGTATTACGAGATGGTGGATTGATTATCTATCCAACCGATACTGTATATGGTTTGGGGTGTGATATAACTAATACAAAAGCATTAGAACGAATAGCCAAGATAAAAGGCATAAAGTTAGAAAAAGCAAATTTTTCATTTATCTGTCATGATTTGAGTAACATCTCCGATTATGTACGTCAGATTGACACAGCCACTTTCAAAATTTTAAAAAGAGCATTACCAGGACCATATACTTTTATTTTACCGGGTAATAATGATTTACCTAAAGAGTTTAAAAAAAGAAAAACAGTAGGAATTCGTGTGCCGGATAATACAATCGCATTAGAAATAGTAAAACAATTGGGAAATCCTATTGTTTCTACCTCAATACACGACGAAGATGAGGTTATTGAATATACGACAGACCCCGAATTAATTTTCGAAAAATGGCAAGATAAAGTTGATTTGGTAATTGATGCAGGTTACGGAGATAATCATGCCTCAACAGTTATAGATTTAACTGGTTCGGAACCTTTAGTTGTTCGTGAAGGAAAAGGAAGTTTAGATATTTTCTAAGCCCTTTTTGTAACGCGACAAACAACGAATTCGAGCAACTTTATGGTCAATTATAGGAGTAGCGTAGTTCAGTGTTTCCAATTCGGGCACCCATTTTTTAATATAAATTAGGTTAGCATCAAATTTTTTTGTTTGTTCGGTAGGGTTAAAAATTCGAAAATAGGGTGCTGCATCTACGCCAGAACCAGATGCCCATTGCCAATTACCGATGTTACTAGATTGTTCGTAATCTAACAGTTTTTGCGCAAAATAAGCTTCTCCCCAACGCCAATCAATCAATAAATGTTTACACAAAAAACTGGCTACAACCATTCTTACTCGGTTGTGCATTAATCCAGTTTGATTTAGTTCACGCATACCTGCATCAACGATTGGATATCCTGTTTGTCCGTTACACCAATTTTCAAAATGCAATTCGTTATTATCCCATTCGATTGAGTCATATTTTTTCTTAAAACTAAACGTTACTGTATGCGGAAAATGCCATAAAATTTGCATAAAAAATTCGCGCCAAATTAATTCTTTTAAAAAAGTATTGTTTTCTTGTTCGGCGGCACGATGTACGATTTTACGAATGCTAACACATCCGAATCGAAGATAAGTACTAATAAATGAAGTTCCGTTTTTGTCGGGAAAATTTCGGTTTGCCTCGTATTGTGTTAGTAAGGTGTTTGATAATGAATAAGGAGGTGTTTTAATTTTGGATTCTGTAAAACCGATTTCATTTAAAGATAAAAAAGGATACGAATGTGTGGCTAAATTAGAAATTAATTTTTCGGAGGGAAAATTAGTTTTAGATTCACTACGATAACTTTCTAGCCATTTATTTGCGTAAGGCGTGTATACAACATAAGGCGTGTTGTCGTTTTTCAATATTTGATCTTTTTCAAAAATAACTTGATCTTTATACGATTGAAACGATATTTTTTTGGATGCCAATAACTGGATAATTCTTTTATCTCGAGCTATAGCACTGGGTTCGTAATCGTCATTTGTATGTACGTGAGTTATTGGATTTTCCGTAGTTAGTTTTTGAAATACAGCGGTTGGATCGCCATAAAATATAGCCAAACTTTTACCAACTATTTGTAACTGTGTTTGAATAGATGCAAGTTGATGATGAATAAATGTTACCCGTGCATCGTTTTTTTCTAATTTAGAAAGTATTGTTGTGTCAAAAATAAAAATAGCTAACACATTTTTAGAAGAAGTCAAAGCAAGATACAACCCGTGATTATCATCTAGCCTTAAATCTCTTCTAAACCAAAATATATGCATTTTTTTTTTACTTATTCGATACACTCTGCGTGTTTGATGAAAAAATTCTCGGGTTCAAAATTTCCGCGGTAGACTTGCGAGTGTAATTCCTTTTGAACAAAATAATCAACTACTTCACGGGAATACTTGATACGCATTAATGAAATACCACTTTGGAGTAATTTTTCGTAAGCATCTTTCGTGAAAATAAAATTACCAGTTAATTTTCGGATGTGTTTTCGAGTGTTTTTATCGATTTCTAGAGGGCCACAGGTTTCATCTCCTGAATTTACCAAGGTAATATAATCCCCATTGTTTAATTGAAAGTAAATCCGTGATTTGTAATCAAAACATAAAGGTTTAGTGAAGTAATTATTTCTTTGGTAAATGTAAACTACCAGCATTGGTACATCTTCAGTTGATGCGATAGAGAAAAAAATGAATTCTCCATTGTCCATAAATAATTTTTCATGAATTAAATATTCACGAGTCATCTTTAACTGCACAACTTCGTTTTTTGTATTGATTTTGTACTTACAATTTTCGGTGTCTAAGCTAGGTTCTTTGATGGATTCTTTATCTTGAGCGTGCGAAACAACACTTGTAAATAAAAAAATAAATGCTAAAAAATATTTCATAGGTCGGAAAAACTAGTATTTCGGACTAATATAACTAAAATTTATGTGTACCTAAGCTTTTTTTCCAATCACAATGATTTTTTCATCGTCCATATTGGTTGTAAAAAAGCAATATAAATCACCTCCATCTTTAATACCCCATTTTGTTTTTAAAAAAGAAGTGGATTCGGGGAAATTACGTGTGCTAATATTTAATTTTTTTTGAAAAATGTGTCCTTTTATGTCTTTCTTTTTATAAGGAAGAGTTGAAATAATTTCAAATTTACGTCCAGGAAATTCAATTAGTTCATCAGATGTAAATAGGTGCGAGTTGGGATTTAGCTTTGGGGTTTTGTATTTTTCATGTAAAGCAGCAAAACCACCTGATTTCATAATAGCGGCATTAGGTTCGTACAAATAAACCTGAGGGTGACTATAGGTGATGGGAGTTTCGATTTTTTCATCCCAGATATAGCTAAAAGATAAGCTTTTCTCGGAGCAAATATTAACTGATTTTATTTCAATTGCTCCCGTATAATTTTGGTCTAATTCCCAAAGTAATTCTTTAACCTCGTTTTGAACTGCTACAATATGGATTTTTTTGATGTGTTTTAAGCGCTCAATACCTGATTTAAGATCTAAAAAAGGGGAAGTTTTTAATAAAACATTTTGACTTTTTGAAAAATACATATCCAATTCATCAACAACGTTAGGGATACACTCTTCTAATAAAAAAACTTTTCGTTTGATGGCATCTCTTCGGGATGGATCAACATAAATCCAATCCCATTGTGTGGTGTTTGATTGAAGAAACTCTACACTATCTTGATTAATACATTCAATGTTAGTAACGCCAAGTAGGTTGAAATTGTGCTTTGCGATATCGGATAATTCAGTGTTGATTTCGCAATGATAAACAGAATTGAATTTTTTAGAAAAATAATAATCATCAACACCAAACCCTCCTGTTAAATCAATTAAAGAATTTCCACTAACTAAATTAGCTTTGTATTTTGCTGTGATTTCGGACGAGGATTGTTCAATCGAAACTTTTTTGGGATACAAAATATTTTCTGTAGCAAACCAAAGTGGAAGTTTATATTCCGCCTTTTTTTTGCCAATTAACTGATACGTAATCGGAATCCAACTATTAAATTTAGAAGCATTTTTTAAAGTTAATTTTTTAATATCCTCTTTATAATTAGAGGATACAAACTTCTGAATTTCTTCGGAAAGTAAATTGGTAATATTCATTACAGATTTTTAGTAAAAAATTGAACAATTTTATTAGTTGGAAAAAATTCTTTAACAATCACTTTAATAGAGGTATAACATGGTACTGCAATCATCATTCCAACGATACCAAATACGATACCAAAAATCAAAATAATGATAAAAATTTCAAGAGGATGGGATTTTGCGCTTTTTGAAAAAATTATAGGTTGGCTTATAAAATTGTCAAACAACTGTGCAAATATATAAATAATAGTAATATATAATCCAGTAGGTAAAATTACATCATTAAAGTCCTCATTGATAATGCCTATGAGCGAAAATGTAAGCATTAATACCACACCAATCAAAGGACCAACGTAAGGTATCAAATTAAATAAAGCACAAAGAAAAGCAATAACCAATGCGTTTGGGATATCAAAAATCAACAAAGTAATGGCATAAATAATAAATAAAAGCGTGATTTGAACAAAAAGACCAATAAAATACCGTGATAAAAAAGTTTTGATACTTGTTGTAACGTTTAAGATTGTAGTATGGTGTTTTTCGGAGCTTACTCCTAATAAAACACGTTTTAAAACATTTTTTTCGTTTATCAAATAGAAGGTGATAAACAAAATAGCAAAAACACCTATAGATAATTCCGTAAAAAGGGTGAGCAACGAATTAAAAAAAGTAGGGATAACTTTAAAATCAATATGCGATAATATTTCTTTAGGAGAATAAACGTCTTTTATATTATAACCTTTACTTTCAATAAAAGTAAACACAATATCAGTTAAGCGTATGATGTTTTGCTCTAAATAATCATAATTAAGAAAAGATAAGCTTTGACCTTGGTTTATAAATAAAGGCACAAATAAAGAAATCAAAGAAAAAATAAAGCCAATAAAAACTCCCATTGTAATTATTGTGGCAATATTTCGGTTAAATCTAAGTCTCGAATGCAAAAAAAGAGTTATCGGCTTACCTATTAGTGTAAGTATACTAGCGCAAGCAATATAAATAAGGATGATTTTTAAGGTAAATAATAAATAAATCAACAAAAAAACACCAAAAATAGAAAAGATAACAGTCAGTAAGCTTTTAGTAATTGTTTTCGGATCCATCTAACAAGTCATAGTAATTATATAAAAAACAAAGCTAACTTTTCTTTACGACAAAACATAACTGTTAAAAAAAGTATAATGTTAGCATAGTTAAAGTTGGAAA
>CAZULO010000004.1:0-42202 GCA_964621245.1 uncultured Flavobacterium sp.
GCATCTTTAATCCCAGCCTGCGTGTAGCGCGGGAACGTTATAGTCAATGGCTACGTTTTGTTTTTATAAGAAAATTAACAAACCAATGATTGCACATATTTTTTTACTTTTAAAGCAGTTTCTTTGTGTATTTTTTCGTAACCATCAGTATCATCTGCTATTCTATCTATATTATCTATGTTTATGCTTATTGGCTCGCAAAAAACTCTAATACAAGAACAATCATCACATTTGTTAGTAGTTAAATAATAATAACCATTTTTTCTTTCAGCAGTAAAAGTTTCTTCGCTGCCAATAAAATTATTATCAATTATTTTAGCTATTTCAAAAAAGTCTTTTTTAGAGAATACATAATTTTTAAATGTTTCTTCGTAGTATTCTTGTGAATGCATAATATCTAAAGAACCCTGCTCGAAAGCGTCAAGAATTTGTTGCTTAAAAATTTCTTTTGCTTTGTCTAAATCCTCATAGAACATAATTGTGTCATAATGATTAGCATTTATGTCGCCTATTTGCCATCTTATGTATTTGTCGAAGCAATCTTCTAAATATTCTATTGCTGTTAATTTATTTAACGAATCTCTCATAACGTTTTATTTTTAATTATCCGCCACTAACTATAACACACGTTTTACGCTATTGATAGTTTCGGCTTGTTAGTAATAATTGTTTTTAATTTAATAATTTGTTTTATTTGTTGTGTTCATTACTTAATTACGCAACATCGTAAAGCGTGAGAACGTTAGCACTAATTGCTACGTTTACGTTTATAATCAGCTATCATCTTCCTAATATAAACCTCACATTGCTTTTTACGTGAGCGACTTTCTTCTTTTGCAATTTGTTCTATAATTGCGACTTCTTCTTCCGTTAACTGCATTTCTATTCTTACCATTATAATGTTGATTTTAAATATTCAAGAGTACTGTTTTCTGACCTTTTAGCAATTTTATAATTACCATCAAAATTTGGGTAACGATTTGTAAGCTTGTAAAATAACTTTGAATCTGTAATATTTAAAAATTCCATTTTTTCTCTAAAACATTCTGCGTTTTTTTTATAGTATTCTTCCTTGCTTTCAAAAGCGAAACATTCTATATTGTAAGTCGCATAACCTCTTGAAAGTCCATTATCAATGAATTTAGTAAACATTACTAACCCGCAGTATAACTCTGTCTCATTATTTATTTTATTCACAAATCCCATAATTTCTATCTTTTAATATTATACGACAAAGTAACGTATAATAAACGTAACAAACAAATAAAAAGTAAATTATTTTTCTAAGCCGTAACTAATGCTAACAATCACTACAAGCTAGTTTCCGAAGCATTGGAATAAATAGGCAACCAGCGTGTAGTTTTAACGTTATGTGAGATTGTTACAATTCGTTATTTAAGAAACCAATAGCTTCTAAATGATATATTGCAACAAGAACAGCAGACTTATTTGTGTCTAAAATAACTACTGCATAAGATCTTTCATCTCCACCTCTCACATATCCATCAATATAGCCTGTGTCGCCATCATTCCAATCGTTGTATTGGTTTGTTCCGTTTAATTTCACTTTTGTTTTCATAATGATAATTTGTTTTAAAAACCCACAACCTCACATAACAAGTGTTTGGCAAGATTGCGGGTTTGTTTTGTGTTTTGAAACATAGTTTTTAAATTTAAAGATTAGTAATATTTTGCGTGTTTGGGTCTTTAATCGTCCGCAACGCTCGCCAAGCCGTAGCCGTTATATTTTAATTTTTCTTACAATAAGAAAAACAGTTTGTTTTAAAACATAATTAAGAAGTCTTTTTTTTATTTTTTATTAAACTGTAATAATCAATTTCAAAAATATTTAAAATTTCTATCGCTTTATCTGTTATTTTAGTTGACTTCTTTAAATTTTCATTTAAAGATAAAATTTGCAAATTATTTAGAGATGAGATTATTTTAAAATCTATTCCATAACTATATCCAAATCTAATTGGAATAATATGATCAATACAAAAATTGTTTTTTAATAAATTAATATTTTCTAAACTTAAACTATTGATTTCAGTATAATAAAGAACTTTAGCATAATATAAATAATATTCAAATTTTTTATTTTTTTTATTATGTACTCGAAGTTTATTACTCTTATTTAATTTAGTAAAATAATTTATAAACTCTTGAATATCTTTTTCAAAAATATATTCAATGTAAAATGAAAAACCTCTAACACCTTTAGAGTTAGAAATATTTAAATAATTACCGTATCTTTCTATAAACATAATTATTTAATTATTTTTATTTATCCAATAGGTAACTAAACCTTCAAGATCATTAATTTTTTCTTTGTATTTTTTAGGAACGTTTTTTTTTCGAATACTATTGTCATTTTTAGACAAAAACAAAGAAACATTTTTCCAATTAATCAAATCTTTAAAATCCATATTTTTACATTTTATTGTTTATTATGTCGCAAATATATACAAAATAATGTAATAAAACAAAAAATCACCTTCTTTCACCTCGTGAACGGACTTCTTGATACTCATTTATGGCATTTTCAATCTCAACAAAAGAATCTTCTTTTGATTTTTCAACTATTTTTACTAGTAATTCTTTTTGTTTTAAAGTAACATTTGATAAAATACTCCGATCCGTTACATAAATACTTGCCATATTTTCCATTTCACTTTCTAAATTTTTAAAAATTGACTGAATATTTATAACAAGTATCTTTTCAACTAGCTCAACTGGTAACAAATTACCTGCCATCTTTTCCAGTTGAATCCGTTTCAATTCATTTTCACGCTCTTTTAACTGAGCTTCTGCAACTCGCTTACGATAATCTAATTCTAAGTACTGTTTCTGTGATTCCGTTTGACCTGTAACCTCATCAGTTTGTTTTTTAGATTTAACCTCTGATGATTTCTTAACCTCAACTGTATGCGAACTTTTAAAAAGTCCAGATCCCTTAGTTTGCTCATTTATGTAAATTACATTTTGTGGGTTTTCAGTATCAATTTTTCCATCTGTCCCCTTAAATATTTTTTTTCTTTGAACATGCTTCTTTGCCGTGTCATACGTTACGCCCACTGCGTTTGCAAAATCTTTTAAACTTAAATTACTCATGTTTTTTTATTTTGTCCCCAACAAATATACAAATTATAAGACAATCAAAGGGACACTTTCAAAAAATGGGTCTTATTCTCTTCCCTCGGACTCCGCAACACATTGCGAAAGGTGCCGTTTTGCTATGGAGTACCTAAATTATTTTATCATTATAAGTGTGTTTTGTTGCTTATTTTAAACTAAAAACAAATAAGACTATCAACTACATGTAAAAATATTATTATCGCCTTATATCGCATATATTTAATTAGTTTATTTTGATTTCAATTAATACTCTATTATCCATTTGATTAACATGAGAGTCAACACAAAGATTATACATAGGACTGTGTTAATTATAATCTTATCCAATCCTTTACATCTTTTGTTTAGTAGATATATTACAGCGCTTACTATTGAGTATATAGCTAAAGTCATTATCATCGCTATTGTTTTTTCTATTATCATTGTTTATGTGTTTGTTGGTTAATATTTTATATATTGCCTTTGAATAACATTTACTATGTTATCTTTTTGTTGGTTGTTCAGCTCTCTCATTACCTAAAATATTAACTCAGTTCTTTCAATCCCTTTTCCTCTAATAACGAATATCATGTTTACTTTACGATATAGTTTTGTGTAGTTCATACCCTCTCTATTTAGCTTAGTTTGTAGCTCATTTGGGGTTAAGTGTCCGTTTAGATGTTGTTCAACTAATATCTTAGCTGAATTAATCATTTCATGTGGTTGTATTTTCTTCTTAGCCATGATAACTATATTTTATAAACAACAAAGTTAAAATCGAAATTTGGCACGCTCGCTGGGTTTGTTTCAATTATCACATCAAAACCGGTTACCGTTACATTATCATAAAATAAATTTCTTCTTTTGCCATTTACCATGATAATATAATCGTTATCTATTTGAGGGATTAAGAATGTTACTCGAAAGGTTGTATTGTTAATCTTTGTTGTAGTTGCCCCGAACCCTTTTAGTAGATTTCCTGCATTATCTACAACCCCCATACAAACAGATTTATAAGGTGCCGTGGTTAATACTCCATTTGCATCACTTTCAGTTGCCCCATTTGACAAACTTCTTACTCGTGCAGTTCCATTAACATCAATTGTGTTAGTTGGGTTTGTAGTGTTTATTCCGACTTGGCTCATTGCAAGTATTGGAAATAATAAAAATAATGTTTTCATAAATTTAAGATTTTAAGATTTTGTTTACTATTCCTTGAATTGATTTAGGATCTTTTCTGTACGCTTCAATAATTGAAGTTATGTTTTGGCACTCATAAATCGGAATACTCGCAACCGCTTTTAGATAATTATTATAAACTTCATAAACTACACTTGTACTTTCTTCTACTGAGTTAAAAAAAGCATCGTAATCAGGCTCACATTTGTATAATTCTGGCAAAAGCTGGTTTAATCTGTTTTTTAAAATCCCTTTGTAGAATGGTGTAAATTTAATTTCGTGATTTGCATTTTTAGCAATTTCATTAATTACTATTGCATGAGTTATTTTGTCTATTTTTGTCATTGTTATCTGTTTTTTGGAAATACTGGTTTTTGTAATTCTAAATTTTGTCCAGTTATATCAAATCCCCATTCTATTAACTTTTGCATTTTTCTATACTCTAGTTCACCTCTCAAAATAAATCCTACATAATCAAAATGATCATCAAACAACCATTGCATTTTTTTATTAGGAATGAATTTTTCGCCATTGAATTCAATTTCTTTTACAATATCACTTAAAGGTCTAAGTTTAGAATTATAAAATTCAACTTCATGGTATTTTTAATCTAGTTTAGCTATCCATTCAATGGCTTTTTCTTTAGTTTTGAATGTTTTATTAGGATTAAGAAATCCGGTTGGATATCCTTGTACACCAATATTTTTGTAAACTTGTTCTTCAATAACTTTAGCTTTACACCAAGGCAATAATAAACTTTTAAATGTTTCTTCTTCATAAGTTATAGTTTCAAGTCTTTGAACAACAAAAACGCCTAAATTTTCCAATAATCTATATTTTGCACTCATAATTTTAATATTTTGCTTTTCTAATTTGAGGTTTAGTTTTAGTTCTCTTTAAATTTAACTTTCGCCATCCGTCAAGTAAATTTCTTTTTACATTCTTTGGATCAACTAATTTTGAAGTTTTATCCTTTTGCATCCATACAAAATCTTCTTTTGTCTTTTCAACCTCTTTTGCTAGTCTTAATGCTGCTTTATCTTTTTTACGTTGTTTGCTGCTTTTCATTCCTGCATCGTTTGGCTCGAATTCGATTTCTACTAAATCCTTACGTAAATCGTTGATAGTGTACTTTTTTTCTTTTGACATAATTTTTAAATTTTAGTTGTTTC
Source organism: uncultured Flavobacterium sp. (assembly GCA_964621245.1). Taxonomy (GTDB): domain Bacteria; phylum Bacteroidota; class Bacteroidia; order Flavobacteriales; family Flavobacteriaceae; genus Flavobacterium. The sequence continues at coordinate 5,469 of CAZULO010000004.1, forward strand.
TTCTATTAGTTGTTTTTTCAGTGCTATTCTTTCTAAGACTTCATCCCATAAATCACCACCCAATTCGTTTAATTGATTAGATACTTTTTCTAAAAGCTCTAAATCTTTTATGAGGTGTTCTTTAATTTTTGGGTCTTTTGATTCTTTATCTGGCAACTCATCCATATTTAAAAATTCTTTTGATTCGGAAGTGCAGTCATATTGAATTGCACAAAAACCTAAATTTTCCAATATATGCCACTTGCTTTTCGTCCCTTTTGTTCCCTTAAATTTCATAATTAATTAGTTTTCAATTATTTTATAAAATATATAACAAAATAGGTTTAACAAAAAAACAAGAAGTAAGGATAAAAATCTATCTGCAGTTTCCCATTCTGATAATTTAGCGAACCAAAAAAAATCCCAAACAATAAAAGTTATCATTAAATATAAAATTATATTTATAATAGAAAATGTAATAATTGTTTTTTTCATGATGTTTTTGTTTTTAATAAAAGTTCCGTTTACTGTTTTACCTTTTCTGTTTTTAATCTCGTTCCATGCTATGTTTGCGCATTCTGTGATGTCTAAGTTTAATAATTTAGAAATATCATCTAAAATTAAAACTTCAACATCGCTTAGTAAGTCATTTTGATAACAAATCGAACCAATTAAATACGAAATATCTTCATTAAGAATTGAATCATTTTCACTTAAATCTATTAGTAATTTAATATCTAATTGCTTAGCTAAAATAACTAGTACAACAAAAATATCTCCAATTGCATCTTTTTTAAGTTTAACATCATTTTTTAAAATTGCAGATGCAAGTTCCCCACATTCTTCAATTAACTTTAATTTTTGTTTTGGTGCATTTTCAGCAAATAACAAATTTCTTTCTTTTGCCCATTCAATGATTAAGGGCTGTAATTCAATTAGTGTTTTCATAAATTTTACTTTTTTTTAGATTATTATTGTTTGTTTTCTTCTTTGTTCCATTTGGAAATTAACTCACTCAGCAAATTATTTATAACAGTTGTTTTGTGTAAACTCAAATAAAGCTCGAATAAGCTATCTTTTTTTAGTTTTAGACTCATTATCCAGTGCGAGTAGTATTCGCTCTGAATTTCATCAAATAAATCACTAATATGATTATATTTTTCTTTGTTGTCCTTTGTCGGATGTTCCCGAAATAAAACCTCATGCATTTTTAATTTTAGATAATGAAGTTTTAGTTTTTTTTCAAACCTTTGAACTATTGAACTCATTTAATTTTCTTTTGACATAATTATTAAATTTACAGATAAAGAATAATATTCTTTTAAATAAAATGTACTATCTTCTTTTGATGTATTTTTATCTTGAATACACAACATTAAAGATCCCATTACCTCTTTACATTTATTTATTTCTGTGTTATTTGAAACTACTTTCATTTTGCTTATTTTTAATTACAGTTCAAAAATACAAACTTATTTCAAACCTGCAAATTTTTTTTAAACTTTTTTAAAACTTTTTTTCATAAAACAAGAAAAACCCCTATAAAATAGAGGTTTTTAAATTTAATACTAAAAGGGTAAATCCTCTGTTCCGTCGTTATAACTATCAAATGCACTTTGACTTAATTCTGAACTTTGCATTGGAACTGGCTCAGATGGTGCAACCTTGGACCAGTCAATTGTATTTCCTAAAATTGGATATGATTGTTTTTGTTCGTCCGTTAGGCTGTCATAAAATTCACGTGTGAAACTCTGTTTAATCAAATGCGTGTCCTTTTGATTTGGGGCTTGCTTACTTTTGTCTTTTATCTCAATTGAGGTTAAATCTAAATAAACCCCCTTTTCGCCTTTGTACAAATTGTTTTCATCTATTGGAATAATTAAACAATCTATCTTTTTTCCATCCTGGCCATTCATTTCACGTCTAGCGTGTTTTAATAATGTCAAGTTTATTCTACTGCTAATGTTTGCCATTTTTATTTGATTTAATAATTTATAATTCACTTTTCTTTTTTCCACTAACCCTACTATATTGGTATTTCCTTGAAAGTTCCGGATTTGTTTCTAATTCACCATTATGAGCCAAACAACAAGGTTTTAAAAATCTTTTATCAATTAGCAAAGGAATATTATTTTCTCTGGCCCAGTCATCATAAAACCCAACTCTTCCGGCTAAATGTTCAATTGTATTTGCTACGTTTTTACATTCATCAATAAAACATACAAATTTAGCTTCTGATAATATTTCAATTCTTACTTTTTCATAAATTGAGTTTAGTTTTTTTCTTTTATCACTTACCTTTTTAATCGGTTTGTAAATTAATTTTAATTGTAAGTTAGGTGTTTGATTTTTATTGAAACATTCTCTGGAACAATACTTATTAGTTGATTTATAGGGTGTGAAATAATTATCACACCCTAAATCTTTACATTGCTTTTGCTTAACAGGTGGCATGACTTGAAGTATTTAAACCCCCTTTTATAATTTTAGCCTTTTTAAGTGGTTCTGAATCTATAACTTCTGCATCATGCACTTCTGAGTCGTTTAATTCAGAAAACAACTCAGGAGCCGAACTTTTGCATTTAAAAACGTATTCAAATGCTTCATCAATTATACTATCTGCAATTGCATCAATCTCTTCTTCTAAACCTGTAAAACTTTCATCTAAGTTTATTTTTGAAGACTTTACGGGTATTTTTCGACCGTGTAAACAATCTAATTCACCAGAAATAACACAAATACGATTTTCAATTGAAATACTATTGATTTCTAATTGCATTAAATTCTCGGGGATTGGTTCGATGTAAATGTCTTTTAGCAAATACTCACGCAATTGATTTAATAAACTTTTTAAATCTGGATGCACCAATATTGGAATTTTTACGCCTTTGTACTCCCTTGTTTCTTTTTCTGGATTTTCTAAATGAGTAAATCGATAATCTACTATTCCTTTTCCGTCTTTAATTTTGAATTTTAGCAACTCAAAATTTTCTTTTTTTGCTTTTGTCATATATTTTAAGTTTAAAATTTAAAAAGTTGCAGCTTTTACCGCCCACATCGCAGCTTCTTCATAAGCTGTTTGTGCAAGAGATATTAACCTTAATTTTTCAGGTTCTACTAATTCACCTTCTTTTGGTTTCATGTCCTCACAAACAGTAATAAGTTTAGCTGAATTTTGTTTAATGAAATTTACATTTCCAACTCCATCTGAATTAAATTCAGTTCTTACTCTTTTTTCTCCAATTGTTAATTCTTTTGACATAATAAAAATATTTAAAAATTTCCTACTCTTTAGCTTTTCGGAATCCGCTTTATTCGTAAATATAACCAACTATGATAAATTTACCATAGTGGTATTTGTAATAAGGTAATTTTTTCATTTAAAAAATAAATCTAATTTAGGTTGTTCTATTTTTGGTACTCCGTAAATCCTAAAAATCATTTTGTGTTCAGTTAATTTAAATTTTAAAGAAATTGAATCAATACATTTTGTATTATCATCATCAATAGTGTTAGTTGTAATAATTTTCTTTTTTGAATTTTCTAACTGCTTTTTTGTCGGTGTCTTTAAAATATCCAAAAACAATTTTAACCAAAAAGAAGCTTTGTTATCTAAATCAATATGCTTTAAATGATTGTATTCAAATTCAATTTGCATTTTTTCCAACTCTGGCAAATTTCCAATATATCCGAATAAATACTCTTTACATTCTTGAATTATTTTTGCTGTAATGTGATATGAGGTCCTATCTGAATAAAAAAGGTTTCCAGTTAAATAAAAGTCCTGATGCGTTTTAATTTTCCCATCAAACTGAACTTTTGGATTTTTATAAACTAAACTCCATTTTGTCGGAGGATCTTTTATAATTATTTCTTTTATTAAGTCCATAAAGCATTCATTTTAGATTCTACAAAAACATTTCCAAACTCAAAATAAGACTTTTTTTCTTTTTTTGGAACTGAAATAAAAACATCCAAATTTATAAATTTAAAAACATCTAATTTCGAATAATAAAAAACTCTATGCCTACCTTTTATGTGGTCGGAATAAGCTGGCTTAAAACCTTTATTAAACAATAATCTAGAGGTCCAACAAGTAGTATGCCCAATTATTAAAGAAATATCTTTTACCGTGTAAAATTCCTTATCTAAATCAATTTTTATTTTTCCCATTTTCTACTAATTTATCATACATAAAACTAATCGTTTTGTTAATCGCTTCGTTAACTTCTTTTTGAGGAATTTCTTTTTTAAAAATAGTCAAATTTCCATTGTTGTTAACGTGAATTTTAAATTTACCATTTTCCGCATTTGGATAAACTTTTATACCGGCTTTAATCAATTTGTAATTTTTATCACTTACATCTGGATAAGGATAAACATTTTTTATCTTTTTAACCATTTTTAGTTATAAATTCAATTTCATTTTTCAAGCTTTGAATTTCTTTTCTTAGCTCCATATTTAAACTTAGCAAACTTTCGTTTTTTGATCTTTCAATTTGATATTCAGCTATTGCTGCAGCTTGAGTGTAATCTTGTGTTTGAACGTAAATAAACATCCGTAATAAAGCTAATTCCAAATCTTGCAAAACTTTAAACCTAGAATCTGAAACTTTTAATTTTGACTTCCAATCAGATAAGGATTCATTTATTAAAGCGTAATCATTAGAAAATAACTGCCTTTGAAAAAACTCACGATCCAATGCTTTTGTGAATTTATCTCTTTGCAAATCTGTAATTACATGTAAATGATTTTTACCTTTTTCACTTTTGATAAAATCTAAAATATCATTTTTTTTCTTTTCCATAGTTAAAAAGGAACATCATCTAATTCATTCATTGTTTCACTAATGCTTAACCCAATAGGTTTAATGTATTCTTTTGATGCATAAGTTTTAACTCCGTTATTTTCCCAGTAAAACTTTGCCTTTGAAATATCAAAATACATTTTTACGGTTCCCAATTTGGCTACACTCTTTGGCTTTGCTTTTGTAATCATAATATTTACGCCGTTTGGAGTTCCATCTTCACGGTGTACAGTTATCATACATTTTCCGTTATTGTACCACTCAGAACCTCCTTTTAAATCGTAAGGCGTCGGAGGTCGCCTTTTGCCTTCTTTGTCAGTTTCAGTTTTAATCGGATGAATTACAGTGTGAAAATGCATTTTGTATTTTTCCGCCATTGCGTTACGATAACTCAATACATCCTCAAGGTATTTATCATCTCTACCAAAACTCGTGCCGTCTAATCCAATCCCGTGTTTTAAATCTTTCCAACTATCAATTGTCGCGGTGTGTATTCTAGTTTGTTTATTTTCATGCTCTTTTTCAGATAATTCAACGGCTAAATCCCAAAATTGATACGGCGTTATTTTAGCTTTTAAATCTGTTTTTACTAAAATTATAAAATGATGCAAAACCCAATCTAGCCATTGTTGAACCTCAGATTCTGTAATATAATTGCTTTGGTATCTTTTATCAAATGTTTTTCCCGTCAATTTATGGATTAAAATAGCTATAATTTCTTCTTTGTCCCCTACGTCTGGCACATAAAGCAAATGTCGCCATCCTTGAAAAACTGATGTATTTAACAAACATTCTAAAAGAAACTCACTTTTCCCACTTGCAGGAAATCCAGTCCAGTCTGTAATACCAGGCAAACTCATTGTATAATTTTCGTGTAAATTTGCAAAACCCAAAAAAACACCTCGAATAGCTCCCTTTTCACGATATTTTAAAATTGATTCGGAAACATCGGAGCTTTTTATAATTTCAAATCCTTGAATCATATTTTAATAGTTTATATGACCTTGTTGTTGTTTAGGTTTATCTATCAACTGCATATTTCCAGCAATTTTAGCTTTATCAATAAAATCAATAATAGTTCCAATCCACCCCCTATCAGTTCTTTTTGTACCACTATTTTCACTCCAAATATCAACTTTATTTATATAATATTTTAAATCACAATAAGCATATTTTTGAAGTAAATCTGGTTTAGAAATAAAGTGTTTTTTAACAGCTTCAAAATCATTCCAAATCGAATCAACAAAAAGTTTCGTTTCTCTTTTTTCTTTTTTATTTGTTTTTAAAGAATTATCAGAAATGAGTGTTTGGGTATTATTATTTTCTTTATTGTTATATATATTATTATTGTGTAAAGTTTCTTTACTAGCAAATAAAGTTTCTTTACTAGCTATTTCTTCTTTTTTTACACCCTGTAAAGTTTCTTTACTAGCATCTAAACAATTTAAATTTGCACGGTATTTAGTTACAATAATTCCACCCATCGAGTTTTGATTTTTAAAAACTAAATCTTTTTCAACTAAAGAATTTATAACTTTTATTACAGTAGGTTTAGATGCATTTATAGCTGAACCAATATAACTCAAAGATCCGTAAAACTCACTTTCACCATCTTGAGAAAAACCAAAAATCAAAGCATAAACAATTAATTCATTCCCACTTAAATTTAAATCATTTACCATCCAACCCTTGATCATTATTGAGTTGTTATTCTGAAATACTCTTTTCATAATATTAAAAAAGCCTTAGGTTTCATAGATGGTGGCTACTACTCCCTTAGGCTTTTAGGTAATAAATATCTTTCATTGTGTTAAATCCACCATAGATAACACAGATACAAATCTAATAATTTATTTTAAATAATCGTTAGCAATTTTAATTTCTTTCAATTTGGCATTACTTCCAATTATTGAATTAACTTCATTTTGCTTTTTGTTTTCTAAACTTTGAGCTAATTTACTTCGAACTTCGTTTATTATCATAACCGTTTCTAATTCTGTAAACTCACATTCAATTGTTGAGGTTAATTCTGAAAAAACACTATCTACACGTTTTTGTATTTTTTCTTCTCTAGTTGCTTTTTTAAATAAACTAAGCATAAGCGACTTTTTTTAGTAGTTGGTATAAAATGTATGTAATTAATATTACAAAGGCTAAAAAGTGGGTAAAACACACCTTATTTTTAACTTTCATCTTCATTTGCAAACATATCTAGTGTTAAATCTCTAGTAGCATTCTTTTTTTGCCTTAGAGAATATTCTCTACTTATCCATTGTGAAGCTGGTTTTCCGTGTCCCTGTTTAGCTTTGTATTTCACATATCCATTATGTTTAATTCGACCCTCTTTGCTTAAGGTCAAAATAATAGCTCCCAAAACTCGAGGTTCTTATGGAACTCCCAAAACTAAATACATGTCAAAACTTAAATCCTCACTCGTGAAAGGTTGCATTTTTTCAGCAACCCACTTGCAAGCGTAATTATAACCTAAATGATAATAACCTAAATTATTTTCTTTTACTGTTTGGATAGCTTCATCTTTTGTTTGAAGTTGCTTTGCCATAATCAACTAATTTTATTAAAAAACCTACGTATCAAATAACCTCGAATAATACTCGCTAAAAAGAAAACAAAAGTAATAATCAAATTTTGTTTAAAACTAACCTCAATATTTAACATAGGATACAGTATTAACTGTATCACTATGCTAATAAATAAACCAACTATCGTTTGAGAAATACTTTCTAAAAACGATAAAAATTTAGTTTGTTTCTTCATTTTAAAGTAAACTTAATTGTTGTTTTTTAAGCTCTGCATTGGTTAAGTTTTTAACAGATAAATCAAAGTAACTTTCTTTTAGTTCAACTCCAATATATTTTCGCCCATTTTCCAAAGCTACATATCCCTCAGTACCAATTCCATTAAAAGGACTAAAAACTAAATCACCCGGATTAGTATATAATTCATAAAGCCTTTTAATAGGTTCTTTTTGAGTTGGTGTCATGTGTTTTTCATCATGTGTAGCTTTTGCTTCACGAATACTTAAAACATCACTTGCATCAACCTCACCTTCTAACCAAATAGGTTCCGCAATTTTACACCAATAATCAAAAGGTAATCCGTTTTTATCATGGTTTACAGGAACTTCATTTACCCCCTCTTTTTTGAAAGTCAACAAATAATCAGGAAATCCCATTCTATTTACAGTGCTATCTTTTTTGGTAGTGGCATGAAGCAATTGCATATTTTTAGTTCTTTGAGCAATGATTTTTGGATCTTTCCAAATAGCAACTTCAGCATGAAATCTCCATCCGTGTTTTTGCATAACTCGAATTAAATCACCTCTAAAATCAACAATTTCCAAAAACCCATCTTTTCCTTTTGTTGTAGATAATTGAGTACAATGCATTGACAATAAACGGCCACTCTTTGTAATTCTCAATAATTCAGGAATCATAAATTCAAAATGTTTGAAAAATTCTGAATAAGATTTGTTATTTGATAAATCCCTTGGATCATTTGAAAACATATACAGATCGCTAAAAGGAGGTGAAAAAAAAGTATAATCGATTGAGTTATCTGGAATATATTTAACGTACTGAGTGGAATCACCTTTCACTAAAGTCCAGCTCTCACCTTTTTCAGTATCAAAATTTTGATTTGTTAAATACATCTCTTTTGATGCTTTGTTCATAGCTTCTTGCATTTCTTTTTGCATAGTTTGAAATTTTAATTGTTTTTCTTTTATAGATTCTAAAACATTACCCATAGTTTCAATAATAACTAGAACTATATTAACCGGATGTTTTTGTCCGAATCTCCAGCTACGTCTAATAGCTTGATATAATCCCTCAAAACTAAAATCAAAAGACAAAAATATTTGATTTTTACAGTTTTGATAATTTAAACCAAATTGAGCTATTTTAGTTTTTGTTACTAAAACTCTAAATTCACCATTTGCAAATCCAAGTAATCTTTTTTCTTTAACTTCTGGTTTATCACTTCCGTTTACAGAAATAGCATCTGGTATTAAATTTAAAATTTCTTTTTCCTCTTCATTTGATTTAATCCAAATAATAAAATTTTCTTTTGAATTATTTACTATTTCAGATACCGCTTTACATCTATTTTCTTGAGTAACTTTTAATTCTTTGTAAAAGTCAGTAGCATTTACTTTTATGTCATTAAATAGTTTTCCGTTTTCTTGCTTTTCAACATCGACATTTAATTCATTCATAAATAACTCAGGTAAAATATAACCTTTTCCGATATAACCCAAATCACTAGGATTTGATATCATTAAAGACCAACTTGAAACCCAACTCCAAAAATCCTTAGTAGCGTGTTTTTTTAAACGCCATTTACTAATCGTATGATCTTTGTTAAAAGCATCGTTAATAAAGAAAATTGAAACCATTTCTTTTGAACGCATAACACTTAAAAATTCGGCATGATTTCCTAATTCTAAGTGATCGTTTGGTGATGGAGTAGCCGTACAAGCTAATTTAAAAGAAGTTTCTTTAAATCTATCAATTATCAGTTCTTTTGTTGAACCATTATAATTTTTTAAAATAGAACTTTCATCTAAAACAACTCCAGAAAACAAAGAAGTATTTAGTTTTTCTAATTGTTCATAATTGGTTATAAAAATCTTAGCTTCTTTAAAATCAGATTTTAGATTTATTTTTTCAACTAAAACTCCGAACTTTTCACCTTCTTGAATTGTTTGACCACTTACTGCCAATGGAGCTAAAATCAATACTGGTTTTTTTGTAAATTTAACGACTTCATTTGCCCATGAAAGTTGCATTAAAGTTTTACCAAGTCCGCAGTCTGCAAATATTGCAAAACGACCCTTTTTAAGTGCGGTTTTCACAATATATCTTTGAAAATCAAAAAGGTTTTCATTTAGTTCACTTTCTTCAATCTCAAATCCACTTTCAATAAATGCCTTTTTCTTTGTTTCTAAAAATTCCTTATATTCTTTACTCATTGTTTAGCATTTTGTTTAATAATTTGTCAGCATTTATAACTTGTTTTGTTAAAAATATTTTGTCCTCAATAGGTACTTCAAATCTGAATTTAACCATACTTGGAAAATCTGAATGTTCTGGAATAAAAGCCAAATTATACAAGTCTTCTTCATAAATGAAACGGTACTTCCAAGGATCATCTTTTAGTTGTTTTTCCACATATTCAGTTTCTTCTAAAAGTTGGCGCATTTCAATTAATTGAGCTTCAGTAGGCATAAAAGCAATTGCTTCACCGTATTTCGTATTATGAATAATTGAATTACTTACAATTTGCCAATATTCATCTTTGTATTCTTTTTTGAAATCCTCAATACTTTGCTTTAGCAAACATTTTGCATAATCATAGTGATTTGATAATTGGTAACATTTTAACTCAGAAATACAACCACCTTCAACCTCAACTTGAAAATCTTCCGAACCACTCCAAAAAGCATATTTTGTATGAATAGTTGTTTTGTCAATAATTAATTTATATTCCAAACCAAGTTGCCAATGCACATAAACCTCCCAACATTTGCCCCAAATCATTTCTTTTTTGTAAACTGGCAAACTTAAACCCCTACCAAGTTGCAACTCCTTAATTTTATCTTTTATGTAGGTAATTGCACCAGCTCCAAAACCAAACTCACCTTTTCCAGAAACAGTTAAAACAGAAATTTTACTACTTGTAAATCTCGCTACTCTATTTGCTTTGTTATTCATCTTTTGGAAGTTTTGATTTTAAAAACTTTTCTACTTTTTCATAAGAAGTGGATTCTTTAACTTCAATTATCCTTTTTACGTTAACTTTTTCATCTTCGGTTAGTGTTTCTTCTACTTTTGAAAAAAGCTCTTTTAAAAACTCAATTTTAGATACATCCTCAAAATCAGAATCAATAGTAGAAACAACGTCTTTTACTTCTTCAACAGACTGCATGCCTTTTAAAATATCTGGGGCGTAAAGCCTACCAAAAAAAGATGCTGCACGATATTGAAACATAAGCTCTGGCATTGTTTGCCATTTAGAACCTGTTTTACTTAACCAACCTTCAGATTTTACCATTAACCAAGTTACAGTAGGACCTACTAATTTGTTTCCGTCCAAGTCCTCAGTATAAGCTCTACATCCGTATTCGTCAGATTTAGGAGTTCCGACAAATTCAAATCTTAATGGTTTGAAACGCCCACATGAATTGATTGAAGCAATAATAAAAGTTGAACTCCAACTTGGTTTTCCTTTTATAATATCTAAATTTTGCATTACTTCAAATGGTGAAATATTCAAACGATTAGACATTTCCATTGCAATCATAGTATTTGGAATGTTGTTTTTATATGATGCAGGAACTAAATCAGATTTAGATAGCATGTTTGCAATTCTTTGAGCATCTTCAAAATTTGATATTGTTGAGAATGCGCCACCTTTTGTAGTTGTTGTTAATTCTTTAGACATAATTTATAGATTTTCTAATTCGGTTAATAATTCTTTGTACAAGTCAGCAACTCTGTTTGATGCTTCAATTGAAAATTCTTTAACTTCAACTTGGTTTGCTTCAAAAAACAAAGGAAAACGTCCAATTGTTTCAGATAAAGTTTGCTTATAAATTGCTTTATCTTGCGCTAATCTTTTTATTCTCGCTTTGTTTTCTTTTTCTGCTTTGGCTTTGTTTTCTTTTTCCAGTTTCTCAGCAGCTTCTTTTTCCATTTGTTGCTTTGCTTCTCTTACAACAGATTCTTTAATTGAGTTTTTAGCATCAGTTAAAAGGTTTTCAAATTCAAGAACATCACAATTAAAAATGTTTTGCTTTTCATAACTTAATCTGTTTTGCAAGTCATAAAGCGGATGGACAAAAACATCAAGTATATTCAAAATTAAACCTATTTCTTCAAGTCTATTTTTTCGAACTAAAAAAACCTTTTCTTTTTCCGCTTTTTCCTTTTCTTCACGTTCAGATTTTTCTTTTGCTTGCTGGTCCTCAATTGCTTTTAGTTTGGCATCCGATTCAGCTTTTTCTCTTTGAAGTCTTTCATTCTCTAAACGTTGATTTTCTTTTTCTTGAATTTCTGCACACTTAGAATCAAATTGATTTTGTAAACGTTGCTTAACTTGATCAAAAAGAATTTCAAACTCTTCAAAATCAAAATCGATTGTTACTAATTTGTCTAACAATGATTTGTTTTCTTTTACATTTTGAATATTAGACTTTTGAATAATTGTCAAACCCTCAGTTTCTAATTCTGAAATAGTTTGTTTAATCAAATCAATTCGAACTTGTTCTTTTTTATCGCGTTCGATACGCTCATTTTCTTTGATCTCCTCAAATCTTTTTACTTCTTCTTGCTGCTTTGTTTCATGTGGTAAAGTAATTGAAATTAAGTCATCTGTGATGCTTTTTACTTGTTTACGGAAATTAGTTAATTTTGATGCAATTAACTTGTCCTGAGCTTCGAGAGTAGTTCTACCTTTTAACAAAGCAGTACGATGCTTTTTTGCAGTTTCAAAAGTGGCATTGTCCGTAATCTCAATAAAAGGATTTTCTTTTACAAGTTCTTCTTGCTTTTGTTTTAAACCTTGCAATTCTGGTAAATTACTTGCGTTTAATTCGTCTAATTTTAATACTTCGTTTGACATTTTTTTTGGTTTTAAATTTTATTTGTTTAGTAAATCAATCCAGTTTTTGTTCCCGATTTCAATTTGTAATTGAGCGTAATTCTCAGCTTTTACCATGTCTTCAAAATCAAACATTTTAGAGTCCATAATTTCAACCCATAATTCAGCAAACCAAACACCGTCCGTTTTCTTAATTCTAATTTCGTACTTATTCATTTTGCTAATCTTTAATAATTACACTTTCAATTTTTTTGCCCGTTTTTTCAGCGTAAAACTTCAATAATTTAAATACTGGGAAATTATCCGATTTCTTTTCAATCAACTCAAAAAAAGAATGATTAAAGACTTTTGAATTATAATAAATTAATTCTACAACGTCCGGAACTTCTTTTTTCCAATTGTTAACAGTCGCATGAGATGCTCCTGAAATCTCTTTTAAATCCTGCATTTTAAATTTAGGAATTACACTTTTTAAATCATCTGATATTTTGTCAATATCAATTCTAAAATTAGTTTTTGCCATATTTATAATTTAATTGTTAATACTCTTTTTCGTGTATTGGCTTTTCAAAATCTGGATTATTTAAATCACTTGAAATAGCTTTATAAACATTACCATCACTTTTGCCGTTTATAATTCGTTCGTAGGTTGTGGGAATAAATCGATTCCTAATAAAAAACTTTTTCTTAATCAATTTAAAAGCTTCGTGAACGTTTAACGCTTGCACTCTATAATGCTCGAAATCTTTTTCGTTCCCACTAGAATAACGGAACCATATTTTTAACTCGAAATCCATACGTACGCTAAATAAAACCAAGTCCAAAAAAGCAACCCTAAACCAAAATTTTTTAAAAATTCTTTCATCTTTTTAAATATAAAAAATAAGTTAATACTAAAATTATATACCAAAATATCATAACTAAAATACTTGAATAAATTACTAATTGTTTTTTCATTTTTTTATCTTAACCAACTCTTAAAAATAAGAGTTGGTTTTTTAAAATTTACAAATCATTCATTTGATGTATAATTTGATATTGAGTTTCTTGGTCTATTTTTAAAACTCTTTCTTCATCTTTTATGTAAAGCCTAAAGTTTTCAATTCTGATAAAATCTCTTTCATGGAAAATGTAAGTCATTATTTGCGTAGATTTTCCAATTTGAACGTGTGCGGTAATTAAATTTAGTTTCATAATTAATATTTCTTAGTTGTTATCTGAGTACAAATATACAATTAGTTTTAAAACCTGCAAATTTATTTTAATGTTTTTGCAAATTATTTTTAATTAAGTTTAAATTAAATAATAAAAAAACCTTGCTAAATTATTTTATAGCAAGGTTTTAAAAACAAAAAAACAAAAAAAACTAACTCAACTTTACATCGGAATTTTGAGAACTTGAAATATCTAGGTTAATTGGAACGGGTGTATATGAACCTGGAACAATTGCATTTATTGCAACGGCTATTTTATTTAATTCAATATTAATTAAATCTTTTTCCGCATTTAAAGCCGTGTTTAACGGTTCAAATCTAGTCGAACTGTAATCACTACCATTTAATTCTATTTTACCGTCATTCTTTAGCCAAATAAATGATTTAAGGCTTTTATTTTCATCAACTGAAAACAATCTAGTTTCACCTAATTCCGCTAATTGATTTTCGTTAATGTAGCCTATAATTAAACTTTCGGAATCATTTGAAGTTTCAGCATAAATAGCCGTCATTCCTTTTACTGGGTTTGAATCAATTCCAAAAGGCAAACTTTCAAAAGCAGTCTTAGCTCCGAACTGTTCTACTTTTAAAATCCTTTTACCTTTTTCAATAATTGAATCAAAAAATTTACTAAAATATATCATACTATTTTTTTTTAATTATGTCGTTTATGCGATTCATAAAAGAAAAGCGCATTTTGTTCAATTTCACCACTAAAAGATTCAGGTAACAACAAACTTAAATTTGTAGTTTCTGAATTTTCATCAATACTTAAATCTACACTAGAAACTATCCATCTAGAATAAGCAAAAGAATAAATCTCGTGATTATGCACGTTTATTAAATCACCCGGAATAATGTCATCAAACAAACCTTGCAACTCTACATTAATTTTAATGTTTTTTAGCTCTGCTGCATATTCATTCTCAGCTGCTTTTTTAGTATCGGTATCTTCACCTGAACTTAAAACTTTAGTAGTTGGTCTGTATTTTTTTACGTAAAAACTATTTACTTTGTCAACAGTTGAAACTCCAGAATTTCCACTCGAAGGTTGCCGTACAACATTAATTTCAGAATGTAAATTTTGTCCGTTCCACTCACTAGACATACTCAACGAATTATCTTTATTGAAAAAATATTTTGGCTTTGCTTTTAAATTCGGTTTGAACAAAACTACTTCACCTTTTTCGTTATGACTTAAAAGTATATTTCTTTGGCTTGTCAACTTTGATAAATAACTTTTAATCGTTTCAGTCGCATCACATGTACTTTTGCTAAAAATACGATCAACTTCATTTTTAATAGTGTCATCAAACAAAATTTTAATTCCAAATGAATTAGCTAATTTATTGCTTATTTCTCGCAAAGAACGTTTATTACTTTCAAGCGGATACATACTAGGGGGATTTGTAATATCTTCTAAAATACCGCATTTAGAATATCCAGAAACTCCAAGTAAATTAAAACCTGAATCACTTTTAAAAGAATGGTTTAAAATAGTTCCAGTGAACATCAATTTATTATCATTTGAAAATATCTGTATGTCGTGATATTGCAAAGGTTTAAATAATTCTTTATGATCATCATTTTCTGGATTAAATCGAACTTGAAACGCAAAAGTAGAAGCTATTGAATCTAAGCTTCTACTTAATGTTAATGCCGTGAAATTTTCGCAATCCCTGCCGTTTATTTTTATTTTCATGCTACACGTAATAAATTATTTTTCTACCTTTTTTTAGCTTTAATAACTCGTTTAATCGAATGTTATTTATGGTTTTAAAAGTTTGAATATTTTCATCACTTGCTAAACCTAGATATTTATGAGTTAGCAAAATTATATTTGAGTTTTTATCCAAAACAACTACTCTTTCTTGCTGTGCATCAAAAGCTAAATTATATAAACTAGCAGTTGTAAACATGATTAAATTCAATAATTCACTTTGTAAAACTGCATACGGTTGATAGCTATTTACAGTATCATAAATTGAAGTAGAATTATTATCTAACGTTTGTAAATAATCGTTATATAAATCGTTTATAATTGACACTACGATTTCAATTTCTCTAACTGAAGTATAATCTACACCAAAACCAAAATTAACCGATGTCAAACATAGATTACTTAAGGCGGTTGCGCCTTGACTTTCAAAAAATAAAACATCAGACTTACTTTCAAATACCTTTTTTAAAGACAAAAAAGCAGTTTTATAAGCGTTCACTCTAGGTATTACGTTTGTTTCATAAAAACTAGGCTTTGCCAATAATGCTTGTGCATCTAATATAAAATCGTTCGGGTTTTTAATTAAGTTATTTGCGGACTTCTGAGCCTTTGAAAGTGCGTTTTGATAATCAATATTAGTTTCATCATTTTGTAAATTCTCAAACGATTTGGCAACTACTAAATTTGAATCTTTGCCCTTTTGAATATCTTTTGTTTCTGGCACCACTCTACTTGAATAGCTTTGTGCTGAACTAGCCATTACACTTTCAGTTTTTACTAAAGTATTATCTTGAATTGACAAATTACTTTTCGGAAAATCAAATGTAATAGTTTCCCAAAAATCCACATCAATTTCACTAACATTATAGTTAGCATCATTTCTACTTATTGAAATCGGCTGCCCTTTAATAGTTCCATAAAATGGATGCGTTACCGTCCAGTATCTATTATCTTTGGCACTCGCTTCAAATAAATCACTTTGAGTTATACAGTCGGAACCTTGAAAATAAAACTTTAACGGAAATTTACTTGACTGGGCTTTTTTTCTTTCAATTAAAGATTTCTCTACATCTATAAAATTAAATGTATTAGTATTAAAATCAATACTTCTATCGGTGGAAATCCACAAAGGAAAATACTCTTTTCCATCACCTGTTTTTATACTAAATTGGATGTTATCCAAACTATCTTTCCAGTCCATTTTTTCTTTTTTTAATAATTAAAATTGAATGATACCAAATTGATAAAAAAGACACTAACAAAAAACTTACAAAAAGTTTAATTGATAATTCATTATTTACCCAAATAAAATGAAACATACTAAACAAAACACCTATAAAAGATATTAAGAATATTTTTTTTGATAAATTTAATTTTGTCATCTTAAATATTTATTAAATTGAAACTGTGCATTTTTAAAATATAATGCTTCTATTTTTTTTGACGCTTCCAAGGCACTAGGATTTATAAAAGGTTTTCTTGAAAGTCTTTGTGTCGGGTTTTGTCTATAATTAAATATAGGTGTTAATTTGCCTTTTTTAGATTCAAAAACAGTTCCTTTGCTACCTTTGTCTATTCTTATGTATTTTGAGCCTTTAATGCGTTTTTTTGTGGTGCTAATTTTGTCTAAGTTTTTAAACTGAAATTTAGCTTTTAATTTTTTGCCATAACTTCCAGAAATACGCCCCATATTATGAGGTGTTAATTTTCTACCTTTTAAAGTTCCGCCCGTTTCTTGCTTTGCCAAACCCTCAGTTAATTTAGTTTGTGAAGTTCCGTCCAAACCAATAGCACTATTCATTTTACTAACATCAAAACCTTTGGCTTTTTGAACTAAAACAAATCTTTTAAATAAGTTGTTTTGTCTTACTGTAAATTCTTCGTTTGCTTTTTTAGGAACTAATTTTTTAGATTCAAAAGCTACATCATTCAAAGTGTTTCTAACTGCACTTGGAAAAGCTGAACGATGCAACTTTTCCAATTTTGCAGTTAATTGTATTGATGCATCTGTGTTAACATCTAAACGCATATTTTTAGTTTAAAATCCATTTTTTAGCAACCTCACCAGTAGTGAAATAAACCTCGCCGTTAAATTGAAATAACTGACCATTCACACCCGGCAAATACATTAAATCAGTTTTAACTCCAGTTGACAAATTGTATTTTCTTAAATAACCATCTACAAAAGTGTAAATGAAATCATTTTTAACTATTGCATTTGTTGTTTTTTCAAAAGAAACATCTAAATTTATTTGACTAGAAAATTGATAACTTCCAGAAATATCTCTAACATTTTTGTTTATAGTATAATCATTTAAAGATTGACCGGAACTATTAGTTAAATATAAACTAGCATCAGAATCAAAATAAGAATACGAAATAGGATTTTCTACTTCACCTTCAAAATAATTACTTTCTATAATAATATTAAAATCATTAGCATCAACAAAATGTATATTATATCTTATTATTGTTGGCGAAAATTGATAACTTGAAAAACAAATTAATTGATTTTCAAATAAAGCTACATTTTGCAATATTAATGTACCTTGACCAGAAAAAACTCTCAATGCGTTTTCTAATTCAAATGAATTTGGTAAATCAGTTAACAAATAACCATCTTCTTTGTAGTACATTTTATCTGTATCATTAAAAGAAATCGGACTTCCTAACGGTGTAAAAACAGTATCTGAAACCTCAGTTAATTTGCTTAAAGAAAAAGCTTTTACAATTGAATTTTCAATAACAATTAAAACTTGTTCACTTGCTTTAAAACCATCCGAACTAAAAGGAATTTCATCTACTCCAATACCTTTAAAAGAGTATGAAACTCCGTTAACATAGTTATCAGTTACCTGAGCAAAACAAACAAATTTATTTGGCAAAATTTCCAAATCTAAGGGCAAACTCCAAACCAAACCATCTAAACTTAAAACGTGGTTAATATCATTTATTTGATTCGCAAACTTGCTAATTGCTTCAACAAATTGAAATTGGGTATTTTTGTTATCCTCAGTATTTGTAGGATTAACATTTGTCAACTCTAAAAACCTATAAATATTTTGAACAATATCGCCGTATAATTCTCTTACAACAGGCGTACCAACTACGGTATTTGTTTCATCTTGAATGTTAGCACCAAACGAATACTTCGCATCTACGTCCTTTGCTAGTGTGGTATTTCCTAATACTTTCATAAATCGTTTTTTTTATAATTGAACTACTTCAATGTGAATTTTTAAAGATTGAAATCCAGATGTTACTTCCCTTAAAGCAATTTGAAACTGAGTTGTATTAATCGGTTTAAAAACAGGGTCACATATGTCATTATCTATATTTAAACTCCCCTCGCTTTGAACAAACATTTTAACTACGTAATTTGTATTGTCCATTGCGTTTGCTAGATTAACAGTTACAAAAGTATCACCTGCAGTTGGAACACTTGCAGTAGCTGAAACTATATCACCAGAAACAGGTAAACTTCCAATGCTTCCACCTACATCTAAACCACTAACAAAACCTTTGTTTTTAATTGGACTAGCTCCCAAACCTGCAACAATTTCAAAATGTTCTTTTGGATATAATCCATTTCTTAATACGGTTGCCAAATAGTTCACAGAATCTACTCCAATCACTCTACGTACAAACGCCGTTAAATTACTTAAAGGTGTAGTAGCTTTTGAATCTATTGTGCCTGCATTTTCTTCAGTTTGATTGGCTTTTTTTAGGTAGTTATATTCAGATGCTACCAAATCTAAATTAACCGCATCCACTAATCTTATTATTTGAAAATTAGACGCTGTTTTTGTAATCAAAAGAAAATCATTTACTTTAAAATTACTATTTGATACTGCTGAAATCGTAACATTATCAGAACCTTTAATTGTAGTTTCAATTCCTAAATTTATAGCTGACTTACAAATTAAAAACTCCCCAGTTTTCATAAGTCCAATTTTAACTGGAACTTGTAAAACATCTGAAACGCTATTTAAATTATAAACGTAGTCGTTTTTTGATGCAATAGATATTAACGAATCAATAGTTTGAAATCCGTTAGTTTCATTATCAGGTAAATCATTTTCAATAATACCTGCCAATCTTTTAAGTTTTAAAAAGAATTGAATGATATCGCCATATACTCGTTCATTAACTGCGGTCCCATCTCCTGCGCCTGTATTATTTTTAATCCTTGCATCAGGGAAATTAGATAAGTCTGAATTATCTACATTTGGATTATTACTAAATTTTCTCATTTATATTTTTTTTATTTGTTCAAATTTAAACATAATTTATAAAAGTAACTGCAACTAAATGAGCTGGTTTTAATTTTAGTACCAATTCCTTAAATTCAGTTAACCTAGTTATTGGAATGTTTGCAATTTCACCCAACGTTTGACCACCTATAAAAAAAGTCGCCCATAAATTACCATCACCAATTGAAAAACTTTCATTTTCTACTGCTTCATTTGCAATCAAATCAAATCCACTAAAACCATGTTGAGTTCCGCCCCCATGTTGCAATTCGTCCCCGTGCTGAACCTCACTAGATGAAAGTCCAGTAATATCGTTTGGTGAATAATAATTCCATTTAACACCGTCAAAATAACTGTTTTCATGCACGTAAACATCAAATCCTGCTAATCTCAATTGACTTTCAATAAAACTTCTACTTTGCCTTGCTTTTACATTATTTGGATATGCCATCTTCCTTAAAATAGCTTGTTTCCTTTGTTCTAAACTTAACGAATTATTAGAAACTAATCC
Source organism: uncultured Flavobacterium sp. (assembly GCA_964621245.1). Classification (GTDB taxonomy): domain Bacteria; phylum Bacteroidota; class Bacteroidia; order Flavobacteriales; family Flavobacteriaceae; genus Flavobacterium. The sequence continues at coordinate 25,574 of CAZULO010000004.1, forward strand.
AAGTCGATACTCCCATAAAATACAATCTTCAATACTAAAATTTTCATTATCTGGAAATATAGAATCTAGTGTTAAATTCGAACTTTCTACAACACGTACAAAACTTAAATTTATTGCTTTGTGCAAATTAGAAAAAACCCCATTATAGGGCATCCACCACGCCCGACCCGTTGGGTATAATTGTCTGGCCAAATCGGCCATAACATCAACTACATTAAAACTACTATCTGGAATCGGCATTTTGTGTGGAGTAGCTTTACCATGTGGTGTGCCTAATCCGTGCATTGTACTTTTGTTTGTTACTTCATACATACTAAGCTATATTTAAATTTCTCAAATAAGGAATAAAACCTAAATTAAATTCGTAAGTTAAAACTTCAACTCCGTTTACTTCCATTACCAAATTATTAAAAAAATTATCCGAATCTAAAACATCAGTAACCACACTTTGCAATCTAGCTTGGTATAAAATATCATTCTTACTTCTTGGTAAATCTGCACCAGTCGAATAAGGTCGCACATCGTAAAGAAACTGCTTTAAATTAGTTAAAATAGATTCCTGAACACTAATACTAGAATTTACTAATCCGTTAATTGTAAAGTCAACAGGCACTAAATCTATTGGTAATATATTTTCAATTGGAATAATTGCCTGAATAGGCTTTCGACCTCTTTCATCTATTGGTTTAGTTTCATCTGGATCTAACAAAATTACATCTAAAACATTTTGCAAAAGAGTTGTATCTGGCGTTCCCTCACCATCAATAGAATCAGAAATAGTAGCTTCTACATACACAATAACCTGACCTGCATCTTCATTTTTAACGTATGGATAAACCTTTCGAACTCCTTGCGCATCACTTGCCCATAAACGATAATCTGTTTTACTTCCGCCTTGCGGTTCCAATTGTATAGCATCTAAAATATTTTGTCTATAAACCTCAATATCTTCACTTGATCTAGGTTGTTCAACTACTGAAGAAATTACAATATTATTTTCAACACCTAAAACAGGTTCAGTTATAGTTAAATTATCACCAATATTTAAATTAAATTCTAAACCACCTCCCAAACTTCTAATTTCAATTTCTTGCGGTGAAGTTGTTAGTATAACTTCTTCATCTAAAACAAACAATTTACCAGCGTTTAAAGCATCTTCATTTGATTTAAACGTTAGTGATGCCCTTAACACACTCCCAGCAGTTCCAACAACTAAAGCCTTAAAAATTCCAGAAGTTGAAGGTCTTGGATTTCTATTCAAATAAATACGACCAAACCTTTCAAGAGTTCCGCCGTTAGCTTCAATATCAGCAGTATCTGGAAATACATTATTTTGAATGTCCGACAAATAAAGATACATTAATTTAAATTGAGCGGCCAAAACACTATCCATAGCGTCTAAAACGTATTTTAAATTAGCATCAGAAAGATTTAATTTATTTTTAAAATCATTTGCTATTTGTAATTGCAATTCTTGTATAGTTGGTATATTTTGCATTCTAAATAATTTTATTAATTATTAATTCATTTTTGGCATTGTCATAAACTAATTGCAATACCTTATTTTCTTGAGTTCCCTTTGGTTTAAATTTAACCTCGATTTTAACCCTATTGTAATCATTAAAGAAAACCTCAACCTCATAATCTAACAATTCATTAAGATATTCTAAATCTGAGTTAACCGCTTGCAATAATCTCAAACGGCCCGAACTATTTAAAACCAAATTAGTAATAGTTTTTTCAGTTTCTGAATTAAATTGCTTATTTGGATTTTCAGAAAAAAACAAAGAATTTCCCCACCAGTCAAAACGTTCATTTCCAAAAGGTTCATCACCTCGAGTAGATGCTTCTATATTTCCACCAAACAAGGCTAAATAAACTTGTTGATATAAAGTTTCACCAATCAATAAATCATTCGAAATAATAGCCATTTCACCACCACTTCCAGATTCATGTAAATTAATATCTTTTGTGTTATTATTCATAAACTTAATTTTTAAAATGACCCTTGAGTGCTTGTAGTTCTTACTGGAATATTTCCGAAATTATTCATCGGACTTACTTTTGCAGTAGCTCCACCCTTAGCACTTACATTTACATTGACTTGTCCGTTTACAGTCGCATTTGCAGTCGCCTTAGCTTGTTTAGCTTCGGGAGCTTCTAAAGTAGCTTTCATTTCACCCTCAGTTATAAGTTTCATGTCGCTTCTAAACTTTTTGATTTTATCAGCCCAACTATCTAACCCTACCATTTCAAATAATTGTTGCAATGGTTTTAAAAGGACATCTAATAAAACTTGACCTATTCTTTTCAAACCACCAATTATACCATCTGTTTTAAAAGCTGTTTTAATTGATTCCCAATGATCATAAAAAGATTTAAAACCACTAATAACTAATCCAATCGGTCCCATAAACAAAGTAATTGCTGCTCCCCATTCATCCCATTTAGCAATGATAATAACAATAACAGCAATTAAAGCAATAATTCCAGCTACTATCAACCCTATTGGATTGGCCCACATTGCAGCATTCCATAACCATTGTGCTACGGTAACTGCTTTTGCAGCTCCAGCGTAAAGAGTCATTGCCCATTTATATATATTAGTAACAATAGTAATTGCTTTTATAGTTGCAGATAACGCAAACAAAGCTAAACCAACTTCAGCAATAGTAATTATTAAATCACTATTATCATCTGCCCATTTACCTAAACTTTCAACAATAGGAGTAATTTTATCAATTATTTTAGTTAAAACAGGCGCTAACTTAGTTCCTACAATAATAGATAAAGCTTCCATGTTATTTTTAGCCATCTCTAATTTACCAGCTAAATTACCATTTTTTTTATCCGCTTCGGCTGTTATAGATATACCGTCTTTAAATGCTTGATTTGATAATTCTAGTATTCCTTTTTGTTCAACTAAAACACCATTTACCATCTTACTTGAACCTGTAAGTTTTTCATAACCACTACCCAACGCACCTACAACTTTTATAGATTCTTGTGACCCGATTTTCAACTGATCTAGAGTCATAGCTAACTCACGTGGTTTTAATTTGTTTAAAGATTTAGAGAACTTTAAAGCAAACTGAGTTGGATCTGTAGAATATAACGCATTTGCACTTTGAACAGTCATTCCCATTTGTCTGGCAAAACCAGTCATATTTTTACCAGCAACTAAAATTAAGTTTGAAAAACCACCTGCAGCTATTTCAGCGCTTAATCCTGCATCTTCTAAAAAACCACCTAATGCAGCTGATTGTTGAATAGTAGGCTTCATAGCATCTGGTAAGGCACCTATTCTCAACATAAATTCATTTATGTTTGCAGAACTACCTGCTACGTTTGAAACTTCATTAATTGCACTTCCAGCCTTAGTCATAGATGTTGCGATATCTATGTTTCTAGTTTCTTTAAACAAGTTTTTCAGTTTAGCTACTTGAGTTACGGCTTCTTCTGTACTTCCAAAATCCTTGCCCAATGCAATTGCAAATTCATTTCCAGCTTTAGTAAAAGCGACTAGCTCATTTTTAGCAACACCAATTGTACCAGCAACTATTCCGATATCTTGTAATGCACTTATACTCGTTCTTGTCTTTTTAGACATATCTAGAATCGCTTTACCATAAGCGTCACTTTCTTCTGCGCTTAATCCAGTAGTCTTAGCAACATCAGTCATCTTATCTTCAAACTTAATAGCTGCATTTACCGCAACGCCCAAAGGGGCTATTATAGCAGTACCTGCTACGGCCATGCTATTTGCTGCTGCATTTGCTTTTCTATTAAACCTATCAATTGCACTTGAAGTTGTACCGTTAAAATTAGAAACCCCAGCAGTCATTTTTTTGACTACTGAGGAAAAATTATCTACTGCTGTAAAAATAGTCGGCACTCTCATTGTACTTGCCATAGTTGTATTTTTTTAATATTAAACATCCATACTTTTAGCTATTTCTGCAGCTTGTTTATACCAATAACCTAAACCATAAAAGTCAAAGTCATCGCAATAATATTCTTTTAATTCATGTGGTAATTTTTTGAAGTACCTAGCTACTGCTTGTATGCAAAATTCTAAGTTCTTACCCAAATACCACCTTACATAAAAACTGGAGCTAACTCTTGAATTAATTGATAATCCTTTTTACATAAATTATCTAATTCTTTGTATGTGGCAAATCCTGAAATATGAGCCATCATAATTAATCCATAGGTCATTTGATCTTTTTGCAAATCAATTCCTTTTGCTAAACTAGCACCAACAGACGGCAAAACTCTAGTTTTTAAATTTAAAGTTGTAACTTCAAATTCAGTGCCTTTGTTTAACGGCTGAATTAATTTATAAACAGGAATTAAATCATCGTTAAAAGTTAGATTTCCAGACTTAACCGCATTCAAAGTTTTAGGATAATCTTTTTCAACATCAAATTCAACTTCTAAAAAATTGCTTAAATAGTTTTCAATTTCAGCAATAGCCAAATCTTGTGATAATAAATCTCTCATTTCTTTTTGTTTTTTTGTTATTGTTTTTTTTGAATAAAAACCGCTTAAATTAATAAGCGGTTTTTTGTTTTAATTTAAATTCTTACCATTGTACCGCTACCTGAAACCTTTAAGGTCATCTGAGCAGTATTAGTACCAGGTTGTAAATCCCCAACTGGTTTGCCTCTCATTTTCCAAGTCGTTCCAGAAATATGAGAAATAGTCCATGTTCCCTCATCTGGATGTTCTGCCATTCTGTTTAACGAAGTTTGTTCATATCCAGTTCTAAAATCGACTGCAATTGGTCCCTCAATCATAGGTCGAACTCTATTTTTTTGATAAATAGCTTCACCATTTCCAGTTATTTGGTTCGAATCGTCATTTACACGAATACCACCTTCATCAATATTGAAATCCTCATTTGACTTAGTGGCGTATCTAAATTCACCCAAGGTATGTTGGCATACAATCTCAATTATATCACCACCTAAATATTTTGCCATATCTTATAAATTAAAAATTAAAAACCAGCTTCAGCATCAGTAGATTCTATTCTTGCAATTCCAGTACGTTTGTATCTGAAAAAAGTTTCAAATCTATTTGGATTAGTTGTGCTTCTTTGAACTGATAAGCTTTTTTTTGAAAATTCTGGCATGTTAATTAAAGCCTTAGCCGCTAACTCGTCAAAAAGGTCAAACAATACCGCTTTCCATTCTTTTGGCTTTATAGCCCCTGAAACGTTTACAATTTGATTGTCTTCAACTAAAACCTTATCTTTCAATCTAATTGTTTCTAAAGTTGAATAACTATCTTTTACATTCCAATCTAAGTTTAAATTACGTGCATAGCTGTATTGTAATGGAACTTCACCATCTGGATGGTAAGTTGTAACCAAATCCATTATTTTATAAGCTCCGTTATCTAAAATAACGGTTGAGCATCCCTTTTTAACTAAAAAATCTCTAGTATTATAGTTTGCCATTTCGCCAATATTACCATCACTCGTAAGTGGCATATCTGGATAACTCTTATTATTAACATCCAAATGTGGAGTGTCCTGCATAATCCTAGCAAATAAAGCAACTACATTTGCTGCAGCTTCCCACGTAAAGCCTAATGAGTTTGGAGCTGGACATAATACATTTGTACATTGATTTTTTCTTTCAACATCGTTTGTAATTGATATTAAACCATCAGAGCTGCTTAAAGTACTACCAAAAAATGCCATGAAAGGTTTGAAAATTAATCCATTCCATCTACCATTTGGCGCATTATCATCTGGAAAACCGTTGAATTGTTCAAATTCGCCCAATTTAGATGAATAAGGATTAATAACGCTAGTATACCAAGTATCACCAAACAAATTAAATGAATCTGATAAACTAACTTCACCAGCACCAGAAACCCTAACATTTTGCGCATAAGTTAACCCTGCATCGTTTAAACCGGTATCAAATGAAATATTAATTTCATTACTTGTTTGACCTGTCCATTTTGTAACAAAAGTAACTACACTTAAATTAGAAGTTGCAATAACTGGACTTCCAATAACAGAATTTACTGCATCTCTAATTTTACCAGCAACTATTGTAGGTGTATCACCAATTACAACTGAATAAGAATAAGGCATGAAATCAACTCCATCACGTCCGTTTATTACGACCGAATGAGTTGAGTTTGCCGTAACTATACCAGCAACTTGAAATTCAACTTCCGTAGCAGTTGCGCTTTCATCTGAAAGTTGAGGAAAAACAATAGTTGGAATACCTCCAACACCATCACCACTAATCGGGCGTAAAATTCTCATAATTTGGTGCAACGGAGAACCGTATCCAAATAATTCACCAGCTTGATTTGCACTTGTAACCTCAATAGGGTTTATGCTTAAATTAGCTTGTTTAGCAGTATTGGCTTCACCAAAAACCGCAATAATTTGTGGTAAGTTTTGAGTATCATTTGAAAAAAAAACCTTTTTGATTTTATATCCTGATACTCTAGATAATCTCTCTAAACCAACCGCAGTAGAAATAGATCCACTCATATTTTTTTAATTATTAAAATTAAACTTAAATCCTTTTTCTGTTAAATCCAAACGTACATTTGAATCGTTACCAAGTAAACTTGTAGTTTGTGCCATTTCCGAATCTTCAACAAATTTCACAGATAAAACTAAACGTCCCATTCTGAAAAAAGATCCATCTTCTTTACCATAATTATCATCAAAATTAATAGATGTTAGATAAGTTCCCATTATATAGCCGTAATCAAAACCTAAAGTTTTATAAAGCGTAGATGACAAAACAAACCTAATCATACCAACTATTTTATGAAGTCTTAATCTTGAATAATCACTTCCAAAACCATTTGCATAAACATCAATGTTAAAGGTTCCGGTTGAAGTATAACTTGTTTCGTTAAAATCTTCATTATTAGTAGAACTTAAACTAACATTTACTACAACATCTTCACTTTTATCAATCGGTTCTTGACGCTCTTTATAAACATCACAACTAACATCTGATGAAGTAATCGTTAATTGATTTTGAATTTCTTCTAGTAAAATAATCCCGATTTTGTTTAGAATTATTTCAAAGTTTTGTTCTTCAATTTGAGTTTGAATAATTGCAGCCATATCAGTCTAAATAATCACCTAAAATTAAAACTATTAACCCTAAAGTTTCATCTGGAAAATTCTCCCTAACTATGTAATTTTTAATTAAACCACTACTATCTGCAAAAGAAACTTTATGTTTTAATAAAGCTATTTCCCCTTTTGCGTTTCTAGTTGGATAACTCAATTCTATTAGCTTACTTTCGTCAATACAAACATGTACATTTTTAGAATTAACAGGCATTCCATCTGTATCAAAATTAATCCAATGTTTAGTAGCAAGCCCAGTTAGCGAAATAGTCTTATCATTTGAAGGTGTAACCATTGTTATGGTTTCTTGAAAACCTCCCTTATTCACAAAGAATTTCGCATCTCTTTTCGCTAACTGTAATAACTTACCACTCATACTAGATTAATTTATTCTTTTACTTCGATGTTTTTTGCATTTTCTTCAATTGCATCTAAAATCTGAGACTTGTTCAAATTTGATTCGATTTCGATTTCATTGTTTTTGCAAAATTCAATTAATTCAGCTTTTGACATTTTAGCTAAATCAAAAGAATCATCTTCTTTTTCTTCAACTTCCAACTCAATAAAACCAGCTTTAATCAAAATTTCTGGCTTTGTTGTCAATTGACTTTCTTCTACTAACTGCCCAAAAACTCCAATTTTGTTATTTTTCAAAGAATGTTTTTGAACTAAAATTTTATACTTTGACATAAAACAAAAATTAAGAAGTTGTTGTTAATGTGTAAATTCTATCAACTGAAACAGGAACAACCAAAGGCGCACTTTGTAAATAAAATTCCCAACTCATTTTAACTTGGTCGATTACATCGTAAACACCAAACTCAGCTTCAACTTGTCCAACAAATTGACCAGTAATAGGATCACCCATAACAGCTGGTAAACCAGCATAAGCTGTAAATCCCTTGAAGTCAGCAGGTAATAAAACAACATTGTTAGTTTCTAAAAATCTAACCTCATCTCCATTTTCATTTTCGTAAGTTTCATTGTACGTCCAAAGATTTACAATAAAATCACCAGCACCAACTTGACCTTGATAAGCTAGTCCAGAAACACCATCCATCATTGGCATGTTTAACTCACCTCTGTTAATGTTACGGATGTCAGCTTCTTCTTTTACCTTTTTAGAAAGTTTGTAATTGTTAAAAGCGTTTGCACCCATAATAGCATTAACAGCACCTGAACCAGATTTACCTTCTGAACGTAAAAACTCACAACCTACTTGTAAATCTTTTACAGGATCCGACGTTTCTGGAGCACTCCATTTTTCAGTAGCTACAGTTTTAGTAACCATAGATTCAGCTTTACGCTTGTAATCGATGTTATCACCTGTTCTTAATTCTACAATTCCAGTTTGTAATACTTGTGAACGTTGCAATTCAATTGCTCTTTTAATCGTGTCTTTTAGGACCATTAACTTTTCGTTAGCATCACTCAATAAATCTGAGCCAGTAACTTCATTTGGAGCTTGCCCTTGTCCAAAAGTAATATCGTAAGACTCACATGAAGTAAAATCGAAAAACTCTTTATAAAAAGGTGGCACGAAAATCTTTTCACTAGATTTAGAAAACTTGTTTCTATTTCCATTTGTGCAACGCAATACATCTACTGCAATTTTTCGCCCCATTCGTTGAACTTCAATTTTAACAGCTTTTGAACGTGTAGTTCGAGTTGGAAAAAAAGCAGCAAATCCATTCTTTACTTCGACATTATCTCTAAACGTTTCAATTAACGCTTGAGTAAATCCTGCTCTATGTTGATTTAAATTCATTTCTTAAAATTTTAAATTAATTATCAAATTTTGTTTGTTCAGTTGCAGCTTCTAAATGGAATCCAATTCTACGTAAATGATCAGCAATTTGTAATCCTAACTCAATTTGTGTTAAAGGATTATTTCCCGGAATAATCAAATTAGATGCTTCTAAGGTACCTGAATTACAAAAATCAACTTGGATATCTTGATTTGGTATTAATGTTACTTCACCATCAATAGCTAAAACACCAACTAATTGGGTGTACGTAGGATTTAATGTTAAATTCCCATCTGTAAATTTTCTAAAAACTAACATTCCAGATTTTACAACCACATCAACAGCAGGATCTGAATCGTTTATTAATACACCTTTTGAAAATCTATTATCAAATAGAAATACTTTTTTTTGTTCGTAATCCGCAGTACTTTGATTTCGTGTCGAATTTCTTTGTGTTACGTCAATACTCATTTTTATGAATTTTTAGAAATTAAACTTTTGTAAAAATTAGCAGCTTCCTCAATTGGATTTTTTTCAGTACCTGATGTTTTTTCCTCAGATACTGGAGTTTCTTCAGTCGCTACTGCTGGAGCTGAATCATTTTTAAAATTATCCAACTGGTTTTTTGAATTCATTTTAACCATGAATTCTTCTCTTTTAGAATCAGTCAGCTTTTCACCCGACTTAATGCCTTCAATTACAGAATCACTATCTGCACTTGAATAAACTAACCAAGATTTAACTCTCTCCCTCTCTTGGTTAATACCTTCTTCAACAATTGAACTTGCTAAATCAGGAAATTGATTTTGTAAATCTGCTCTTGTCATTTTACTTGAATTATTAATTAAACTACTTTTATTATTATTCGATTTAGAATCATTTAATACCATTTGGACCACTTCATCAAAACTTGCAATGCCATCAATAAAAGTTCCGATTCCGTCCTTTGCAAAAACAGTATGACCATTATCAAAATTACTGCCTTTTAATTGAGGTCTGTTATTTAAAACTGTGTTTATAAATGATTCATTAATTGGGTCTAACAAATCATTTACTAGCAAATCATAATTATCATTGTCTAAAGCTTCATTAAAAGCCTTATTTTTTTCAGTTGACTTACTTGCGTAAAGAACTATATTTTTTGTTCCATCTTTTGCCGTAGAATTAGCTGGTCGCCCCTCGAAAGAAATCATAGTACCCACCGAACCTACAATGTTCATTTCTTCTTCACTAAACATCTTATTTGCAGCACTAGAAATACCATAAGCTGCACTAGCAGCCATACCCCCTTTGCTTACTACAGAATAAACTGGCTTTGTTTTTTTTACCTCGTTTATTGCATCAACCATTAAATTAACTGCTGCACTTGAACCACCACCAGAATCAACGTTAATCACAAATCCTTTTACACGTTCATCTTTTGACATTTTTAACATCGTAGAACTAAGCTCTTTTGTTCCGTAACTAGATGCACCTCCATTTTTAGTGATAGGACCATCTAAATTAATTACACCAATAGCTTCCGTAATGTTATCATTTTTTAACTGCCAATTTTCACTAACTAATTTTGTATTGTTTTTTAAATCCAAAACAAAAAATTGATTGTATTTAGTTTCTGGAATTGCTAATTGTACGCCGTTTTGTAAGTTTTTTAAAATTGAAGTCATCGATTGTAAAGATATTGAATCCATACACCAAGGTTGCATTCCGTATATCTCTTTTGCTAATCCGTAATCCATATACAAATAATTTAATTTCTTTACAAATATAATCGTTTTTTTTTATATTAAACAAAAAAAATAAGTCCACCTCTAAAAGTGGACTTACCAACCAAAAAAAACTAAAATAATATCCTATGAAAAAAGACTTTACAATATTAGTATATTTTTTATTATTTTGAGGACTTATGCGAAATTAATTTCAATAAAGTATCTAGTGTTACAAACCTTGCAACAAATCTCAGCACTCGACCAGCATTCGTAGTTGCTTTACTTTCTGAGTATTTTTTCGCTAATTCATTAACTGCATCGTTAATAATTGGAGGTACCTGGTTGTTTTTCATAATGATTATTTTTAATTAACAATAAATAAAATTTGTTTTATTCTTATTTGTACCATTTAAAACAGCTCTTAATGTTGAATGATTTATATTATATAAATCCGAAACTTCTTTTGCAGACTCATAAAAAACACCACTTTGAACATCTAAAACTATTTTAGATTTATTCTTTGCATTATTCAATGAAACTTTTAACCTATGTTCTTTAGTGTGTTTCCTACCAGTTTGAAAATTTCTAATTTTTTGTTTTGTTTCATCAGAATGCCTTTTATTATAAAAATTATTTTTAACGCCTAATTTACTAATACTCATTTTATATTTAGTTTCATCTGAAACACAAACTTTATTTGTATTTAATTTAGGTAATACAGAATTCAATCCTTTTTCACCGAGAACATCATATAAAAAGCCAAAGTGATTTTCTCTTTCATAAAGAACATCAATACTACACTCTTCAATAATTTCAAATAAATGATTTTCAAAAGTATATTTTTTCAAAGAATTATAAAGTCTTTTTTGTCCTTTACAATTTAACGATTTATAATATTTCAATCTATTTTCTATATCAATAGAAGAGCCTATATAAACCTTACCACTAGGACTAGTTAATTTATATATTCCTACCATACTCAAAATGCATCCAATCGTAGTTCTTTTCTTTACCTAAAGATATAAAACCATGTTTGTAAAATATATCAATCATTGGTTTATATTCTAATCTTGCAAATCTTGCTGTTTTACTTGTTTCGTGAAGTAAATTTCTTTCAGGGTCTAAATCAATAGCTATTCCCCAACTATGCCTACTATAATCTAAACCACCTCGCATAGCTCTAAAATTAAAACAACCACCAAACAAATCAATACCTAATTCAACTATTTTTTCATAGCCGTAATACGCTAATAAGTCATTAAAAATATCTGTGAATTGTTGTGCTACTAATTTATGGCAACTCATTTTAGTAACTTTTGTTTTTTTATCCCACGATAAACGCATTGGATAAGGCAACTTAATTGTAGTTAAATAAGTTCCTTTCTGATTCGGTTGTCCGAATTGTTTTATAATTTGTGCAGTATTTAACATATCAATCTTGTTTTAAATTGTTTTCACGCTCTAATTGTTCTAATTCTTCTTTTCTTATCAATCTATCAATTCGACTTTTGTGATAAAAATGATGCATTCTAATTATAGTATAAATAAGTCCAACTAAGGCAAACAAAACCTTAATTATATTATCTATTGTCGTAAAAACAAATCCACCACCGACTAAAGAACTGCCTAAGTCTATTATTGTGAATCCCCAAAAAGTTGCAAATGTAAGGTCTAAAAATGCGAATATCTCTTTAAAAGTCTGCATATAAAATAAGCTATTAATATTTTAATAAAAATAAATTCCTGCATATCCATCAATCCTAAATGAATTAAATCCAATGCATTTAACACAAACAAATATAAAACTATATTTTTAATTAAGTCATCTATTCTTACAAAAATAAAATAATAAAAAATAATACCGAAAATTAAAATATTAGAATAGTCCTCTATTACATTACATAAAAACTTTTTATGATTCGAAAACAAATACCAATCCACTTTCATTTCGCTATTGTAAAAAATAGCTTTTATCTCTGAAAGTGGAATGATACTTAAAAGTAAATAATGTTTAAAACGCATTATTTCTCATCTTTGTTTGGTGGAATATTCGAACCCCCAGTATCTAAATTAGAAACGTTTGGAACCGCATAATACAGTTTAAAAGCTCCAAAACAAATTACCAAAATTCTAAATAATTTTAGTACCCAACTAGGCGCATTTAATTCAGTAAATAATTCAACAAACAAATCAGTTGTTTGATCTAAAACACCAGCCAAAGCTAATAAAATTGGCAATAAATTTGCCTTTGCATAATCAATCATATTAAAAAAATTAAAGTTACTATTTAAATTCTCACCCATTTAAAAGCTAAATTATTAGTTAAACCTATTACAACACTAATTACAGTTCTGGTTACAGTAAATGAACCATTAGATGCTGTATAACCTAAAGTTTCATTTAAAGTTCCAATACCTTGAAGCAATATAGTATCACCTGCTTTTATTCTGGAATCTGTTATTGTTTTAGTAGTAGATAAACCAGTAAAACTAGATGCTTGATCTATAAGTCCTTTGTTAAACTCACCGTTTAAATAATCAACAACCTGAGTTACATTTGCTCCAGCACTTGTTCCATTTTCTTTTAGAAAATTACCAAACAAATCATATACTTCTAATTTATCCGTTGTTAAGTATTTAATTGCAACATAATCACCTACATTTGTTGCAAGAAGTGAACCACTTGAAAAATATCTACTTACATTTTCAATAATTACATTTCTAGTTGCGGAATCATAAAAAACTTTTCTCATAATAATTTAGATTTGTGAGTTCTTTTAATTACATAATCTATGTCATAAAGTTGTAAATTCCCATTTAAAGTAGTCAATCTAACGTCACCACCATTAGCTAAAAAAGTAGCACCACTAAAAGTAGTAAAAACTAAATTAAACTTTTGTTCACTATTGGCACCACGTATAAAAGATTTACTTTCTTCCGAAATAACACCCAACGCACCACCGATATTAATATCAACTAATAACCCATCATTTACAACACTTGTTTTAGCTTTAAACCTTACGTTTATAATGTAAAAATCACCATTATTAGTTGGAGTTATTTTTTTTGTAGCTGGATTATAAAAAGAAACAGTATCACTTGGAATTTCATTATTTATAATACTCAATGCATTATTTGGTAAAATAATCGTTGTTCCAGATGGTACATTCAACGGTGAAGAAACTGTATATTGAGTGTCTTTATATCTCGCCCATCCAGTTCTAGATTCACCTTGCTTATTTAAAACAATCCAATTCTTTTGCGATTTTACATTTGTTAACTGTAAAGTTTCATAATTGTTATTTAAAACATATTCAGCATCAATAACACCGTTTATTTTATTACCTGAAACGGTTTGTAAAATAATATTATTAGTTCCGGCACTTCCCTTTTCATCTACAACAGTTAATATTTGACCTTCTGGATATTTTTCAGCATCTGGCAAAATTGCAGTTTTTGGACTAGAAACATTATCTGCCCAAACATAAGTTTCAGTATTTAATATTGGTTGACCATCATATCCAATCCCAACTTTATTTGATTTATTTTTAATAATAACATTTGAAGGTGAATTAATTCTATCAAAAGTAGATTGATTTATATCTACCGAATTAGGACCTTCGATTGATATTTCATAATTAGATATATTTTTAAATTTATTATTTGAAATAAAATTGTCAGTTTTATTTGAAGCTACTGCAATGCCAAATTTTTGAAAATCATCAGTTAAAATTGATTCTTCCGTATTATAAATATTATTATTTGAAATAAAATTTCCTTTTGAATTAACATATAAACCTACTTGTTCAGTCAAGTTAATTCCATTGTCAAAAATATTATTATTTAAAATTGAATTATTAGACTGTTTATTATAAGTTTCATTTAAAACTAATCCAAAACGACCATTTTTAAAAACATTATTGTTTGATATAATACTGTTCACAACTCCAATAGTAATATTTAGTCCTATATTAGAGTTGTTATTACAAATGTTATCAGAAATTATATTATTGTCTCCGTGACCATTTGTTTCTTCATCATTATAACCACCAATTGAAATTCCTGAAACAAGATTAAATTCAGCTATATTTCCTTTAATAATTGAATTTCCACAACTTGCCTCTATTAATCCAAAACCATTTCCTTTTCCGTAATTTTCAATCAATTTTACAAAATTACCATTTGCGTTAATTCCATTTTGAGAACAATAATTTGTAGTGTTGTTGTAATATTCATTGTATGATTTTTCTGAATTGTCCTGAATACCATGACCTAAAATATATTCACAAAAACAATCATTTACTTTTATATTTTTAATAAATTCACCAAAAATATTAATCCCAACATTTGGTTTATTAAATGTTAATAATTCTTCATATTCTTGTTTACTTCCTGTTATATAAATATCGCTTACCTCGCAATTTTGCTTATTTACAATATTAAAAGCATTGAAATAAGTGTCAGTATCACCATTTATAATTCCATTCATTATAAGCTTACTTTCAAGTCCTTTTCCAAAAACTCTTTGATTTGAGTTTAAGTGAAGACCTCTAAATCCAAAAACACCTTCTGTTGTTACTGATTCTGAATCTAAAATATAGTTACCTTCTGGAATAAAAACATCTTTACCAGTAGCTAAAGCTAATGCAAATGAATTAGTGTCATCAGTTCCCGTATATTCAGTGCCATTCCAAAAACCATTACCAAGCGCACCAAAATCCCTAACAGAAACAAAATCTTTTACTGTTTTTTCAGATATTGAAATCCAGTTATCATCTAATCCAGGCACTGAACTTTTACCAAGTACATTTTGATAAACAACAGAATTATGTTCTACAACATCATCTATTTTATAAGTTCTTTTTTCATTATACAAACGGACACCGTTTAAACTTTGTACTTTAAATCTTTTCATAATTAAACAACTGTATTAGTTTCAACAATTTGAGGTTCAACAACTATAATTTCTTTTTCCTTAATATTTTTTTTGTAATTTGATACCCAATCACCTTGATTTGCCATTTCGCTTGCTTGTTCTCTTGATATTAGTGGCGTTAAATCGTCACCTAACATTTCACGAATAGCTTTTATTTCTTTTAGTGGATCGATATGTGGCATGTTTTTACCCATAAACCTACAAGTAGTAAACGCTTCAATTACCATTCTATCGTTATTTTGAAACGCTTTTAATAAACTTGGCGAATCAATATGACCTTTTAATAATTCCAATTCTAAAAATAGCGTTAAAATCGGTCTATAAAAACTATTTGTTATGTGAACCCTATCTAAATCTACAATGTAACCCCAATTATTTATAGCTGCACGAGATGCAGAATAATTAGAATCGTATTTTTGAAGTGCAACTTCTGGCGGTGTAGATAAACTAGCACAAATAGTTCTAAATATTGAAGTATGAAATTGGTCGAAATTAGTTTCAATATTACTTTCAAAACTTTTCATTTTGGCACCAACTGGCAAATTGTAACCTTTTTTAGAAGTGCTTTCTGTTATAGTATTTGCTAGCTTATCACCCAACTCATAACCATCTGGAATTTTTACTGTTTCTTTTTGAGATGAACTCCTAGGTGATAACATATCTTTTAATGGATTTTCACCAGTTCCATTAATATCATGTTCAATAGCTACAACTATGTTTGCAGCTTCTTCTGCTTTTCCTACTGAAGCTTCTACATACCTATCTAGTTTATTTATCTTTTCTAAAACTGGAGCTAATTTTGAAACACCTCGCAAATGATCAACTCTCTTTTTATCACCATAAACTAACCATGATAACTTACGTTTTGACTTTTCACCATAAGCTAAAATCCTTTCGTATTCAAAAGTATTTTTTTTAACATAAAAAGCAATATGTTCACCTTTGGAATTATACTCAATTCCATGTTTTAAAAAGTTTTTACGATCTTTAATTTCAGCAATGTAAGGCGTATTAATCGGGTCGCAAACATGTAAACCATCAATAATTTGAACCGTAAGCTCAGCGTTTTCAATTCTACAAACAACCAAACAATCACCACCGATATTAGAAGTAT
>CAZULO010000004.1:42302-46712 GCA_964621245.1 uncultured Flavobacterium sp.
TCAGCGTTTTCAATTCTACAAACAACCAAACAATCACCACCGATATTAGAAGTATTCCAAGTTTCTAAAGCTTTTGCATGTAAATTATCCATGTTACAAAAATCTGGCATTGTACTATTTGCCCATAATTGAAACCTAGCTTCTAAATTAGATTTAAAAACCTCTAAATCTTCACCTACACCAATTAATTTTAAAAAGTTTTCATTTGGTTCAGATTGTAGTTTTAATCCGGAACCTATAACCCAACTTGAACTACGTTCAGTAATAATCCTAACTGTATCAATAGTTAATTCCGCATTATACGCCCGTAAACGAATAGATTTATAATCTGGAATAGAATTTACAATAACACCCAGTTCCCCAAGTGTTTTTTCACCATCAAATGATTTTGTTACTATTGGGTACATTGGCCCATAAATCTTACCACCACCTAAATCATAGTTGTGATTACTAGAATCAACTTGACTTTTATTTTTGGAACTTCCAAATCTAAATAATTTTCTTAAATCCATATTGAAAAATTATAATTGTCCACCTCTGAAAACAGTAACACGGCCATTTACCCTGTTAACGTACATTTGTTTTATTTTCTCTAAACTAGAAACACCTTTCATAATGTCCTCTGGACTTCTATACATGGTCCTAACTTTCATTTGTCCATCGTCCATTTGATACTCTGAATAATTTGCAGTATCAACAGCATCAGCTGCACGCAATATCATAGAATCAATCAAACCATCAATAGCAATTATTCTATCTTTTATACTGGTTTTTGTTTCTAAATACTGAGATATTGAAATAAAATCATCATTCATATATTTTCGTATTAAATTATTATTGACAAACTTACAAAAAAAAATCCACCCAAAATTAATTGAGTGGATTTGATAAACTTACTTTTTAATTAACCAAATTTTTAAATAAAGCTTTTTGACTTTTTGCTAGAGTTCAAATATATAAAATTATTTTTTATTATTCTGAAATTAATTCCACAAATTTTTCCCAAGTCAAAGCTGAATATTTAGAACCTCCAGTTTTTCTAAGAATATCAATAAAAATATCCTTACCAGCTAAATTATAAACGTTGACGTCAAAAAAGTGATTTTCAATACTTGAATTTTTCTTTTTCCAAACAAAACCAATCTCAATTGCATCTTTTTCAACTGGAAATCTACCTTCACTTTCTAAATGTGAAAAATATCCACGCATACTATATTTACCTAGTTCAGCTTGTGGGAAATTCATAAAACCAGCAGGTTGGTACCCATCTACACCCATTTTTACATTCATATTATGCGCTAAAATATCTTTGTAGGCACTTACTTCAATCATATATAATTTACCTAGATTCTCACGGGATCTTTTTATCAAAACTTTATCTTGTGTGTAATGGTATGGTTTTTCTTTGTCCCCTTTTATTCCAACAATCAAAGGATTATTTTTTTTATTTATGTAATCATAAGCTAATCGGGTGAAGTGGCCAGTATCTATAATTGATAATTTTACATTATAAATATCACCACTTTCACTTAATAAATTATCTTCTATAACTCTATCTAAAAAAGGCCAAACACTATTTTCTTGACCGTGTGCATACGTATATTTTACTCTCGAGCTATCGTCTTTTAATTCTTCTTTTGTTTTTTTACGACTTCTTTTAAAAGTTCCAATACTTCCATGATTAATATGATAAGTTTGTCCACTTGCTGAATGCGCTACTATTTCCCAATCGATACGGGCATCTTCTATATTTTCATTCATAATACCACCTAAATCACATGCCATAGTTACTAAAACTATCGGACCGTTACCATCCTCAATAGATGTTTTATCTGGAATTATTCCAATTTTATAACTTCGAGTATTATTCATAAGCTCACTAGCTTTTGTACTTTTTCCTTTTTCTTCCCAAGTTTGACCTAACTGAGTATTTAAAAAAGACTTTAATTTTGAAGCATCAATAGTTTGATTTGGCGGGCATGCTTCTAACCATTTATAAACTAAATCAACCCATGAAGTAAATCCTGGAGGTATAACAATTGCATTTAATTGATAACTTCTATACTGTGGCCTTTCTGGAATAGCAGTTGGCACCCATTTAGCGCCTAAATTATATTTAACTTTGTCTTTTTCTAATATAACACCACCGCAATTTTGGCATTCATAATATACACTTTCTTCAATTAATTTTCCTTTGTCATCTACTTGCCATTTCATACCAGCATAAGTTCCATCCTCTTTTTTCACTTGCCATTCCATCGGAATAAAATCATTACAATGCTCACATTGCCAATGCCACTTTCTTTGATCACCCATTAAATAAACTTCTTCTATGTTTGAACCTTGTTTAATTAATGGAGTGGAAATATAAAAAAGCTTTTTTAAAGAACCATAAGAAGTAGCTCTATTTTCAATTAACGATCTAGTATTACCCTCTTTTTTGTCCGAACGTGGCGCACTTTCCCAATCATCAGCAAAAATATATTTAACAGAATATTGACGCCATTTAGCTGGATTATTTACACCTAATGCAGTCAATGAACCGCCTGCAAATTCCTTACTAAAATCAGTATTACCTGTACGCGCGTTTTTTTTTCTCAAAGCATTTGCACGAATTAAATGATCTAAACCTGAATTTTGAATTACCGGATCTAATCGAGTACGAACTGAAAGCTTAACCAAATCAGAATCAGCCGCAGTATATAAAATAGGACTTGGAGTTTCTGAAATTATATAAGCTATTCCGGGAATGATAACCCCCTGTGTAAATCCACTCTGAGCGCATTTCATAACGGCAACCATCTCAACTGGTGAAGTTGGAGATAAGCAATCAACTACTTCACGTGTATAAGGCGAAATATCATATTTAAAAAAACCAGTATATCTAGACACATCAGATGTTAAATAAATGTTTTTTTCAATCCAAACACTAGGCAACTCTTTTAATATTTTAAAATTGTAAATCTTTGAATGTATTTTCGAATAACTTTTTTTAATAATCTCTAATAACATAAATTTATTTTAAAATGGTGTTTTTAGTTTTTCTTTTAAAATCTCGTGCTTTTCACGTTGTAACTTTTCTTTTATAGCTTGTCTTATAAACTCAGCAACCTTATAATTTTTAAATTTTAAAACTTCTAAAGTTCCCTTTTGTTTTTTGCTAATTTTAAAAGTAATAACTTCGGTGTATAATAATGGTTTTGGCATATAAGTAATACTTTTGTAGTTCTTAGCAGGTAGTTATAGTTAATGGCTATTTTTCAGTTTCTAAAGAACGAACTTCTATCATTGCGTCAGCAAATAAATAAGCTGATTTTGCTATACCAATAACATTATCTTTACTTGTGTT
Organism: uncultured Flavobacterium sp.; assembly: GCA_964621245.1. Lineage (GTDB taxonomy): Bacteria > Bacteroidota > Bacteroidia > Flavobacteriales > Flavobacteriaceae > Flavobacterium. Next base: position 45,652 of record CAZULO010000004.1, read on the forward strand.
CGTTCCAGCATAATATTCAGAGGCTAAATGTCCTTGTAGGTATTTCCCAGCGAAATAATCTCTTAAATCCATTCCGTCATTACTTTCTGACAACAATTCTCCGTGTTTGTTTACACTAGTTTTCGGAAATGCTTTTATTTTTTTCATAATTATTTTTTTAAATTAAATCTTGCGTTTTTAATTGTTTGTTTTTTAACTTCGTCTAATAAGTTCATCATAGCAAAATCAAAGTTTTTATGATGCCAAGCGCAATCTAAACCTGCGCTTTTTACAAATGGTTGCCAAGTTCTTTTTAAACCAAAAAAAGTCCATTTTACTTCCTCAACTTGTACTATATATCCTCTTTTTTCTTTTATAATTCTAAAATCCATAACACGTTTATTTTTAAATTACCCGCCACTAACCATAACACTCGTTTGGCTCAATGCCTTATTTTCGTTTATTTCGTTTTTCATCACGTTTATTTTTAAATTAGAAATTATTGTTTTCATAACTCGGCACTAAGCCAAGCGAGGGAACGTTAGGCAACAGTTAACTCAGACCCCGTTAAACAGAAGTATAAATTTTGAAGTTGGTGAACTGATTGTATTTTTTCTGTAATAACAGTATATCCATCACAAAAAACAAAACCATTATAATTTATAGGTTTATTTACGTGAAATCTAAAATTAGGTAATTCAAAATTACACCCATTTAATTCAAACCCAAACTTAAACAACCATTCTTCGGTCAGTGTGATTGGATTTATATTATTGCAATAACTGCTTAGATAACATCTATCGCCTGAATAATATATTTCATCAATACTATTATCTATTTTTTCTACCTTACCTTCTTCTATGTAATTCCCTATTCTTAATTCATTAATTTGTATCATAATTTTATTTTTTTTAAATTGTTGTGTAAAATAACCGATTGCCTAACACACGCTACAAGCAAGCTGGGCAATTGGCTTAATTTGAAGATAGTTTGTGTTTGACAAATTTGTTTTTAACCGAAAGAATACGCATCTTTAATCCCAGCCTGCGTGTAGCGCGGGAACGTTATAGTCAATGGCTACG
>CAZULO010000005.1:0-42123 GCA_964621245.1 uncultured Flavobacterium sp.
GTAACCGCGAGAGGAGTTTTTGGAGATATTTTAAGAATTATTGATAAAGTATAGTAGAAATGCATTTATTTAGTTTAATATTCTTTGTTTTGTTGATTAGAAAGAATAAAAAACTATTTTTACTCTTTTATTAATTAAAATATAGAAAATAATTCTTTTTTGTATTTTTTTATTACCTTTGTCCTGTTCATAAACATAATGATTGTTATCACGAAAGGTGGAGGGATTAGACCCTGTGAAACCTTAGCAACCCTACCCTTGTAGAAGGTGCTACATTCTAATCAGTAGATTTGTCATTCTAGTTGTCACACAGAGCTTGTCGAAGTGTTGTTTCAGAATCTTATTTATTGATACAGATAACCAGAAAATTTTCACCACTTTTCGCTGATATCAATTTTAAGTTTACACACGTTTCGATTTTAACGTGTGTAGCTATTGAATGATTTTTATAAACATAATAGCATTAAAATGTCAGATACGAGCTCAGCATCTTTAACCTCGAAAAGTACTATTTACCAAGCCATAAAGGAAAGAATTCTTGTGCTAGATGGCGCAATGGGAACCATGTTACAACGCAATAAATTTGAAGAAGAAGATTTTCGTGGCGAACGTTTCAAAGATTTTCCACATCCTTTAAAAGGAAATAACGATTTGTTGTCACTAACCCAACCAGAAGCCGTGAAAGAAGTGCATCGTTTGTATTTTCAAGCTGGCGCTGATATTGTAGAAACCAATACCTTTTCAGGAACTACAATTGGTATGGCCGATTACCATATGGAAGATTTAGTTTACGAATTAAATTACCAATCTGCCAAAATTGCTCGTGAAGTAGCCGATGAATTTACAGATAAGCCGCGTTTTGTAGCCGGTTCTATCGGACCTACAAACCGAACGGCTTCTATGTCACCAGATGTGAATGATCCTGGCTATCGTGCCGTAACGTTTGACGATTTAAGAATTGCTTATAAACAACAAGTAAATGCTTTAATTGACGGAGGTTCTGATGTGCTTTTAGTAGAAACAATTTTCGATACTTTAAATGCTAAAGCCGCTCTTTTTGCTATCGAAGAAGTAAAAGAAGAACGAAATTTAGATATTCCCATCATGGTTTCAGGAACAATTACAGATGCTTCCGGAAGAACCTTATCTGGTCAAACCGTAGAAGCGTTCTTAATTTCTATACAACATATTCCGTTGTTAAGTGTGGGCTTCAATTGTGCCTTAGGAGCTGATCAATTGAAACCGTATCTTAAACGATTGGCACACAACACTCAATTGAATATTTCGGCGCATCCAAATGCAGGTTTGCCAAATGCTTTCGGAGAATACGATCAAACTCCAGAAGAAATGCAAGTGCTCATTCGAGAATATTTACAAGATAATTTAATCAATATTATCGGAGGTTGCTGTGGGACAACTCCAGAACATATTCAATTAATTGCAGCAGTTGCCGCCGAATTCAAACCCAGAAAATCAGAATAAAAACTTCATTTAGCTATTTATTATTCTAAATGAATTTTAAAAAAGCTAAAAATGAAACAGATTATAATCAAAATAAATAAGCACTACAATCAAAGCAAAATTTTTTGGATGGAAGTAGCTAAAAATTATAAAAGAATAAATAATGTGCTTTAAAGTGGAACGCACAAGAGAATAATAAGATGTCAAGAAATAATAAAATAAATTTACAACTTTCAGGTTTAGAACCGCTTTTCATTACCGAAGAGTCGATTTTCGTTAACGTTGGCGAAAGAACAAATGTAACGGGTTCTCGTAAATTTCTTCGGTTAATTAAAGAGGAAAAATACGAAGAAGCACTTTCTGTAGCCCGTGAACAAGTAGAAGGTGGCGCACAAATCATCGATATCAATATGGATGAAGGAATGTTAGATGGCGTTTACGCGATGACAAAATTCTTAAATTTAATTGCAGCCGAACCTGATATAGCTCGTGTTCCTGTTATGATTGATAGCTCGAAATGGGAAATCATCGAAGCCGGTTTAAAAGTCGTGCAAGGAAAAGCTGTTGTAAATTCTATTTCTTTAAAAGAAGGAGAAGAAACGTTTATTCATCATGCCAAATTAATTAAACGCTATGGTGCAGCTGTAATTGTAATGGCTTTTGATGAAGTCGGACAAGCAGATAATTACGAACGTCGTATCGAAATTTGTAAAAGAAGCTATGATATTTTAGTCAACGAAGTTGGTTTTCCTGCTGAAGATATCATTTTCGATCCTAATATTTTTCCAGTCGCAACTGGAATGGACGAACATAAATTAAACGCATTAGATTTTTTTCAAGCCACAAAATGGATTCGTGAAAACTTACCGTATGCCAATATTTCGGGCGGAGTAAGTAATGTTTCGTTCTCTTTTCGTGGTAACGATAAAGTGCGTGAAGCGATGCATTCGGCTTTCTTGTATCACGCCATTCAAAATGGAATGACAATGGGAATTGTTAATCCGGAAATGTTAGAGATTTACGATGAAATTGACAAGGTTTTACTAGAACATGTTGAAGATGTACTTTTAAATAGAAGAGAAGACGCCACTGAAAGATTATTAGATTTAGCAGAAAGTTTTAAAGGCGATTATAAAGCAAACGAGAAAGCAATTGCCGAATGGCGAAATGATTCGGTTCAAGAACGTTTAACATATTCTTTAGTAAAAGGTATAGATGAATTTATTGAAATTGATGTAGAAGAAGCACGATTACAAGCAAACAAAGCCATCGAAGTCATCGAAGTCAATTTAATGAACGGAATGAATGTAGTGGGTGATTTGTTCGGAAGTGGAAAGATGTTTTTGCCTCAAGTAGTAAAATCAGCACGTGTAATGAAAAAAGCTGTAGCCTATTTGTTACCTTTTATAGAATCTGAAAAAGATTCAACAGCTTCGTCTTCAGCAGGAAAAGTGTTAATGGCAACCGTAAAAGGTGACGTTCACGATATCGGAAAAAATATTGTTTCGGTAGTTTTGGCTTGTAATAATTTCGAAATCATTGATTTAGGAGTGATGGTTCCGCCAGAAAAAATTATTGAAGCTGCAGTTAAAGAAAATGTAGATATTATTGGGTTAAGCGGCTTAATTACGCCTTCATTGGACGAAATGGTCTATTTAGCTAAAGAAATGGACAAGTTAAACATTAAAATTCCAGTAATGATAGGTGGTGCGACAACTTCTCGAGCGCACACGGCCGTTAAAATCGCTCCAGAATATAAGGCAACTGTAGTTCATGTTAACGATGCTTCTAGAGCTGTAACTGTGGCTTCGAATTTATTAAATACAGAAACAAAATCTGATTTCTCAATCGCTTTACGCGAAGAATACGACACCTTACGTGATGGTTATTTAAACCGAGCCAGAGAGAAAAATTTCTTAACGATTGAAGAAGCTCGTAAAAATAAATTTAAAATCGATTGGGATACTTTCGAACCGATACAACCTAATTTCACAGGAACTAAAATTGTTGAGGTAGAACTTTCAGATTTAGTCGATTTTATCGATTGGACACCCTTTTTCCAATCGTGGGAATTATATGGAAAATATCCAGCGATATTGACCGATGAGGTAGTTGGAGAACAAGCTACAGATTTGTTTAAAGACGCTCAAATTATGTTAGCCAAAATTGTAGATGAAAAATGGTTTCAAGCCAAAGGAATTTTAGGAATTTATCCAGCGAATACAGTCAATGATGATGACATTGAAGTCCAACTTCCAACTTCTAACTTCCAACTTCTGACTCTTAGACAACAAGCACAAAAAACAGTTGGTGCGCCAAATATTGCATTAGCGGATTTTATCGCACCGAAAGAAACCAATAAGCAAGACTATATTGGTTGTTTTTGTGTGACAACAGGATTTGGTGTCGATGAAAAAGCAGCTGAGTTTGAAGCTCAATTAGATGATTATAATTCGATTTTAACGAAAGCTTTAGGAGATAGATTAGCGGAAGCTTTCGCCGAATATTTACACTTACAAGTTCGTAAAGAAATTTGGGGTTATGCGTCAGAGGAAAATTTATCGAACAACGAATTAATTAAAGAAAATTATAAAGGAATCCGACCTGCGCCAGGTTATCCAGCTTGTCCAGACCATTTAGAAAAGCCAACTATTTGGAGTATTTTAAATGTAGAAGAAAATATCGGAGTAAAATTAACGGAGAGTATGGCGATGTGGCCCGCTTCTTCGGTTTCAGGATATTATTTTGCAAATTCAGAAAGTAAATATTTCGGATTAGGAAAAATTAAAAACGATCAAGTCGAAAATTACGCTAAAAGAAGAGGTATTTCAACAGACATAGCAACCAAATGGTTAGCACCAAATATAACAGATTAGAAATAGTTGTTTCAGGTTTAAAGTTTCAAGTTCAATAACCTGAAACCTGAAACCTGAAACTTGAAACAAACAAAAAATGAAAGTAACTGAACATATAGAAAACGCCAACGGAAAACCTTTGTTTTCTTTCGAGATTTTACCGCCTTTAAAAGGACAAAATATTCAATCTATTTTTGATAGTATCGATCCGTTAATGGAATTTGATCCTCCTTTTATTGATGTTACGTATCATCGGGAAGAATACGAATTTAAAGAATTGCCAAGCGGTTTATTGCAAAAGAAAATTGTAAAGAAACGTCCAGGAACAGTTGGTATTTGTGCCGGAATTCAGAATAAATACAATGTAGACGCGATTCCGCATATTTTGTGCGGAGGTTTTACAAAAGAAGATACAGAAAATCTACTAATTGATTTAGATTTCTTAGGTATTAATAATGTGGTAGCTCTTCGTGGTGATGCGGTGAAAAGTGAAATTTATTTCAAACCAGAAAAAGAAGGTCACGCTTTTGCATCGGAATTGGTATCTCAAATTCACGATTTAAATAACGGTATATATTTAGATGCGGATTTGCAAAATTCTTCTAAAACTGATTTTTGTATTGGAGTAGCGGGTTATCCTGAAAAACATATGGAAGCACCAAGTTTAGATAGTGATATTCATTTCCTAAAACAAAAAATTAAAAATGGAGCGGATTATATTATCACACAAATGTTTTTTGATAACCAAAAGTTTTTTGATTTTGTTGCGAAATGCCGTGCCGCTGGAATAACCATACCAATTATTCCAGGTTTAAAACCCATTGCGACTAAAAAACAGTTAAATTTAATTCCACACCGCTTTAGTTTAGAATTGCCAGATGATTTAATTATGGAAGTTGTGAAAGCTAAAGATAATGACGCGGTGAAACAAATTGGTATCGATTGGTGTATCGCTCAAAGTAAAGAATTAGTGGCTGCAGGGATTCCAGTATTGCATTATTATTCTATGGGAAAAGCAGAAAATATAAAAGCTATCGCTTCTGAGGTTTTTTAGTACACTGTAATCCAATGGGTTAGTTGTTTTTTATCGATTTTTTATGCAGTTTAGCGTTGTAGTTGGTGTCTTTTTTATTTTTTATATATTTTAGTTGATTAACCCCTAAATGTATTGAATTATGAAAAATTTTTGTCTGCTATTGCTGTTATGTTTCTCTTTTCAAGTTGGCTTTTCTAACGATCGTGATCTTGTATTGTCTAGAGCTAGAGATTTTAAAGAGAATAAAAATTATAATCAAGCTATCAAAGAATATATCAATTATATTAAATTGTTTAAAAAAGAAGCCGTTAATCTAAAAGAAATATATTTTGAAGTAGCTAACTGTTATTTTTTAAATAAAAAAAATAGTAGCGCTTTTAAAGTGATAAAGGAAACAATTTCTAGATATGGCGCCACTAGAGAAGATTTAGAATCTAGTAAAATTTTAGATAAAAAATTGTTTGAAGTGGCTTGGGCAGCTATTTTACCTCAATATACAGCCTTGCGCAAACAATTTGTTAACAGATTAAATAATGTAGATGTTTACATAGAAAACAATGTTATTGAACTGAAAGAAAACTAAATACTACACATTAAGTAACTGCCTCATTAATCTTAAGAAATTAATGAGGTTTTTTATTTTTTATTGCAATTGTGAATTTTTATGAAATTAGAGCTATTTTGATGTTTCTTCTGATTTTTAGTTTAATTACTTTGCACAAAACCAATAAATATTGTTGAAAAGACAAAATAATCGGTGAAACGCACTAATTGAGTCTGTTCAAATTAGTCTTTTTCCAATCTTAACATTTGGTGTATTAGAAATATATACTTAAATTTAGTTAAATATTTCAAAAATCTAGTGTTATGAAAAAGATAGGCTATTTCATCATTTTGTTATTGGTAACCCAACTAACTTTCGCAAAAGATAAAGAGGTAATTTTATCAGAAGCTAGACAATATGTGGCTCAGAATAATTTTGAAGCGGCAATTTCTTCCTATAAAGAATATGTGAAAACAGCCAAAAATGAGGATTTAAAGGAAGTCTATTTTGAATTTGCGAATTGTTATTATAAAAACAACGAGGCTAAAATGGCTGTTAAAACTTTAAAAACAGCTATAAAAAAATACGGTTTAACCGAAGAAGATTTAATTTACAGTCCAGTTTTAGATGAAAAATTATCTGATATCACCATAGCGGAATTATACGATGACTTTACAAGATTAAGAAACCGTTATATTACATACCACGAAAAACAATAAATTACTAATGCGTTATTAGTCTAAAATCTCTTCGTAAATATAGTTTTATGAAGAGTTTTTTTTTGAAAACTATTGAAATAATTGATTGTGAATTAGAACATTTGATTTGGCACATTGAGTAATTGTCAAAGAGACTATTATTTTGTTTTCTCTCTAAAAACTTTTTCAAGCGTATTTCCTAAATCAGAAAGTAAGGCGTCTTCTACAATTTTTCCTTTATGAATGATGATAATTCTATCGCAAATTGCCACTACTTCTTGCATAATATGTGTAGATAAAAATACGGTTTTGTCTTTTCCAATATTTTTAATTAAATCTCTAATTTCCACCAATTGATTCGGATCTAACCCTGTAGTAGGTTCATCTAAAATTAAAACGTCTGGATGGTGAAGTAGAGCCGTAGCCAAACCTACACGTTGGCGATACCCTTTTGAAAGTGCTCCAATTTTTTTGTGAGATTCTGGCGTTAAACCAGTCAATTCTATAACTTCTTGTATTCGTGAAAGATCCGTTTTGTGTACATTAGCACTAAATTCTAAATATTCTCTCACATACAAATCTAAATATAACGGATTGTGTTCTGGTAAATATCCTACCGATTGTTGCACGTTTTTTGTATCTGAAAGCACATCATATCCATTTACAGCTGCCGAACCTGAATCTGCCGTTAAATACGTGGTTATGATTTTCATTAATGTCGATTTACCAGCGCCATTCGGACCTAAAAAGCCCACAATTTCACCTTTTTTTACTGAAAAACTCACGTCGTCCAATGCTTTTTGAGCACCATACGTTTTTGTTATATTTTTTACTTCAATCGACATAAACTTGTTTTTCACAAAACTAATAAATTAATACTATACAATAATCGATAATTTTAAGTTAATTGTTGATTTTGTTGTTTACTTTTTTTGTATATTTGTTAAACAAAAATAAAACATTATGGCTGCACCCAAAAAAAAGAAAGTAAGTACTGAAGATGCAATTGTTTCTGCTTACACGGATTACTGTTTAACACATGGAAAAAAACCGAATTCTGTTTATGAATTTGCCAAGCAAAATGCTATGGATGAAAGCGATTTTTATCAATTTTTTTCTTCTTTTGATTTGTTAGAGAAAAATTATTTTGTTTCGATGTTCGCTTACACGTTAGAATTATTAGAAAAAAATGAAGCTTATCAATCTTATGATAGTGCCAATAAGTTATCCGCATTTTATTTTACCTTTTTCGAAATGGCCACTGCTAATAGAAGTTTTGTGATGTATTTGGTGAAACAAGATAAAAATGCAATGAAAAATTTGGGTAAATTATCCAAATTAAGAGAGGTTTATTTAGATTATGCCCTTACCATTTTAGAGAAACCTATAAAAATTGAACAAGAAACAGTTGTCAAAATTCAAGATAAAGTCTTACAAGAAGCCTCTTGGTTGCAATTTTTATCCATTTTTAATTTTTGGATGAAAGACGAATCGCCAAGTTTTGAAAAAACGGATATATTTATTGAGAAATCTGTAAAAGCTAGTTTCGATTTAGCGTATAATATTCCAACACAAAGTATAATTGATTTTGGAAAATTTTTATGGAAAGAACAAATGGGAACGATATTTTCTAAATCATAAAAATTTATAACAAGTAGAATTTCATACTTCATTTGATGTTCTACTTACATTCACAAACAACAACATCAAAAGATGAAAAAAATAGATAGTATTCCAACAGGAAAAATGGAACGTGTAACAAAATTAGTTACTACCGGAGTGAAAGTTGGAGGAAATTACCTGAAATATTACGGTGAAAAAGTAGTCAATCCTTCTTTAACAAAAGATAAATTGCACGAAAGTAATGCCGCTGATATTTATGATGGGTTAAAAGAATTAAAGGGAAGTGCTTTAAAAGTAGCGCAAATGCTAAGTATGGAAAAAAACTTATTGCCACAATCTTACGTGGATAAGTTTTCTTTGTCTCAATTTTCAGTTCCGCCTTTGTCGGCACCATTGGTTCGAAAAACGTTTAAATCGTATTTTAAACAGTATCCAGAAGAATTATTTGATAGTTTTTCTCCTGATTCTATAAATGCCGCTAGTATTGGTCAGGTGCATAAAGCCAAGAAAAACGGAAAAGATTTAGCGGTTAAAATTCAATATCCGGGTATTCGGGAAAGTATAAGTTCAGATATTGCTTTGGTGAAACCGATTGCTGTAAGAATGTTTAATTTACAAGGCACTTCAGACGAATATTTTCAAGAAGTAGAAGATAAACTAACTGAGGAAACAGATTATAAGTTAGAAATTGCTCAGTCAATGAAAGTGATTGAAGATTGCGAGAAAATTGACAATTTGCTTTTCCCACATTATTATCCTGAATTTTCTTCAGATAAAATTATCACAATGGATTGGATGAATGGTATTCATTTGTCTGAGTTTTGTTCCAGTGCTGCTTCTCAAGAAGAACGAGATAAAGTGGGACAAACCTTATGGAATTTTTACATGTATCAAATTCATAAATTGAAAAAGTTCCATGCTGATCCACATCCAGGGAATTTTTTGGTAGATGATAAGAGTAATTTAATTGCGATTGATTTTGGTTGTATGAAAGAAATTCCAAATGATTTTTATGTGCCTTATTTTGAAGTTTCTACGCCAGAATCGTTAAAAGACATGGACTATTTTACTAAGAAATTGTTTGAATTAGAAATCTTAAAAAATACAGATAAACCAAAGGAATTAGAGTTTTTTACCACTATGTTTCACGAGTTGTTAAGCGTGTTTACACAACCTATTCAGGCAGATGTTTTTGACTTTGCTCAACCTGAATTTCAAGCTCAAATTGCAGCTTTGAGTGAAAAATTTGCAAGTGATAAAACGTTACGAAAAATGAACGGAAATAGAGGTTCTAAACATTTTATTTATGTAAACAGAACGTTTTTTGGTTTGTATAGTTTAATGTTCGATATCAAAGCAAAAGTAAAAATTAACGATTTTCAAAAATATCTATAGACACAAGACAATATAAAATGTAATTATATTGAATTCTTGGTAAAAAATGAATCAAATTATGAAAAATTATTTAGTAATAGGCGGAAGCAAAGGAGTTGGAGAACAAATTGTAAAGGAATTATCAGATAAAGGACATTTTTGTCATGTAATTTCTAGAACACAACCTTCTTATGATTTTCAAGGAAATTGGCACGAATTAGATGCTTTAACGGGTGATTTACCAGCTGTAGAAGCCATAGATGGGTTGGTGTATTGCTTAGGTAGCATTAATTTGAAACCTTTTAATCGTTTAAGTTTAGACGATTTTAATGCCGATTTAAATGTGAATTTCTTTGGCGCTTTAAGAGCGTTCCAGCATTATCTACCTGTTTTAAAAAAATCAGAACAAGCTAGTGTGGTGCTTTTTAGTACTGTAGCAGTGCAATCAGGTATGCCATATCATGCTAGTATCGCAGCTGCCAAAGGCGCAGTGGAAGGATTAGTAAAAAGTTTAGCGGCAGAATTTGCTCCAAAAATCAGAGTAAATGCTATAGCACCTTCACTAATCGATACGCCTTTAGCGGCAGGAATCCTTCGTTCGGATCAAATTAGAGAAAATATGACTGCAAAACATCCGCTAAAACGAATTTTACAGCCTGTTGATGTGTCTAAAACCGCATGTTTTTTGCTTTCTGAAGATTCAAATGGAATAACAGGGCAAATTATTGTACAAGACAACGGTTTAGTTAGTTTGAGTTATTAATCTTGTAATTAATTTCAAAAAAAATATTTTATACTAATTATTTTTCTATATTTGCGCTATACATAAATCAAATGAACACAAATTCTACATTTTTTAGCAATTCTTATTATTTCTTCTGGAACGAAGAGCGGGATTGTTATGGTGTTATTTGATCGTTATAAAGTAAAAATATAATTAACTAATATACAAACAATCCCGATGGTTTCATCGGGATTTTTTTTTGTCTAAAATGGAAACAAAAGTTGCAATCCAAGGAATAAAAGGATCCTTTCATCATCAAGTCGCTCAGAAATTTTTTCAAAATGAGCTGGTACTAGAGGAATGTATGTCTTTTCCAGAACTAGTAAAAAGTTTAAAAAGCCATAAAGTTCAAAAAGCAGTTATGGCTTTGGAAAACTCTATTGCAGGATCTATAATTCCAAATTATGCTTTAATTGATCAAAACGATTTGCAGATTATAGGTGAATATTATTTGGATATTCATATGAATTTAATGGCTTTAGAAGGGCAACGTATAGAAGATATTCAAGAAGTGCATTCGCATCCTATTGCTTTATTGCAATGTGCTGTTTTCTTTGCTCAATATCCACATATTAAGTTAGTTGAAAGTGTCGATACTGCCGAAACCGCTCAACGAATTAGAAATGAAAAACTACTAGGAATAGGCGCTGTAGCTTCCCCAATTGCTGCGGAATTATATGGTTTACAGACTATTGCTTCGGGCATTCATACCATTAAAAGTAACAAAACTCGTTTTGTAATCTTAAATACAAAAGGGAAAGATTTTCCGAAAAGTGCCATCAATAAAGCATCGTTAAAATTTGAATTGAAAGACGAACCAGGAGCCTTAGCTTCACTGTTAAATGTGATGCAGGACTGTCAATTGAACTTAACAAAAATTCAATCGTTACCTATTATAGAGAAGCCCTTTCAATATTCTTTTTTTGTAGATGTGGTATTTGATTCTTATCTCCATTTCGAAAAAGGAAAAAATATTTTAAAAAAAATTACGACACAATTTAAAGTGTTAGGAGAATATATAAAAGGGAACTCATGATACAAACAGCAAGCCGATTACATAGTGTTCAGGAATACTATTTTTCAAGAAAATTAAAGGAAGTGGCCGGTTTAATTAACGAAGGTAAGCCTATTTTGAATATGGGAATTGGTAGTCCAGATGGAGCGCCTTCTGACAAAGTGATGTTAGCCATTCAAAAAGCTTTGTTTGATACGAAAGCACATGAATATCAAAATTATCAAGGCATACCGGAGTTAAGAAATGAGATGGCTAATTTTTATAAAAAACAATTTGAAGTAGAGCTAAATCCCGAATCTGAAATTTTACCTTTAATGGGTTCAAAAGAAGGAATTATGCATATTTCGATGGCTTTTTTAAATGAGGGCGATCAAGTTCTAATTCCTAATCCAGGCTATCCAACTTATGAATCAGTTACGCGTTTAGTTGGAGCTGTTCCAGTGTTTTATGATCTCAAAGAAACTCAGAATTGGGAACCTAATTTTGAAGTTTTAGAACGAACAGATTTATCAAAAGTGAAGCTCATGTGGGTGAGTTATCCACATATGCCTACAGGTGCAAAAGGAAGTTTGGAGTTGTTTCAAAAGTTAGTTCGTTTTGCCAAAAAGCATCAAATTTTATTGGTAAATGATAATCCGTATAGTTTTGTTTTGAATGATCATCCCTTATCATTATTGCAAATTCCGGAAGCTAAAGGTGTGGTATTAGAACTGAATTCATTAAGTAAAACCTTCAATATGGCAGGTTGGAGAGTGGGAATGGTTTCTGGCGATGCTACCTTAATTTCTGCTGTGTTACGGGTGAAAAGTAATATGGATAGTGGAATGTTTTATGGTATACAAAAAGGAGCGGTTGAGGCATTAAAATTAGATAAAGAATGGTTTGAAGCTTTAAATCTTACCTACAAAAGAAGACGAGAATTAGTGTTTCAGTTAGCCAATAAATTGGGTTGTACTTATGATGTTTCAAGTGTGGGATTATTTGTTTGGGCTAAAATTCCTAAGCAAGAAAAATCGGCGGAGCATTTTGTGAATACCTTATTAGTTGAAAAAAACCTATTTGTGGTACCCGGAACAATATTCGGAACAAATGGGGAAAATTATATCCGATTTTCGCTGTGTGTAGCCGAAGAAAAAATAAAAGAATTAGTAAATAAATTATAAACAGATTACCTTTGTAAAATAGTTAAATTATGGAAATTACAATAGAAAATAAGCAATGGTTGCAAGATTTTGAACTGAGTCATCCCTTAGTTATTGCAGGGCCATGTAGTGCAGAAACAGAAGAACAGGTGTTGAAAATAGCACACGAATTAAAAAATTCAGATGTGTCCATTTTTCGTGCAGGAATTTGGAAACCCAGAACACGTCCGGGTGGATTTGAAGGTGTAGGCGAAATTGGTTTAAAATGGCTACAAAAAGCCAAAGCAGAAACTGGTTTGCTAATGGCTACGGAAGTTGCCAACGCGCATCACGTAAAGTTAGCTTTAGAACACGATATCGATGTGTTATGGATTGGAGCCAGAACTACCGTAAATCCTTTTGCGGTGCAAGAAATTGCAGATGCCTTACAAAACACAGATAAAATTGTACTGGTAAAAAACCCAGTTAATCCCGATTTATCTTTATGGATTGGTGGAGTTGAACGCTTATATAATGCAGGAATTAAAAAACTTGGTGTTATTCATAGAGGTTTTTCTACGTATGAAAAAACAAAATTTAGAAATAATCCAGAATGGCAAATTGCTATAGATTTACAGAATAGATTTCCCAATTTGGTACTTATTTGTGATCCTTCTCATATAACTGGAAGACGCGATATGATTCAGGAAGTTTCACAACAAGCTTTAGATTTAAATTATGATGGATTAATAATCGAAACACATATTGATCCGGATAACGCGTGGAGTGATGCTGCACAACAAGTAACACCGAGTACATTAAAACAAATTTTCATCGATTTAAAGATGAGAAAAGAAACGGATGAAAATGCAGAATGGAACAAAGCTATGGCTTTACAACGCGCTTACATTGATGAATTAGATACCAAACTAATTGAGATTTTAGGAAAACGTATGAAGTTGGCTGAGAAAATCGGACAACTTAAAAAAGAGAAAAATGTTGCTATTTTGCAAAACAAACGTTGGAACGAAATTTTAGGTCGAATGATTTTAGATGGAGAGGAAAAAGGTTTAAATGAAGAATTTGTACTTAAAATTTACAAAGCGATTCACCAAGAAAGTATTGCACATCAGGAAAAAATAATTAACAAATAATGTTGTTAAAATTAATTATTTGTACTAATATTGTTAAAATTTTTAAAAAAAAGAAACATGAAAAAATTATTATTTTTAACGTTAGTCTTATTGGGATTAACTGTAAATGCACAAACAGATCAGATTTTTAAACACAGTGGAGAAACTGTTTCTGGTAAAGTAATTCGAGTAGAAGAATATACTGTTGTATTTAAATACGATGGTGAAGATGCTGAAAATACAATTAGTAAATATGCTGTTGAAAAAGTAGTATATGGAAAATCTGGAAGAGTAGAAGAAATGACAGAAAAAATCATTGTAAGTAGCGAAGAGGATTGGGAAAAAGTAATAATTCTTGAAGAGAAATCTTATATCGCTGGTTTGAAAAAAGGAGACGAAGTAAGAGGTAAAACGGGTTTAATTAATTACCATACAGGAAATACAGGTGACAAAAAAGCTGAAATGAAATTAAAAAAAGCTGCGGCTGCAGCTGGTTTGCCATTTATTTTAATGACTGCTGATAAAGCAACAGTTGGTGCTAGTTCTAACAGTCTTGGTGGTTCTCAAGTTATCAAAAAAGGTATTGGTTACAAATATAACTAGTAATTTAACTGAATTTTAAACCCAAGAATATAACTTCTTGGGTTTTTTTATGCCTTTTTTATAAGAAATACTATCTTTGTTAGGAATACAAATTTTAACCTCTAGCGTCTAATTGAGAATGACAGGAACCGTATATAAATCTACCGGAAGTTGGTACTACGTAAAAGCTACAAATAATTCATTTTACAATTGTCGTATCAAAGGGAAATTCCGAATGCAAGGGATTAAAAGTACCAATCCTATTGCTGTAGGCGATGTTGTCGATTTTGATCTAGACGAAACAGTCGATGAAGTGAATGGTATTATTACTAACATTCATGATCGTAAGAATTACATCGTTCGTAAATCAGTGAACTTATCCAAACAAACGCATATCATCGCGTCGAATATTGATATTGGTTTTTTAATTGTTACGATAAATAATCCTGCTACTACAACTAGTTTTATCGATAGGTTTCTAGTTACAGCAAAAGCTTACGGTATTGAAGCGATTCTTATTTTTAATAAAATTGATACGTTTGACGATGCTACTTTAGACGAACAATTATATTTACAACATATTTATACAGAAATTGGATACCAATGTTTGCGTGTTTCCGCTACTGATAATAAGGGTATTGATCAATTGATGGATTTAATGAAAGGTAAAGTTTCTATGTTTTCCGGACATTCAGGTGTGGGAAAATCAACTTTAGTTAACGCTATAGAACCTTCATTAAATCTGAAAACTAAAGAGATTTCTAATTCACACGCCCAAGGACAACACACGACAACTTTTGCAGAAATGTTCGATTTAGCCAACGATATTCGAATTATCGATACACCAGGAATTAGAGGTTTTGGAATGGTAGATATGGAAAAACAAGAAATTTCAGATTATTTTCCTGAATTTTTTGCGCTCAAACACAAGTGTAAATTTAATAATTGTTTGCACAAAGATGAACCCAAATGCGCCATTAAAGAAGCCTTAGAAAATGATGAAATTACTTGGTCGCGCTACAATAGTTACTTAAAAATTTTAGAAGGTGACGAAGAACATTATAGAAATGATCTTTACGATGAAGATAGAAAAGCGAGTGATGAAACCCGAAAATCCTAGTTTTTGAGACTACTAACTTCCCCCAGTTATTAAAAAATAGATTTGTTAACTAAAGTCTGAATTTTTAACTCATTGTAATGAAAATAGTTATTCAAAGGGTTGCTGAAGCATCAGTAACTATTGAACAAATTCAAGTAGCTCATATTAATCAAGGCCTTTTAATCTTAGTAGGAATTGAAAATGAAGACACACTTGAAGATATAAATTGGTTGGTGTCTAAAATCGTAAATCTTCGCATTTTTCCTGATATAAATGACGTTATGAATCTATCTGTAAAAGATTGTGACGGCGATATTATTGTGGTCTCGCAATTCACCCTTCATGCCGCTACGAAAAAAGGAAATCGTCCCAGTTATATAAAAGCAGCAAAATCTGAAATTGCTATACCATTATATGAAAGTTTTTTATTACATTTGGAAAATCAATTCGGTAAGAAAATTCAAACAGGTCAATTTGGTGCCGATATGAAGGTTTCTTTAGTAAATGATGGTCCGGTCACCATAATTATGGATAGTAAAAATAAGGAATAAATGAATAAGTTTATCATCATACTTTTTTTGGGGTGTCATGTGATTTTTGGTCAAAATATCAAACTTCCAACTTTAACTCCAGAACAAAAGGAACATGCCAATACCATTCGAATTTCAGAAGTGCAAACTATAGAATATAAGAATTATAACAAAGTAATTTTGATAAATACTTATCGAATTATGGTGCGCAATGAAATTGGATTTAATACGCTTAATTTGTCTAAAAACTATGATAAGTCAAATAAGATCAAAAAATTGAATGTAAGAATATACAATGCTTTTGGTAATAAAATCAAACAATTTGAGAAAGCGGATTTTAAAGATCGAAGTTTAATAGATAATTCTACTATTTTCTCCGATGATAGGTTGTTATATTTGGATTATACACCCACAAGTTATCCCTTTTTTTTGGACTATGAATGCGAAACAGAAAGTGTAAATACGGCATTTTTACAGGCTTGGTCACCCATTCCTTATTTAAATGAAACCGTATTGTCTTCTACTTTAGAGATAATTAAAAATCCTGTTGTAGATATAAAACAAAAGCTTCAAAAACTTGAAGAATTTGGAATAATTAAAACAGAAACACCTGAAAAAATCATTTATACGACTCCAACTATTTTGGCTATAAAACCAGAATCTAATGCGGATTATTCTAAGGAGTTTCCAAAGATAAAATTGTTTTTAAACAAGGCATCTTTAGAAGGGTATGAATTAAATATGAGTTCTTGGAATACTTTTGGTAAAATGTATTATGATTATTTTATCAAAGAAAACAGTACTATTTCTGAAAAAACAAAATTAAAATTAGATCAAATTATTTCTCCTTCTGATTCTAAACTAGATAAAATTAAAAAAATATATCAATATGTTCAAAACAATACCCGATATGTGAGTATTCAGGTTGGAGTGGGAGGCTGGAAACCCATGGCTATTTCTGATGTAGAAAAATATGGTTATGGAGATTGTAAAGCATTAAGTAATTTTACTCGTTCTTTGTTAAATGCCTATGGTATTGAAGCTTATTATACCGTAATATATGGTGGAAATAAAAGAAAATTTGAAGAAGAAGTAATTTCTATGCAAGGCAATCATGTAATTGTTAGTGTGCCTAACGAGGATGGTTATATTTTCTTAGAATGTACAAGTCAAACCAACCCTTTTGCTTATTTGAGTGATTTTACTTCGAATAGAAATGCACTTTTAATCAAACCCGATGGAGCTGAAATTATTGCTACAGATGCCTATCTTACCCAACAAAACGCACAAGTAACTTCTTCTACAATAGAACTGCTAGATTCGGGAAGTATATCCGGATCTGCCACTATAATTTCTAATCATATACAGTATAAAAATGTATCTGATTTAGTATCAAAAAGTGTTAAAGAACAAACGGAATATTATTCTAATCATTTTAGACATTTGAATAATTTGGTCGTGTCCAATCTTAAATTTCAGAACGATAAAAGTCAGTTTGCATTTTCAGAAAATTTTTCTTTTAAAGCGGATAATTATATAGAAAAAAGTGGTACTACACTAATTTTACCCCTGAATGTTTTAAATAAATTTACAACGATACCAACGAAATATAGAAATAAGAAATTTGCCTTTGAGATTGAATATGGCTATGTTGATTCGGATGAACTTGAGTTCGTACTTCCAAAAAATTATAGCATTACACAATTGCCGGAAGCCATTATAATAAAAGAAAAATTCGGGGAATATCAAGCCAGTGTTGTGGCTGAAAAAGATAAATTGCGCTACAAACGAAAACTAATACTAAACGAAGGGGTATATCCAAAAGAAGATTACGAATCGTATCGAAAATTTAAAGAACAAATCAGTAAATCCGACAATATTAAAATCATTATAGACGTTAAATAAACCCGTATGAAAAAATTTATAGTAACCATTTTATTGCCTTTTTTAAGTTGGGCACAAGATTATGAAATTGGAAAAGTAACAGTAGCAGAATTGAGTCAAAAACAACATCCAAAAGATACTTCTGCAGTTGCCGCAATTTTATTTAACAAAGGGAAAACGTATTTTGATTTTGTGGAAAACAGTCATTTTATTTTGATTACTGAAATAGAAGTGAAAATTAAAATTTATAAAAAGGAAGGACTGGATTGGGCAAACAAAGAAATTGCCTACTATATTGGTGGTGATTCGGATGAAAGTGTACTCATCAATAAAGCGTTTACTTATAATTTGGTTAACGGAAAAATTGAAAAAACCAAACTAAACGGGGAGGGCGAATTTAAGGAAAACGTAAATAAGTTTTGGGCTACCAAAAAAATCACCATGCCTAATGTGAAAGAAGGTTCAATTATCGAATATAAATACACCATCAAATCACCCTACTTTTCTAATTTGCAAGATTGGAAATTTCAAGAAATAATTCCTGTTGATTATTCGGAATATACGACCATAATTCCAGAGTATTATAGTTATAGTTTTTACAGTCGAGGTGCTGTAAAATTAGATTCCAAACAAGATACAAAATATAGAACTATCGATATCTATAACAAGGAATTGGCAGCAAGAGGAAGAAATATTTCCTATCAAAACACCACAAATAGAATTAATCTTACTGAAAATATAACAAGTATTCAGGCTAAAAATGTTCCAGCTTTAATAGCAGAAGAGTATACCAATAATATTGACAATTATTTATCAAGTATTCAATACCAATTGACTTCTGTTCAATTTCCTAATCAAACCATTAAATTATATTCTGAAACTTGGGAAAGCGTAGTGAAAACAATCAATGAAAATCCCGAATTCGGAACAGAACTAAGAAAAGAAAATTATTTTGAAGATGAATATACTAATTTAATAAGTGCTAAAAATCTAAGTAATGAAGCAAAAATTAATGCCATTTACGATTTTGTGAAAAACCATTACAAATGGAATGAAACAAATGGGATTTATACAGATGTTGGTGTAAATAAAGCATTTAAAGAAAAGGCAGGAAGCGTAGCAGAAATCAATTTTACTTTGATTGCTATGTTACGAAAAGCAGGAATTAATGCCAACCCAATACTACTAGCTACTCGAAGTAAAGCTATAAACTTATTTCCCTCAACAACAGCTTATAATTATGTAATTTGTGGTATAGAAAATGGGGATCAAATTACTTTTTTAGATGCTACAGAAAAATATTTACAAGTGGGATTACTTCCTACACGTGCTTTAAATTATATTGGTCGTTTAATTCGTGCAGATGGAACTTCTACTGAAATTGATTTGTCTCCAAAGAAGCATGCTAAAAATACAGTAATGATTTTTGCAACTGTAGAACCTTCAGCAATTAAAGGGAATGTTAAAGAAACATTAACTGAAAATAGAGCCTTTAATTTTAGAGCAAAAAACAACGGTATATCTGAAGAATCATATTTAGAGAATATTGAAAAAAACATGCCAGGTTTTGAAATTACAGATTATAAAATCGAAAATAAAACGGAGGTAAGTTTACCTATTAAAGAAGATTATAATTTTATAGCTACTAATGAAATAGAAGTGATTAATGATAAGATTTTCTTTAAACCCTTACTGTTTTTTGCCTTAGATGAAAATCCGTTTAAACAAGAAAGTAGAGATTATCCTATAGATTTTAAATACCCAGTAATTGATAATTATACCTTAACTTATAACTTGCCAAAAGGATATATTGTGGAATCTTTACCGAAACAGATTAGTTTAGTTACAGAAGATAAAATTGCTTCTTTTTCTTTTTTAATTGGTGATATGGGTGATAAAGTACAAATTGTATCTAATTTTCAAATTAATACCAATTTAGTCGCAGCAGATTATTACGATTCAATTAGAGGTTTTTTTAATGAAGTTTTCTTAAAAATGAACGAAAAAATAGTTTTGAAGAAAAAGGAATAACAAGTAAACAATCTGAAAAGTGATGAAATACCTGCTGATTTTTAAGGACAATTACGAAGTAAATTTGTAATTTGCAACTTTAAAAAATAGCTTGAATTTTATCACTTTTTTTTATATTAACTTTTCGATTTATTACAAAATGAACATACAAAACGCACAACTTGAAGTTGATAATTGGATTAAAAATCACGGAGTTCGTTACTTTAATGAACTAACTAATATGGCACAACTTACGGAAGAAGTAGGTGAAGTAGCCCGAATTATAGCCCGTAGATACGGTGAACAATCTGAAAAAGAATCAGATAAAAACAAAGATTTAGGTGAAGAATTAGCAGATGTGGTTTTTGTAGTTTTATGTTTGGCCAATCAAACCGGTATTAATTTACAAGAAGCGTTTGATAAAAAACTCGATTTAAAAACTAATCGCGATCACGACCGCCATCAAAATAACGAAAAACTAAAATAATTTTGAACTGGATTTTATTAATCATTGCAGGTTTATTTGAAGTAGGTTTTGCTACTTGTTTAGGTAAAGCAAAAGAAACGACAGGCAATACCTCAGTATTTTGGTATGGCGGATTTTTAATTTGCCTAACCATAAGTATGGTTTTGTTAGTAAAAGCCACCAAAGAATTACCCATCGGAACGGCATATGCGGTTTGGACAGGAATTGGCGCTATTGGAAGTGCAATTATTGGAATTTTACTATTTAATGAACCGGCCACTTTTTGGAGAATATTCTTTATGTTTACACTCATTGCTTCAATTGTAGGATTAAAATTTGTATCACACTAATGAATTTACAACTTAAAAAACTTGAAATAGCTAATATTAAATCTGAAATTTCAATTACAGGTTCAAAATCGGAAACCAACCGTTTGTTGCTCTTACAAGCTTTATATCCAAATTTGGTTTTAGAAAACACTTCTAATTCTGATGATTCTGAAGTGATGTTGAAAGTATTGAAAGACTTCCATCTACCATCTTCCAACACGAAACTTTTCGATATTCATCATGCCGGAACAGCCATGCGATTTCTTACTGCTTTTTTCGCCATTCAGGAAGGAAAAGAAGTAGTTTTAACAGGCTCTTCTAGAATGAAAGAACGCCCAATTCAAATTTTAGTAGCAGCTTTAAATCAGCTTGGTGCTGAAATTTCTTATGCTGAAAAGGAAGGTTTTCCACCCATAAAAATCAATGGAAAAAAGTTAACTAAAAATAAAGTTTCTTTACCAGCTAATATAAGTAGTCAATATATTTCCGCTTTATTATTAATAGCGCCAAAATTAGAAAACGGATTAGAATTGACTTTAGAAGGTGAAATTACGTCCATTCCTTATATCAAAATGACATTGGCTTTGCTAAACGAAATTGGTGTATTTACTAGTTTTGAAAAAAATGTAATTAAAGTAAATCAACTTCAAACAATAACCTCCAAACTCATTACTGTAGAAAGCGATTGGTCTTCTGCATCTTACTGGTTTTCTATTGTTGCTTTGTCAGAAATTGGAACAGAAATTCAATTGTCTAGTTATAAAAATAATAGCTTACAAGGTGACGCCGTTTTGGTTGAAATTTATAAAAATTTTGGGGTTGAAACAATTTTTAAAGAAAATTCAATCTTACTAAGAAAGATTGAAAACTTCCAACATCCAGCTTCCAACTTCCAGCTGAATTTACAAAACGCGCCTGACATTGCACAAACTATTGTTGTAACTTGTTTCGGATTAGGAATAGCTTGTCATTTAACGGGTTTACATACTTTAAAAATTAAAGAAACGGATAGGCTAGAAGCTTTAAAAACCGAATTAACTAAACTTGGTGCAATAATTTCTGTTACAAATGATTCTTTAACGCTTGAAAAGTCAGATACAATCAATGAAAACATAAGTATCGCCACTTATCAAGATCACAGAATGGCTATGGCATTTGCACCTTTAGCTTTAAAAGTGCCAATTGTCATAGAAAATGCAGAAGTAGTTTCAAAATCGTATCCTACTTTTTGGGAAGATTTAAAAAAGTGCAATTTTCCGATTAGTGATAAAATTTAATTTTTATGAATTGAGTGTATTTGGATAGTTCAATTGAAAAATTTAATCTTTTTTTGGATTATTTGTCATCTTCCAAATACATTTTTCGTACGCGTTTGAATAATTCACTAGAATAAACAAAATCAGTAACGGCAGCATTATCTGTTTTAAAAATTTCTTTATTAGTGCCTTCCCATTCTAATAAACCGTTTTTTAAGAACACAATTTTTTCACCAATTTCCATTACCGAATTCATATCGTGCGTGTTAATAACCGTTGTGATATTATATTCTTTAGTGATTTCTTGAATTAAATTATCTATTACAATAGCCGTTTTCGGATCTAAACCAGAATTTGGTTCATCACAAAACAAATATTTGGGATTGTTAACAATAGCTCTTGCAATGGCTACACGTTTTTGCATTCCTCCGGAAATTTCAGATGGTTTTTTATGATTGGCATTGATTAAATTCACTCTGTCAATCACAAAATTTACGCGTTCTTTTACTTCAGAGGCTGATTTATTCGTAAACATTTTCAATGGAAAACCAATATTTTCCTCCACTGTCATACTGTCAAACAAGGCACTACCTTGAAAAACCATTCCAATTTCTGTTCTAATATCGCGTTTTTCATCTTTGTTTAGATCTTCATAAACTCTGCCGTCAAAAGAAATATGACCACTATCTACTTGATGTACGCCTAATAAAGATTTTAAAAAAACCGTTTTTCCAGAACCACTTTGTCCAATTACTAAACTTGTTTTTCCAGCTTCAAAACTAGTTGAAATGCCTTTTAAAACCATTTGGTCTCCAAAGCTTTTCTGAATGTTATGTACTTCAATCATTAGCTTAAAAGTAATTGTGTTAAAATATAATTCATTAAAATGATCACTACCGATGTCCAAACAAACGAAACCGTACTTGCTCTACCCACTTCTAAGGCGCCACCTTTCATATAAAACCCATGAAAAGAAGGAATTGTAGCTAACAGAAACGCAAATACTAAAGTTTTGATAAAGGCATAAGCAATATGGAAAGGAATAAATTCATTTTGTATACCTGTGATAAATTCTTGACTTGTTGTAAATCCACCATAAACTCCTGCTAAATACCCTCCAAAAATTCCTAAAAACATGGCAATACCAATTACAAAAGGATACAAAGCTGCGGCAATCATTTTTGGAAAAACTAAATAATTTAAGGCATTTACACCCATTACTTCCAAGGCTTCAATTTGTTCGGTTACACGCATAGAACCAATGCTAGAAGTAATAAAAGAACCCATTTTTCCCGCCATAATAATAGAAATAAAAGTAGGTGCAAATTCTAATACAATAGATTGACGTGTGGCAAAACCAATCAAATATTTTGGAATTAAAGGATTCGTTAAATTCAATGCGGTTTGAATAGCTACAACTCCACCTACGAAAAACGAAATGAAACACACAATTCCAAGTGAATCGATAATTAAATCGTCAATTTCTTTTAAGATAAGTTGTTTCATCACGCTCCATTTTACAGGACGATTGAAAACGTCTTTCAGCATCATGAAATAGCGACCAATTTGCGATAAATATCTAATCAACATCATAGTTTAAAAATATCTGCTAAAATAGTAAATTAATGTGTCAATTACCGATGTGTCAATTTGAAAATTGCGTATTATTTTTAATTGACGAATTGGCTAATTTTTTTATTGGCTAATTGAATAACTTTGCTTTCATTTTTTTCCAACGGTAGTTTCGTATCCATTTGGCTTGTTCGGAAGTTACAAATAATTGTTTTCCGGATGTTTTGGCTTTCCAAAACCCCATAATATAATCGATAAATAAGAAAGGTTTTCCTTTTCTGCTTGCCAATTTTAAAGATGCAATTGCGGTAATGAAAAAGCCGTAACCTAAACTATAAAACGCTTCGCCTTGTTTATAACGCGCGGCTTTGTTATAACTAGCGCCAGTTGGTTTAAGGTGTTTTACCTGTAAACTTTCATCGGTAACCACTTTCCAATTATAGAATTTGCATAGTAATTCGTCAACCGTATCCCAACCCATAGCGGGTTTTAAACCTCCAATTTGTTTGTAGGTTTCTTTTCTGTACGCTTTTAAAGCACCACGAATATGGTCTTTATCAGTTAAGTTTTCTAAAACCCAATCCCCGTTTTTTTCTATATAACAAAAACCTCCAACCATTCCGATTTTAGTATCAGATTGGAAATGTTTTATAATAGTTTCGAAATAATTCTTTGGAAAAATTAAATCGGCATCGACTTTTACGATGATATCATAATTGTCATCAATATGTTTTTCACCTTCGTGGAATGCTTGAATTACCTTACTTCCTGGAAGATGAATAGCATCCGATTTTTTATTGACTAAAGTTATGAACGGAAAGTTGCTTGAAAAAGAAGTGACAATTTCTGCTGTGCGATCCGTGGAGTTGTCATTTACCACCACAATTTTTGAAGGTAAAACGGTTTGATCTACTAAAGATTGTAAAGTCAAAGCCATAAAAGCTTCTTCGTTGTATGCAGGAATTATAATTTGGTATTTCATAGTGAGAAAACTGTGACGGTTTACTTAATTCGTTCTGCGTAAACCAAATAATATCTTGGGGTAAACCATCTCAATAACGGACGGAAACCCACTTTTTTCACAGGATGTGTGAATTTTACACTATCAATAATTTTGAAACCGGTTTTTTCTAATAACCAATCCAATTGCCAATCTTCAAATTCGTGATAATGACGGTCCCATTTATCCGTTTTACTTCTGTAAGCTGATGAAAACCATAAACGTAAGGGAATGGAGATTAAAACTTTATCGCATTTAACATTTTCTAAAACGGTATACGGATTTAATAAATGTTCGAAAATTTCAAAACCTGTAAACACCTCATAATTTTCTACGCGTAAAGCGTTCTGATTCGTATCTAAATCTTCACCTTTCGTATTAATTACTGTATAGTTGTTTTCCACCATAATTTTCGAAAACGGATTCGGAACCCCCAAATCGAAAATGGTTTCTGAAGTTGTTATGTGTTTTTTTAAAAAAGCTAAAGTAAGGTTGAAGCGCTTGCTAGGGTATGTTTTTTCGTACATAATGGTGTTATTTTGCCACAAAGGCACTAAGTCGCAAAGATAATTAAAGTTTTGAATTTATCTACTCGACTTAAAAACTTAAAAATTATACTTTATAAACAAACGCATTAATATTCATACCCGCCCCTACAGAAGCGAAAATAATAATATCTCCAGGATTAATTTCTTGGTTTTCAATTTTTCCATTCACTATTAAATCATATAAAGTCGGAACGGTAGCCACACTAGAATTTCCTAATTTGTGAATACTCATAGGCATAATTCCTACTGGTAACGTAGCTTGATGTAATTTGTAAAATCGTTTGATGATGGCTTCATCCATTTTTTCATTCGCTTGATGAATTAGTATTTTCTTTACATCAGTAATTTTGTAGCCACTTTTTTCTAAACATAATTTCATGGCGTTTGGTACATTATTTAATGCAAATTCGTAAATTTTTCTACCATGCATTTTAATGTAGCGTACATCTTCATCTAAATTTTTATTAAATGAATTTCCGAAAAATAAATAATCGGCTTCATCTGTTGCATACGTTGCAGAAGCATGACTGATAATTCCACCTTCTTCTTCCGTTGCTTCAATAATGGTTGCGCCAGCACCATCCGAATAAATCATAGAATCTCTATCGTGAATATCCACCACACGAGATAAGGTTTCTGCTCCAATAACTAAACATTTTTTAGCCATTCCAGCTTTGATATAAGCTTGCGCTTGAATGACACCTTCAATCCAGCCCGGACATCCAAAAAGCATGTCATAAGCTACACAATATGGGTTTTTTATGCGTAATTTTTGTTTCACACGAGAAGCTAAGGTTGGAACAGCATCGGCTTGAATTGCGCCGTGTTTCACATTTCCGAAATTATGAGCAAAAATAATATAATCTAAAGTTTCAGGATCAATTTTAGCGTCTTCAATAGCGCGTTGTGCGGCAATAACAGCTATGTCTGAAGTCAATAAATCCTGACTTACATATCTTCGTTCTTGGATACCTGTTATTTCTAAAAATTTTTGCGCAACTACTTCGTTAGAATAAGGAAAAACAGAACCATCTTCATTTAAAAAAGAATGTTTTGCAAAATCTAAATTTGTTACTTTTTCTGTAGGTATATAGCTTCCTGAGCCTGTAATTTTAATGTTCATTTTGGGAATTTTAGACTAAATTAATAAATTCGGAATTAGTTTGGCTTCAACAGTTTGTAAATTAAGGAATTATTACGAAATTGTTAAAATAAACCGTTTTTATTATTGATTTCCGAATTTAAGTAAATTTTATTTTCATAACTGTGGCCATATTGAGTGCCATAGTTTTCATCTGGTCGGCTTTATTTCCTTCGAAATTTTCTGCAATAGAGGTGTAAAAATGATCTAACCAGATGTTATAATGTTCATCCGTAAAGGAGTATTTTTCGTGTATTTTTTTATGAATTTCAAACATATTATTACTGTAACCGCCTTTTAAAAATAAACTTTGTTCCCAAAAAGTCGCTAAAATTTCAAAATGTTCTTCTAAATGTTGATCCACATGAGTAGCTTGAGTAAAAAAGAAATTGATAGCCAGATCTTTAAGTAATCTATCGTAAAAGTTTCTTAGGATTAGAATAATATCTTCACGGGTTTCTATGTCAGTCATTGTATTGAATTTTTCGAAATTCAAATTTACGATAATAGTTCTTGAAGAAATTGATATTTATCAAATTTCAAAAAAAAATCCCAAAAACCGAATTGGAATTTGGGATTTTTATTCAATTTATTATCTTATTTTTTTATTCATTTTTTTTTAAAGATGAATTTAAAAAGTATTAAATTAATTAAAAACAATAAAGCGGTAAAAAATATTGTTTTATAGGTGTTTATTTTAGTAGAAAATAAAAGAAATAATGCCAAAGTAATTATAGTACTTATTGCTGATTTTAAAAAAAATGTTTTCATATTAATCAAATAATAATTCAGTTGTTCCCCAAGCAATTGATGATCCTATCCCTCCAGCTGCTGCTCCGACAACGGCTCCTGGTATAGCTCCTATTATTGGTACAGTTATACCTCCAATTTCGGCACCTGCAATAGCTGCGCCAATTGCACCGCTAACATCTGCTTTTGTGAAATTTTTCCAAAAATCCTTTGGTAACGCTTTGTTTGTTGTATTGTTTGGTTTTGTTGACATCCATTTGTAACCCTCTGTTTCCCAGTATTCTGATGAGAAGTAACCTATGGCTGCTACAGTGTAGATTATGCTTTTATCACTTTCTGTAATTGTATTGTCTCTACTTAAATCTAACATTAAATTATCTATTTTTTTTTGATAATTTATGTAGTTTGTATACTTGTCAAAATTAGAAATTTTATCTATGTATTCGTTCGCATTAGTATTTGTAAATACATCTGTTAAGTTTGAATTTAAACTTGTTTTATTTGTTTTACTTAATTTTTTGCCATACATCTTTACGCATGTTTCTTTACAGCTTTTATTCGTAATATTTGAATGACTTTTTAAAATATTATCTTGAATGACGAATTCATTTACATTACTAGTAATTCCTTCAATACTTTTTAGTTCTTCTAATTCCCTTTTAGGTGTTTTTTTTACTTTAGCTATGAAATAATTTAGTGCTTCATTGTGTTTTTTTCCTAACACTTTAAATTTTTCAAATTCTGAGTTTTTGGAATTTTCATTTGAATCATTGTTTGTACATGAATATATTATTAATGTTGTAATTATTAATGTAAATAAGCTAGTTAAAATTTTTTTCATTAGATTTTGATTTGTTTTATTGAATAAGTATCGTCATACCTTTTATAAATTTACATCACAAATATATATATATTAACAAAAAAAATCCCAAAAACCGAATTGGAATTTGGGATTTAAAAGTTGTTACTTTTTTAAATTTCGTAAATCTAAATTCGTACTTTAATATTACATGTACGCTTCAATTGGTGCACAAGAACAAACTAAATTTCTATCTCCATACGCTTCATCTACACGACGAACTGTTGGCCAGAATTTATTTTCTGAGATGTATTCTAGTGGAAACGCAGCTGCTTCACGTGTATACGGGAATACCCAATCGTTTGCAGTTACCATAGCTAAAGTATGAGGGGCGTTTCTTAATATATTATTGGCTTCGTCTTTTGTGGAAACCTCTATTTCTTTACGAATAGAAATCATCGCGTCACAAAAACGATCTAATTCTGCTAAATCTTCAGATTCAGTTGGTTCAATCATTAAAGTTCCAGCAACTGGGAAAGAAACGGTTGGTGCGTGGAAGCCATAATCCATTAAACGTTTTGCGATATCGGTAACTTTGATGCCGTTGTCTTCAAAAGAACGACAATCTAAAATCATTTCGTGAGCTGCTCTTCCCATTTCTCCAGAATATAAAATCGGATAATGAGCTTCTAAACGCGCTTTCATGTAATTTGCATTTAAAATGGCATGTTTAGTAGCATTAGTTAAACCTTCTGCTCCAAGCATACAAATATATCCATAAGAAATCAAACACACTAATGCTGAACCATAAGGAGCAGCTGAAATAGCTGTGATAGCTTGGTCTCCACCAACTGGTATAACTGGATTAGTTGGTAAAAATGGAACTAATTTGTCATTCACACAGATTGGTCCAACTCCTGGTCCACCACCACCATGAGGAATAGCGAAAGTTTTGTGTAAGTTTAAGTGACATACATCAGCGCCAATTGTGGCTGGGTTAGTTAATCCAACCTGAGCATTCATATTCGCACCATCCATATATACTAAACCACCATTTTCATGTATGATATTTGTAATTTCGATAATTGAACTTTCAAAAACACCGTGAGTAGAAGGATAAGTTACCATTAAAGCTGATAAATTATCTTTATGTAAGATTGCTTTTTCTCTTAAATCTTCTACATCAATATTTCCTTCAGGTGTGGTTTTCGTCACGATAATTTCCATACCACACATAGCTGCAGAAGCTGGATTGGTTCCGTGTGCTGAAGAAGGAATTAAACAAACTTTTCTGTGTACATCACCACGAGATAAATGATACGCTCTAATAGTCATTAAACCTGCATATTCACCTTGTGCACCTGAATTTGGTTGTAAAGTTGTGCCTTGGAAACCAGTTACAATATTTAATTGTTCTTCTAGTTTTTTAAGCATAGTTAAATAGCCTTCCGCTTGTTCGATAGGAGCAAAAGGGTGCATGTTGTTCCAATTCGCCATTGATAAAGGCAACATTTCGGCAGCAGCATTTAATTTCATCGTACAAGAACCCAAAGAAATCATAGAGTGATTTAAAGATAGATCTTTACGTTCTAATTTTTTGATATAACGCATCAATTGACTTTCCGAATGATGGTTGTTGAATACATCATGCGTTAAGAAAGTTGATGTTCTTGATAAATTTTCACCAATAGTAGTCTCTTCCACTAATTGTTCAACTGGAATAGCTGTTTTTCCAGTAGCTTCTGCAAAAATGTCAATAATTTGATTGATATCAGCAATTGAAGTGGTTTCATTAAATGAAATTGAAATCGTCTCTGCATCTACATAATAGAAATTCACTTCATTTTTTTCTGCGATTGCTTTCACTTTAGCAGCATCCGCTTTTACTAAAATGGTATCGAAAAAGGAACTATTAGTTTGATAAACGCCTAATTTATTTAAAGCATCTACTGCAGTAGTAGCTGATGCGTGAACTTTATTCGCAATATAACGCAATCCTTTTGGACCATGATAAACGGCATACATACCAGCCATAACGGCTAATAAAACCTGAGCTGTACAAATGTTTGAAGTGGCTTTTTCACGTTTAATATGTTGTTCACGTGTTTGTAAAGCCATTCGTAAAGCGCGGTTTCCATTAGTGTCAATAGTAACACCAATAATTCGACCAGGCATTGAACGTTTGAATTCTTCTTTTGTTGCAAAAAATGCAGCATGCGGACCACCGTAACCCATTGGAATACCAAAACGTTGTGAAGTTCCAACTACTACATCAGCACCCATTTCACCCGGAGGTGTTAATTTTACTAAAGATAATATATCCGCAGCAACGGCTACTTTAATTTCATTTGATTTGGCTTTGGCGATAAATCCAGCATAATCGTGAACTTGACCATATTTTCCAGGATATTGTAAGATCGCTCCGAAAAATTCTGTTGAAAAATCGAAGTTTTCGTGGTTTCCAATCACTAATTCCACACCAATAGGCGTAGAACGGGTTTGAAGAACAGAAAGTGTTTGCGGTAATATTTCTTCAGAAACGAAAAATTTATTGACGTTATTTTTCTTTTGTTCGCGAGTTCTTACATCAAATAATAAGGCCATAGCTTCAGCAGCGGCAGTACTTTCATCTAATAAAGAAGCATTGGCAATTTCCATTCCCGTTAATTCAATAACTGTAGTTTGGTAATTTAAAATTGCTTCTAAACGACCTTGCGCAATTTCTGCTTGGTAAGGTGTGTAAGCGGTGTACCAACCTGGATTTTCAAAAATATTTCTTTGAATTACGGCAGGAACAATAGCTGGATGATAACCCAAACCAATATAAGATTTGAAGACTTTATTTTTTTTACCTAGTTCAGAAATATGATTTAAATATTCATATTCCGTCATTGGAGCGTCTAAGTTTAAGTCAGACTTTAAACGAATATCGGTTGGAATAGTTTCGTAAATTAATTGGTCTACTGAATCAACTCCAATAGTTTGTAACATGTGGTTTAGGTCGTTTTCACCTGTTCCAATGTGTCTTAAAGCAAAAGCATCTGTCTTCATTATATATAAAAAAAAGGTTGTGTTAAAATTTGCATACAAAAGTAATTATTAATCTGATAAAAATAATTGCTTTTCAATTGAAATTTTATCATTTTTATCAACTAATTGGGCTTGTTATTAACACTTTGATTATTTTTGTTGAATGGTTGCAGGGAAGAAAATATTCGATTTTTATTTAAAAAGCAGTTTACATGTGGCTTTATCGGCTTTTGCATTGGTTTCCATGACAATGTACTTCTTCAACATATCAGAAAATTTTGAGGTGAAAGCCTTTGCTTTTTTCGGGACTATTGTAGGTTACAATTTTGTAAAATATGATGCATTGGCTAGGTTAAACAAAATAAAGATTAAAAAAGAACTAAGGTTGATAATTCTGCTTAGTATTTTTAGTGCATTAGCGAGTTTTTTTTACTTTTTAAAGTTGCAATTTATCACCCAATCTTTGGGCTTTTTTGTTTTCCTATTGTTGCTGCTTTATACTTTGCCGTTTTTTCCAAATAAACGAAATGCTAGAAATTGGAAAGGCATAAAAATTTACATTGTGAGTGTGTGCTGGGTTGGAGTTACTGTAATTCTTCCATTAATTAACGCAAAAGTTGGATTTACTTCTGATGTTTTATTACTTAGTGTTCAAAGGTTTCTGCTAATTTTTGTACTGGTTTTAATTTTCGAAATTATAGATATAAATACAGATGATCCACATTTACAAACCGTTCCGCAACAAATAGGGGTAAAAAAGACCAAATTATTAGGCTACGGACTTTTGATTGTTTTGCTTC
The DNA here is from genome assembly GCA_964621245.1 of uncultured Flavobacterium sp. Taxonomy (GTDB): domain Bacteria; phylum Bacteroidota; class Bacteroidia; order Flavobacteriales; family Flavobacteriaceae; genus Flavobacterium. The sequence goes on from CAZULO010000005.1 coordinate 31,441, forward strand.
TTTTAGAATTTTTATACGAAGCAAATCAAGATTATTCACCACTGCTTTTTAAATTCATAGTTTCAAGTTCAATTGCTTTATTTTTATATTTTGCTAATGAAAACAGATCCAGATATTATGCTAGTTTTTGGGTGGAAGCGATTCCGATATTTTGGTGGTTTTTATTGCTGTTTTTGAGTTGATAACTACCACAGATTCGCAGATTTCTTTTCTCTTCACTAATCTTAAGTTATATAATCTGTGAATTTGAAGTTATTTTTTCTCCGCTAAATTTTTCAAAACGGCATTTCTGTGAATGATGAAATTCGTCAAATGTTTTTTCAATAGTAATTTATCGAAAAGTTGGCCGAAAATGCCAAAAGGCGTTTCGTATTCTAAAACATCTGTCACTTCTACATAATTTTCTTTTTGTTTGAAAAAATGTTGGTGTTTGAAACTTTTAAATTGTCCTTTTAGTTGTTCGTCTACAAAATAGGTTGGGAAAACCATTTCAGAAATAAGACTTTGATGGGTTAAATACACGCCAAAATGTTTGCCTTTCCAAGTCACGGTTTCATTTTTATTTATTAATCCAGAAGTAATCCCAGCAATAGCAACTTCTTTAGTTTTACTTGCCGATTGCTGATGAATATCGATATTTCGATTGGTATCGAAAACTTTTTCAATGGGTGCGAAATAATACGTGGTGATTTTTATAGTTGTCATGATTTTTTGTTTTTTTGCCGCGAATTTCCGAATTTAAACGAATAAAATTATTTCTGTAATAAATTTTCAAATGTTTTATCAACTGAATCGTACTTAAATGTAAATCCGTTTTCTTGTAAGCGTTTCGGAATTACGTTTCTGCTTTTCAAAACCAATTCGGTTTCGGTATTAATTATTTTTGAACCTAATTCTAATAGCCATTCAGGTTGAGAAATTCCAAAAGGCATACCAACCGCTTTTCGTAATTTCGACATAAAATTTACGTTTCTAACCGGATTTGGAGACACTATATTGATCTCGTTTTCCAATTTGTTTTCGATAACAAAAGCAACGGCTCTGGCAAAATCTTTTTCGTGAATCCAACTGATAAATTGCTTGCCATTTCCCTGTTTTCCGCCCAATCCCAGTTTTGCTAAAGTTTTTAATGGAATAAAAGCACCGCCATTTTTTCCTAAAACAATAGAAGTTCGTAACGCTGTTTTTAATGTCTTCGGAGTTTTAGTTTCGAAGAACGCTTTTTCCCAACTTTTAGCGATGTTCATAGAGAAGTCGTTGCCAATTTCTCCAGTAGTTTCATCCATTTGTTTGTCTAATGAAAAACGATAAATAGTAGAAGTTGAAGAATTTAACCAATGTTTCGGTGGGTTTTTACATTTTAAAACGGCTTCGTTTAGAATTTTAGTACTCTCAATTCTAGAAATATAAATTTCTTGTTTGTTTTTTTCGTTGTATCTGCAATCCACAGATTTTCCTGCTAAATTGATTAAAACAGCTGCGTTTTCTAATTCCTTTTCCCAACCAGAAAATGATTTGGCATTCCAATTTACATATTTGATGTTGTTTTTATTTTCAGATTTTCCTCTTGTAAGAATGACAATTTCCTCAAAAGAATCTTTGAAATGATCGACTAAAACCTGACCTAAAAATCCGGTTCCAGCTGCTATGATAAGTTTTTTCATTTTTCGTTAATTTCTTTTCTGCATTTATAGTATATATATAGGAATAATGTTGCGGTTATCATTGGAATGATAAAGCAGATAATGATTCCTTTTATTGAAAAAATATCTCTAATAAATCCTATTGCAATAAATACTATTGCCGTTAATAACCAATATGTTTTCAATAATTTTCTTAAAAAATTCGATACTTTTTTATAGAAGTTTTTGGTCAAATAAATCGCACTAACTAATTGAGTTATTCCTAAAATTATTTGAAATGCCATTCCGGGACTTACTGCTAAATACAATAATAGTGTGATTATATATATAGCTCTATTTATTTGAAAGACTGGATTTAAGCTATTCATTTTTATGAATTTAAGATTATTCCTAGCGCAATAATTCGATATAAAACCCAAGTATATGTTATGTGTTTTGGTAATTCTAATATTTTTATTCTTCTAGAATGCTCTAAAAACATAATTAAAACTGTGCAGGCAAACCAACCTAAGATTACAATTTCAGGTAATTTTATAATTGAATTCAAAAAAATCATCGGAACCAAAATAAGTGAACCTAAAAGAGAAACGGTCATTAGATTCCCTAAATAATTTAGTACTGTTTTTTTGTCTTTTTTTAGTAAAAATAAACTTTGAAAAACCATTTGCCCAATGGCTAAAATGAATTCTCTTGCGATATTTGATTTAGGTAAATTGCTGAGTAATTCAGAAAAATAAAATAAGGTAAAAGCTGTAAAAACTGTCGCTAAAGTAATATATAAAAATCTATATTTTGCATTAAAATCGGGAACACATTCTAGTTTTATTTCTACTTTTTTCTTACTTGGCATAATTACTTTTCTGTTGTAAGAAATAAAAGAATAGAGTTTCTTAAGTAGAAAATTTATCGGTTTCCAATTTCCGAGTTTTTCCATCCAAGGAAATGAAAAACCAATCACTTTTAACAAACTGTCAATGCCATAAAGCACGGTTTTGTTTTCATTGTCAACCAAAGCAATTTCATTCGAAGCGCGTTGTACATCAATAAAATTTTGTTCTTCTTCCGTTAATTGACAATAGGGTTTTTTACCGTTTTCGTCTAACATTCCAGTTGTAATAAACCCTTTTGTATACACGCGGCAAAGTGGACAATCTTCGTCGTAAAGTAAGGTTTGGTTTTTTAGCGTTTTCATGATAATTTTATTTTTTTCTTTTTTAATTCTGCAGTTTATTATTAAATTCTATTGATTAAATAAATTAGATAGCTTGATAATAAATAAGGTGTAAATATTAATACAGAAAAAAATCCGAAAGAGAAATATTCAAAAAGTTCAAATTCAAATGTCAGCAACATTAATAATAAATTTATTGCCACTAATATCCAGTAAATAATTACCTGCTTTTTTAGTTTTTTATAGATTTTTATGGAAGAATAAATATTATAAACACCTAAAGCAATCATAAAAACTGGACCTAACCAAAATGTAAGCCAAAGTACAACACTTAACAATAGTAATAAAGGGTTGTATGTTTTTAAATTATTCATTTGGTTTCTTTTTTAGTGTAAATTATTACCGATAAGTATATGGCTAAAATAGGAGGAATGCCAAGTAAAACTTTTGTGATAGTATTGTGATAACCAATTGTGCTAATATTATACCATGTTGTAAAAAACAAAACAACTGCTATTAGGTAAATTATAATATAAATATTTTTCATGTGTAATGACCAAAAATAAATTCCAATTAAAACTTGAATAAAACCTGTAATTATTAATGATAATGCTGTCCAAACTAAACTACCTTCTTTAAATATGGGATAAGTAATTAATATCAAAGTAGGAAGTAATACTGCCAAAGTGTTTAAGTTTTTTAAAGTCTTCATAGTTCTTTTTATTTTTAAACTTTCAGAAAAAAATGAAAGTTTTGATTAAATTTTTTTATTTCATGAATTTCATCAGAATTTGTGCCAACCAATTGTCTTTGTATTCTGTGATTTTATCTAAAACATTGTCTGCTTTTAGTACGAAATCGTATAATTTTTTGGTTTGTTCTACGAAATGTTTTTCTTCAGAAGTGGCATTGGCAGAAATTGACGAAACTTCTTTTAATACTTTTAATGCGGGTTTGATTTCTCTTTTGCTTCTTTCTCTTGAGATTTTTACAGCTAATTCGTCCAAGTCTTTTTCGGCAGTGAAGAATTCACGTCTTTCACCAGCTTTGTATTCTTTATACACAATTCCCCAATCCATCAAAGCACGAATATTCATACTGGCGTTACCACGAGAAATTTGCAATTCTTCCATGATGTCTTCCATAGAAACCGCTTCGCTAGAAACCATTAACAAAGCATGAATTTGCGCCATGGTTTTGTTAATTCCCCATTGAGAACCTAATGCTCCCCATGTTTGTACGAATTTATTTTTAGCTTCTTTGAATTTCATTTGTCGCTTTTATTGTCTTTTAATGGTTAAATGCAAATCGCATTGAAAAAATGCTCATTGTTATTTTATGGTTTATTTTATAGTACAAAGATATATAAAAGTTTTTAAACTTTCAAAAAAAAATGAAAGTTAGCTTTAAGCATTATTTTTTTCTTTGAATTTATTTTTTTAATATTGTAGACCAATTAAACTTAAATATGAAAAATAACTATTTGAAAATTATTGGGCTTTCGTTGTTATTAACTTCGGTAACGTTTGCTCAGAAAAATGAAAAATACAATGGAGATAATGCTTTCCAAAAAACACTAACCTTAGAAGGATTTTCCACAAAAGAAAATGCGATTAAGAAATTTTCAAACCTATACAATTTAAATAATTTAAATACTTTCGAACCGAAGAAAAGTACTTCTGATGAAGCGGGGTTCATACATCAAAGATTTCAACAATTTTATAATGGTATAAAAGTTGAGTTCGGAACTTTGATTACTCATACTAAAGATGGAAATATTGTATCTATAAATGGGGAATTATATAACGCGTCGGGTTTGAATTTAAACCCAAATCTTAGCAAAGCAGAGGCATTACTTAAAGCCACGAGTTTTGTAAATGCATCAACTTATTTGTGGGAAGATAAAGTATCAGCAGAAACCATGAGTTATTCAAAACCGGAAGGTGAGTTAGTTATTTTTCCTTTGATTAATAAAGGAGAAGTTAAATTAGCCTATAAATTTGATATCTATGCTAAAATGCCTCTTTCCAGAGATGAAATTTTTGTAGATGCAACTTCTGGTGAAATTTTATTTAAAAATCCAATAATTAAGCATTTAACACATTTGGTTTCAGATTATGAAATTGAACAAAATGCGAAAAAAATGGAGAAAATTGCTTTAAATCAAGAAAACGCTCTTTTTACACCATTTGTAGCTGGAACAGCCGCTACAAGATATAGTGGAACGAGACCTATAGAAACTAAATCAGTTGGATCAAATTTTATTTTAGTTGAAGATGTTAGAGGAAATGGAAATGGTGTGGCTACGTACAATTCTAACAGAGCGCCAAGTTATTCTATAGTTAATTTTGTCAATTCTTCAAACAATTGGAGCACGGGTAACTATTCTGCCACGGCTGTAAATAAAGATAATGCTGCATTAGATGCACATTGGGGTGCAGAAATGACTTATGATTTTTGGAAAAATATTTTTAATAGAAACAGTTTTGATGATGCTGGTGCCCAAATTAAAAGTTTTGTTCACTATGATGATGTAGCTGGTGGAGCGGGTTACGCAAATGCTTTTTGGAATGGTAGTGTAATGACTTATGGCGATGGTGGTACTAGACCATTTACCGCCTTAGATGTTTGCGGACATGAAATTGGTCATGCTGTTTGTACATATACGGCAAATTTAGCATATCAAAATCAATCAGGTGGAATGAATGAAGGTTTTTCTGATATTTGGGGAGTTTGTATCGAACAATATGGTAGAAATGGAAATTTAAATAGTTCAGTGGATACCGCTTCTCCTGGAACTTCTGCTTTGTGGAAAATTGGAGAAGATCTTTACACAGGCGGAAATGCTTTACGCTCTATGAGTTATCCAACTACTAAAGGAAATCCAGATACATTTAAAGGAACTTATTGGTCAACAACTGCTGATGATGGTACGTGTACTCCAAATGATACTAATGATTACTGTGGTGTACATAATAATAGTGGTGTTTTAAATCATTGGTTTTATATTGTTACAGCGGGAAAATCGGGCACGAATAATGCTCCTGCTTCTTCTGGAGGAGCTTTTGCCTACAATGTAACGGGAATTGGAATGGCAAAATCTTCTCAAATTGCTTATTATGCGGAGAGAGATTACCTAACTTCAAACGCTACTTACATGGACTTAAGAAATGCAACCATAGCTGTAGCAAGTTCTTTATATTGTGCTACTAGTCCTGAAGTACAAGCTGTAACAAAAGCTTGGAAAGCTGTAAATGTAGGAGATAATTACATCGGATATTCTTCTGATGTTGCCTTAAAATCTATAGCAGGTGGTAATGTAAATGTGGCTTGTGGTGCACCTTTTAATCCATCCATAATTTTTGAAAATTCAGGAACAGACGCAATTACCAATGTAGCTATTTCTTATAATATAGATGGTGGAGCAAATAGTACACTTAATTGGTCAGGTAGTTTGTCGAATTGTGGCGTACAAAATTTTTCAATACCTGTAACTGGATTAACTCGTGGTACACATACTTTAAATGTAACAACAACAGTTGTAGGTGATGGAAATGCTGCAAATAATACTAAATCGATCTTAATTATTGTTAACGATGCTGGTTCTGCTAACGTGGTTAATACGTTTAATTCTTCCTCTGATGATTTAGTATCTATTGATGAAAATGGTAAAACTAATTCTATCTGGGAAAGAGGAGCGGTAAATAAAACTTTATTAACAAATGCGCTAACAGGTTCTAATGTTTATGCTACGAAATTATCAGGTAATTACCCTAATTCTGCAACTTCCTTTTTAGTGTCGCCTTGTTATAATTTATCTGGCGTGACAAACCCAACGGTTAGTTTTGATATGGCTTTTGATTTAGAATCAAATTGGGATATTGTTTATTTCGAATATTCAATCGATGCTGGTTCAACATGGAATGTGTTAGGAACATCTTCAGATCCGAGTTGGTATAACAGTTCAAGAGTGCCAAATGGAACAGATTGTTTCAAATGTATAGGTAAACAATGGACAGGTGACTACGCTACAGCACCCTCAGGTGGTAATGGTATGAATGGGAATTTAAAAACTTACACACATAGCTTAACCGAATTAGCTGGAGCTTCAAATGCTATTTTTAGATTTACGTTTATTTCAGATGAAGCAGCCAATCAAGAAGGTGTTTTAATAGATAACTTTGTAGTTCAAGGAACATTAAGTAATCCGTCCAATCAAATCGATGGTTTTGTGATTTATCCAAATCCTTCGAATGGAAAAATAAATATTTCATTACCTACTTCAGATAAAGTTGCCGTTGAATTATTCGATTTAAGAGGAAGATCAATTTATCAAAATAATTTTGAATCACAAGGAGCTTTATTTACAAAAGAACTTAATTTTTCTACAACTCAAGCTGGAGTTTATATTTTAAATGTAAAAACAGAAGGAAAACAAGTTTCTAAAAGAATTATTATTGAGTAAATATAATTTTAAAGTATAAAAAAATCCTGTTCCGAATTTCGAAACAGGATTTTTTATTTGTAAATGTTGTGAATTATATCAACCCAGCACGTTTCAACAACGCATCTGCTTTAGGTTCTTGACCTCTAAAATTTTTGTATAACGTCATTGGATGATCCGTTCCGCCTTTAGATAATACGTTATCTTTAAATTTCGTAGCCACCTCTTTATTAAAAATACCATTTTCTTGGAAATAGGCAAATGCATCGGCATCTAAAACTTCGGCCCATTTGTAACTGTAATATCCCGAAGAATAGCCACCTTGAAAAATGTGAGAAAACGAAACGCTCATGCAATTTTCAGCCACATCGGGAAATAAAGAAGTATCGCCCATAGCTTGTTTTTCAAACGCTTTTACATTTTCAATAACTTGATTTTTTCCATGGTATTCCATATCCAACAAGCCAAAACTCAATTGACGTAAAGTCGCCATTCCTTCTAAGAAACTCGCTGATTCTTTGATTTTTTCGACATATTCTTGCGGAATAATTTCACCTGTTTCGTAGTGTTTCGCAAATAAAGCCAACGCTTCAGGTTCGTAGCACCAGTTTTCCATTACTTGAGAAGGTAATTCTACAAAATCCCAAAAAACGGAAGTTCCTGAAAGGCTAGGGTAGGTAGTATTCGCTAACATGCCATGTAATCCGTGACCAAATTCGTGGAACAAAGTTGTAACTTCATTAAAAGTCAATAAAGATGGTTTCGTAGCGGTTGGAGGTGTGAAATTGCACACATTAGAAACATGTGGTCTTTGGTTTTTTCCTTCTTTTATATATTGAGGTTTGAAAGATGTCATCCAAGCGCCATTTCGTTTGCCTTTTCTTGGGAAAAAATCGGTATAAAATATCGAAACTAAATTCTTATTTTCATCTAAAACTTCAAACGTTTGTACATCTGGATGGTATTTGTCGATATCAAAAACTTCGTTAAAGGTAATACCGAATAATTTTTCTGCAATGGCAAAAGCACCGTTTAAAACGTTTTCTAATTTGAAATACGGTTTCAACACTTCATCATCTAAATTGAATAATTTTTGTTTCAATTTTTCAGAATAATAAGCAGCATCCCATTTTTCTAATTGTTCAATTCCGTCTAATTCCTTCGCAAAAGAGGCTAATTGTTCAAATTCTCTTTTGGCAGCAGGTTTGGCTTTTTCTAAAATATCATTTAAAAACGATAATACTTTTGTCGGATTTTGCGCCATTCGTTCTTCTAAAACAAAATGGGCATGGGTTTCATAACCTAATAAATTAGCACGTTCATGACGAAGTGCGACAATTTTTTTGGTAATTTCTTCGTTATTATATTCGTTATTTTGAAAGGCTTTTTTTCCGTATGAAATGGCCATTTCTTTACGTAATTCCCTATTTTCAATATAAGTTACAAAAGGTAAATAACTTGGGAAGTCTAAGGTAAAAATCCATCCCGTTTCATTTTTCGATTTCGCTAAATCGGCAGCAGCTTCTTTCGCACCTTCAGGTAAACCTTTTAAATCAGCATCGTTGGTTATGTGTAATTGAAAATTATTTGTTTCAGCTAAGGTGTTTTCTCCGAAAGTCAATTGTAATTTACCTAATTCGGTATCAATTTCTCGTAAACGTGTTTTTTTATCTTCAGTAAGTAATGCGCCATTTCGAGCAAAACCTTTGTATTTTTTATCTAATAAAGTAGTTTGTTCTGTTGTCAGGTTTAAAGCCTCTTTATTTTCATAAATGGATTTTACTCTTTTAAAAAGCTCTTCATTTAAAGCGATGTCGTTTCCAAATTCAGTAAGTAAAGGCGTAACTTCTTGTGCAATTTTTTGCATGTCATCTGAAGTTTCGGCCGAATTTAAATTAAAAAAGATACTCGATAAGCGATCTAATGTTTCCCCTGAGAAATCCAAAGCTTCAACCGTATTTTCAAAAGTTGGAGTTTCGGTATTGTGAATGATTTGGTCGATTTCTAGTCGCGCTTTTTCAATGTTTTTTAAGAAAGCAGGTAAGTAGTCTTCTGTTTTTATTTGAGAAAAGGGAGCTGTATTGTGTTTTGTGTTGAATATTTGACTTAAAACTGACATATATTTACGTTTTGTTTGATTTTTTTGATTTATTTTTATTTCGGAAAGCCCTTATTTTGTTGGGTTTTAGCGTTTTCCGAAGAAATTAGGTTAAAATAAGTCGACGAAATGCTTGTTTTTGTCGATTAAGTGATTAACTTTGTAAAAGAAATCAAGCGAATATCGCCCTTTTTTCCCCGAAATTGTTTTTTTTTATAGTTGTCACTTAATTGTGAATAGATTTTTGACCCTGATTTAGTGATAAGTCGGGGTTTTTTATTTCTTTAAATTTTCTGAAGCTTTTAAAACGGTATCGCGTAAGCCTTCTTTATAAAAAATAATTTTATCCAACACGCACTTATCAAAGCTTCCAATAATTTGAGCGGCTAAAATCCCAGCGTTTTTCGCACCATTTAAGGCAACAGTTGCCACTGGAACACCACCAGGCATTTGTAATATAGATAAAACAGAATCCCAACCATCAATAGAATTACTAGATTTTACGGGCACTCCAATTACAGGAAGTGGACTCATAGAAGCCACCATTCCAGGTAAATGTGCTGCGCCGCCTGCTCCAGCAATAATGACAGAAATGCCACGAGTATGCGCGTTTTTACTAAAATCGAATAATTTTTCTGGTGTTCTGTGTGCTGAAACAATATCTACTTCTGTTTCAATATCAAATCCTTTTAAAATGTCTATGGCTTCTTGCATGACCGGCATATCCGAAATGCTTCCCATTATGATGGCTACTTTACTCATATTAGCCCCCTAACCCCCAAAGGGGGAATTCCTACTAGGGGTGAGTAGGGTTTAAGTTGTTTGAGTTTGTTGTTGTTTTGTAAATATATTTTATGAACCAAAAAGTAAAAAAATAAATAAGTATGTTAATTGTTAAATTTTCAATTCTAAAATCGGTTTCTGCTAATCCACACATATCTTCTGAAGTATTTAACTTAACTAAGTAAAAATTATTTGGAAACCCATATAATATTAGTTTATCGTAATCACTTTTATCAGAAAATATATTAGGTAAATATTGTGTGATTGAAAATAGTAATAAATGGCCAAAAGATATAATTATTTTTCTCATTTTAAAATTTTCGATTTTAAATTTCCCCTTTTGGGGTTAGGAGGCCGCTAATTACTCTTATATTATTCTTTACTTCCTCGGCTATTTTTCGGGCTTCCGTCATATCTTGGTTAATGATGGTAACGTGTCCCATTTTTCGGAATGGTCGTGTTTCTTTTTTACCGTAAATATGTGGCGTCACACCATCAATGGCCATTATTTTTTCTATATTTTCGTAAATCACTGGGCCAGAAA
>CAZULO010000006.1:0-19786 GCA_964621245.1 uncultured Flavobacterium sp.
GAAAAGTTGTTTTTTTTGAGCATAGATACTGGTAAGTCCTAATATAAATAAGAAGATAATTTTCTTCATTGATTACAATTTTTCCGCTAAATACTTGCCTGTCAACGATTTTTTGTTTTTCGCCACTTCTTCAGGTGTTCCGAAAGCGACTAATTGTCCGCCGTTTTCACCACCTTCTGGACCGATGTCGATAATATAATCGGCACATTTGATTAACTCTAAATTGTGTTCAATTACGATGATTGAATGTCCTCGTTCAATTAAAGCTTCAAACGATTTTAATAATTTTTTGATATCGTGAAAATGTAATCCAGTTGTTGGTTCATCAAATACGAAAAGCATTTTTTCTTTTGTAGCTCCTTTTACTAAAAAGGAAGCTAATTTAATACGTTGTGCTTCACCACCAGAAAGCGTAGAAGAGGATTGTCCTAATTGCACATAACCTAAACCAACATCTTTAAGCGGTTGTAATTTTTGAGTGATTTTTGTTTGACCATGAGTTTCGAAAAACGTCACGGCATCATCGATGGTCATTTTTAATACATCGTCGATGTTTTTTCCTTCGAAATTTACTTCTAAGACTTCTTTTTTGAAGCGTTTTCCGTTACAGGTTTCGCATTCTAAATGCACATCGGCCATAAATTGCATTTCAATCGTAACTTCTCCATCACCTTTACAGGTTTCGCATCGGCCACCATCCACGTTGAAAGAGAAATGTTTGGCTTGGTAATTTCTTAATTTGGATGTGGTTTGTTTGGCAAATAATTCACGAATATCATCGTACGCTTTGATATATGTCACGGGATTTGAACGAGAACTTCTTCCAATTGGATTTTGGTCTACGTATTCGATATTTTTTATGTGTGCGTAACTTCCTTCTAGTTCTGTAAATTGTCCTGCTTTGTCACCTAAACCGGTTAGCTTTTTTTGCATGGCTGGAAATAAAATTTTCTTCACCAAAGTACTTTTTCCACTACCTGAAACTCCAGTTATTACGGTTAAGCAATCTAGAGGAAAGGTTACATCAATGTTTTTTAGATTGTTTTCACGCGCTCCAATAATTTCGATGTGATTTTTGAATTTTCTTCTTGTTTTTGGAACCGCAATTTCTTCTTTTCCATTCAAATATCTTGAGGTTAAAGAATCGGATTTTAGAATTTCTTCATAAGTTCCTTGTGCGACTAAATTTCCACCTAAAGTTCCTGCTTCTGGTCCGATATCGATAATCATATCAGCCGCTTTCATGATATCTTCGTCGTGTTCTACGATGATAACTGTGTTGCCTAATTTCTTTAAATTTAGTAAGACTTCAATTAATTTTTCAGTATCTTTTGGGTGTAAACCGATGCTTGGTTCATCTAAAATATACATCGAACCCACTAAAGAACTTCCTAAAGAGGTTGCTAAGTTAATACGTTGTGATTCTCCACCAGAAAGTGTGGCTGATTGTCGGTTTAAACTCAAATAATTTAAGCCTACATTATCTAAAAAGGCTAATCTGTTTTTGATTTCTAATAACAAACGTTTAGCTACTTTTAAATCATATTCCGATAATTCAATGGAATTGAAAAACGGAATTAATTTGATAATTGGCAAGTCGACTAAATCAGAAATGGTTTTTCCAGCGACTTTAATGTTGTTCGTTTCTGGTCGTAAACGTTTTCCATTACAAACATGACATTTTGTTTTTCCTCTGTAACGTGAAAGCATCACGCGGTTTTGAATTTTGTAATTATTGGCTTCTAAGTCGGCGAAGAAGTCGTTTAAGCCTGTGAAATATTTATTTCCTTTCCAAATTAATTCTTTTTGATTTTCCGATAATTCGAAATAAGGTTTATGAATTGGGAAATCGAAATGATGTGAATTATTCACTAATTGATCTCTATACCAGCCCATACTTTCACCACGCCAAGGAAAAATGGCATTTTCATACACAGAAAGTGCGGTGTTGGGTACGACTAATTCATAATCAATTCCAATGACACTTCCATAGCCTTCGCAAGTTGGACAAGCGCCATACGGATTATTAAAACTGAATAAATGTATATTAGGTTCTAAGAAATCTAAGCCGTCTAATTGAAAATTTGAATTAAAAACAGCACGTTTATTCGTTTCAGGATCTTGTACATATAATTCGCCTTTTCCTTCGTAGAATGCGATTTGTAAAGCATCCGCAATTCGGTTTAAAAATTCTTCATCCTCTTTCACTACGATTCTATCAATAACTAATAAAATCTCTTTATCAGCCATGGTATTTTCGTCTATCATTTCTAAAGTCGATACAAAATCGTCTAAACGAACGGTTTGATTATCTACTAAAACCCGGGCAAAACCTTGTTGTAATAATACTTTTAGTTTGTCGTGTAGTTTTCTTCCTTCTTCTAAATGAATTGGAGCTAATAAGAGCCATTTCGAATCTAATTCTAATGTTTGAATGTATTTGACTACATCAGAAACGGTATGTTTTTTTACTTCTTCACCTGAAATGGGAGAAAAAGTTCTACCAATTCGGGCATATAATAATTTTAAGTAATCGTAAATTTCGGTTGAAGTTCCAACGGTTGAACGCGCATTAGTGGTATTTACTTTTTGTTCGATGGCAATAGCAGGGGCAATTCCTTTGATGTATTCCACTTTAGGTTTGTCTAATTTTCCTAAGAATTGACGAGCATAAGAAGATAAACTCTCTACATATCTACGTTGCCCCTCAGCATATAAAGTATCAAAAGCTAAACTAGATTTACCTGAACCGGAAAGCCCAGTAATTACTACCATTTGATTTCTAGGAATGGCGACATCTATATTTTTTAAATTGTGCAATTGCGCTCCTTTAATTAATATAAATTTTTTAGGTTCTAAAGTTGAAAAATCAGTTGGCATCGTGGTGTTTTTTTATAAGTTTTGCAAAGATATGAATTGTTCAGTTAAAAAGGCAGGTTGTTTGCTTTTTAGCGTTTTTTTGCTTTTTTATTTTTTAAGAAATCGTTTTCGTTACGATTTTGAACTTGTAAAAACTATACAATACCTATACATTTTTGTTTTATTTATTTTTTCTATCTAGTTTATTATCAGTTTATTCAGTATTTTATCAATGCATTCTAGCGTTTTTTTATTATGTTGAAAATAATATAGTTGTATAGTTTATATAGCTTCAATTTTAATTAGTTACTATTTGTAAAGTTTAATTTTAATATTGATAACTATTAACTAAAAAAATGAATATTATGAAAAAAATTACCCAATTAATCTTTATTTTGATGATTTCAATCGGAAATTCTCAAACTTTAGAAGGAACTTGGAAAATGAGTCCGCAAGCTGGAGCTTTTGGCGTAGGACCTAATCAAGGTGACATGTCCTGGTTTTCAAATAGTTTGGCAGATGTGACTACAAGAGCTTGCTTCTTTGACGATTTGTATATTTTTAATGCCGATGGATCGTTTTCTAATGTACTAGGTACACAAAGTTGGATTGAAGGCTGGCAAGGCGGATCGGATGCATGTGGTGCTCCAGTGGCTCCTCATGTGAGTTCTAATGCGGCTGCTTGGTCGCAAAATACTGGAAATGGTACTCTTACTTTAACAGGAATTGGCGCTTATTTAGGTTTGGCTAAAGCATATAATGGTGGTGAGTTAACTAATCCAAGTCAGGCACCACCAAGCATTACTTATAAAATTACAAGTTTGACAACAAATATATTGACTTTAGACCTTCAGATTAATGGTGGTTGGTGGCGATTTATTTTAGCCAAGCAAGGAGTGGCTCCTACGTGTTCTGATGGCATTCAAAATGGTACAGAAACTGGAATTGATTGTGGTGGTTCTTGTAGTGCGTGTTTGACACAAATTAATTTACCAATTAATTTTGAAGGTAGTACTACAAATTACACCGTTACTGATTTTGGTGGGACGGTTTCTTCTTTAGTTGCAGATCCTACTAATCCTTCTAATATGGTCACAAAAACAATTAAAACGGGAGGCGCACAATTATGGGCAGGTACTACTATGAGCACACCTTCTGGATTTAGTTCTACAATACCATTTACCGCCTCTAATCGTAAAGTATATGTTAGAGTTTGGTCGCCAGATGCTGGAATTCCGGTTAGATTAAAGGTTGAAGTAGTAGGAACGCCAACTCAGTCTTGTGAAACCCAAACTAATACTACAGTAGTGGGATGGCAAATGATGGAATTTGATTTGAATAACCAAGCTTCTGGAACTGCGGCATTTAATCCAGCATTTAATTTTAATATGATGTCTATATTTTTCAATTTTGGAACAGATGGAGCCACTGCAGGTGAAAAAACGTATTATTTTGATAATATAAGTTATGCAGCACCTTTGACGAGTTTAAGTTTTGAAACGGCAAAGATTGCTATGTATCCAAATCCAGCTACTACTTTGTTATCGGTTTCCGCAGAAGATAGTATACAATCCATATCGATATATAATTTAATTGGTCAGGAAGTAAAAAGGCTTACGTTTCATGAGACAGAAGCACTTGTAAATGTATCAGATTTAAAAGATGGAATTTACCTAATTAAGGTTTTTTCTGGAGATCAAATAGCTACATCAAAATTTATTAAGAAGTAGTTTAGTTAGTTAATCCGAAAAGCACGTTTCTGAGAAGCGTGCTTTTTTTTTGTAATATTTTCATTTTCTATTTTTTATCAATACTTTTATAAACGTTATTTTTATTATTTCTACCATGTATTTTACACGAACTTCTATATTTTTATTTGTATTTCATTTTTCATTTTTTCTTACTGCACAACAACTTCCACCAATTGTAAAATATCCATCGAGCACTTATAATGGTGGAAATCAGAATTGGATGATTTCTCAAGATAAGAATCAATTTTTATTTTTTGCGAATAACGATGGTTTATTGGAATTTAATGGTTCGAATTGGAATTTGTACCCTTCTCCTAATGAAACCATTATTCGATCTGTAAAAGTGGTAGGCGATAAAGTATTTACAGGCTGTTATATGGAGTTTGGATATTGGATTAGAACAGCCAATCAAAAATTAAAATACATTTCATTAAGTGCTAAAATTAAACATAAAATTAAAGATGATGAACAGTTTTGGAACATCTTATGTTATGATCAATGGGTTATTTTTCAATCGTTAAATCAAATTTATATTTATGATACGAAATCGCAACAATTTTCTATAATTCCTTCTAAAAATGGGATATTAAAATCTTTTCAAGTAGATAATGCTATTTATTTTCAAGTAGCAACAGAAGGTTTGTTTGAAATTGAAAACGGTAAGCCGAAACTAATTTCTGCGGATCCTTTCTTTAAAAATAATAAAATTGTCAATCTTTTTAGTACAGATGATGGTTTGCTTTTACAGACACAATTCTTGGGGTTTTACAAATTTATTGGAGGAAAGTTAAACAAGTTTATAACTGAAGCTGATGCGGAAATCACTTCTAGTAGTGTATATAGTAGTCAATTACTTTCAGATAAGGGTTTTGCTGTAGGAACGGTGTCTAACGGTATTTTTATTTTATCTCCAGAAGGGAAAAAGAAGTATCATCTAACACAGAACAAAGGATTGAGCAACAATACGGCTTTGTCTTTGTTTGAAGATACCGATAAAAATTTATGGATCGGTTTAGATAATGGGATTAATTGTATCAATTTGCAATCTCCTATTAGAAGCTTTTCAGATGATACAGGTATTCTAGGAACAGTATATACCTCTTTATTACATAATGGTAAATTATATGTAGGCACCAATCAGGGTTTGTTTTATAAAAATGCTACTAGCGATGACGCTTTTCAATTTATTAAAGGAACTAAAGGTCAGGTTTGGTCGGTTTTTGAATATAATGGCACCTTATTTTGTGGTCATGATTCCGGTACGTTTATCATAGAAAATGGGCAAGCACAACCTGTTTTTTCTAATTCAGGAACTTGGAAATTTGAAGCAGTTCCTGGTATGCCTAATAGGTTGTTACAGGGAAATTATTATGGTATTTCAGTATTAGAAAAGGTTGGTCAGGTATGGCGATTTAAAAATAAAATTTCAGGTTTTGATTATTCTTCTAAATATTTTGAAATTACTTCGTCCAGAGAAGTGTATGTAAGTCATGAATACAAAGGGGTGTTCCGATTTCAATTGAATCTCAATTTAAATGCAGCTTCTAGATTATTTACTTACAAATCGCCCACAAAAGGGAAGAATGCTAGTTTGGTTAAGTTTAATAATATTATATATTATGCGAATAAGAATGGCATTTTTAAATTAAATTCTAAAAATAAAAAGTTTGAAAAAGATCCCGTTTTAAGTGCCGTTTTTGAAAAAGATGAATATACTTCAGGTAAACTGATAGTTGATAAATCCAACAAATTGTGGTTGTTTTCGAAAAAATACATTCATTATTTTTCTTTGAGTAAGTTAAGTAATCAGTTGAAAGAGAATATTATTCCCATTCCAGCCTCTTTAACGAATTCTATGTTGGGATATGAAAACATTACACAATTATCGAATGCTAATTATTTGATTGGAACAACTGATGGGTATTATACCATAAATTTAAACGATTTAAGTTTTAAAAATTATAGTGTATCTATTTCTTCTGTTTCTGTAAATAAATTAGATGAAAAAATAACGTTTCATTCTTTGCTTGAATCGGGAGATTTTAATCATACCTCTAATAATATTTCTTTTACTTATACGGTTCCTGAATATAATAAATACATCAATGCTGATTATCAATATATTTTAGAAGGTTTGCAAGATCAATGGAGTGAATGGAGTACTAAAAGCAGTACTAATTTCAAAAATTTACCTCCCGGAACTTATGTATTTAAAGTTAGAGCTAAAATAGCCAATGCAGCTCCTGAACATATAGCTTCCTATACTTTTACTATTAATAAACCATGGTATGCTACTAATTTAGCTGTCTTTATTTATTTTGTGTTAGGTTTTGTGGGCGCTGTGTATATTCATAAAACTTACAAAAAGTATTATAGAGAAAAAGAACAAAAACTGATAGAGGAAAATAATTTATTATTAGAAATCGCTGCCTTAGAAAGTAACCAACAGCTTATGCGATTAAAAAATGAACAATTGTCTCAAGATGTAGATAGTAAAAATCGTGAATTAGCGGTTTCCACGATGAGTTTATTAAAGAAAAATGAATTATTATCCTTAATTAAAGAAGATTTGAAAAATACGACGGATCAAGGAAGTAAAAGTATTAAATCGGTAATTTCTACTATAAATAAAAATATCAATGAAGAAGATACTTGGACTGTTTTTAAAGAAGCATTTGACCATGCGGATAATGATTTCTTGAAGAAGGTAAAACAAGCACATGCATCTTTAACTCCAAATGATTTGCGTTTATGTGCCTATTTACGTTTGAATTTATCTTCTAAAGAAATTGCGCCTTTATTAAATATTTCTGTACGAAGTGTAGAGATCAAAAGATATCGTTTGCGTAAAAAAATGGATTTACCACATGAACAAGGATTGGTAGAATATATTTTATCGTTTTAAACCACAACATTTTCTAGTTTTTACCTATACAAAACCACAACAACAACGTTTTCGTTGTTGTTTTTTTATAAATATTTAAACAATACTTATAAAAATTATAATTTGTAATATGTAATAAATTCAAGGGTTGTTTTATGAATAGTGTAAAAAAAATCACTTTTTTTTGCATTGTATGTTTTTTGTAGAGGTTGTAAAATGAAATAAAAACAAAGTTACTTCTACTTTTACAAGTAACTAAAAAACAAACTCGTATATGAAATCTAAATTATGGCAATTTGCTTTTCTATTATTTACAGCCTGTGGTTTTTCACAAACAGTTACTGTATCTGGAAAAGTTATTGAGACTGGTTCTAACACGCCATTAGGCGGTGCTACAGTTTCAATTAAAAACGTTGGAGTAGCTACTGCGTCTTTTGATGGAAGTTTTATTGTTTCAAATGTTTCAGTGGGAACTTCATTAACCTTTTCTTTTTATGGATACACGTCTAAAGAGTATACCGTCACAAAACAAGAATCAATTACTATTTCTTTACAACAAGAAACTAAAGGGATTGATGAGGTAATTGTAGTTGGTTATACTTCTAAAAAGAGAAAAGATGTAACTGGTTCGGTTTCAGTTGTCTCAAGTAAAACTATAGAACAGATTAAACCAATTCAAGCTGCTCAAGCTTTACAAGGAACTGTATCAGGTGTAGTTGTTACTTCTGGTTCAGGAGCTCCAGGTTCAGGATTTAATATTAGAATTAGAGGAATTTCATCTAATACGAATAGTGAACCTTTTTATTTAATTGACGGTTATGAAGGTGATATAAATTTATTAAATCCATCTGATATTGAAAGTATTACCGTTCTTAAAGATGCTCAGGCCTCTGTTTATGGTGCTAAGGGAGCTAATGGTGTTATATTGGTAACAACTAAGCAGGGTAAGAAAAATTCAAAAACCAAAGTTTCCTTTAATTCTTATTTTGGACAACAAGAAACGTCTAAAAAACTAAATGTATTAAATTCCACCGAATATGCTTTACTTTTAAACGAAAGTTTTGCTAATGGAGGTCAATCCTTACCTTATCCAAATGTCTCTGGATTAGGAAAAGGAACAGATTGGCAAAATGAAGTATTTAAAAAAGCAACAATTATCAATAACGATTTTTCTATTTCTGGCGGTTCAGATAAAATTGTTTATACTTTTAGTGGATCAAAAATCAAACAAGATGGTATTGTTGGTTTAGATAAGTCTGGATTTGACAGAAGTAATGCTAGAATTTCATTGGGTGTTGATTTGTCAAGCAAATTTAATTTATCAACAAATTTAATTTATACCGACTACAATAGACAAAGTTTAAATGAAAATGGAATAGGTTCAGTCTTATTTAATGCTATAAACACACCTTCAATTTTAGCACCTTATGATGCTAACGGCGATTATACCTTAGTGCCAGCCACTGCTGGTTTTGGAAATGAAGTGATTAATCCATTAGCACAAATTGAAAACACCTACAATAGTTACAATCAAAAGAAAATTAATGGTAATGTTGTTTTACAATATAAACCATTTACTAATTTTAAGATTACTTCACGTTATGGATTTAATTCAGCCAATTCAGTTGGAAAATCATTTAGTAAGCAAATATTTTATGGACCATCTAAAATTTTTAATGTAGATGATAATTTTGTTACTCAAAATTCAATTCGTTACAGTGATTACACTTTTGATTTATTTGGGGAATTTGAGAAAAAGTTTTTCGATAATCATAAGGTAAAACTAACAGTAGGGGGAACTTTATATGAAAATATGGGAGAAGGTTTATTTGGTGTTGGTTACAAGGTACCCTATAATTCTTGGGAGTATGCAGATATTCAAGCAGCAAATGGAACACCACCTGAAGGAGTTTTAACTTCGGGTTCATATAAGTCACAGCCATATAAACGCCCTTCTTTATTTGCGACTTTAGATTATGAGTTTAAAGAAAAGTATCTACTTTCTTTTATAGGAAGACGAGATCAATCAAGTCGTTTCTCTTCCAAAAATAGTGTAGCTTATTTTGGTTCAATTTTAGGAGGTTGGGTAGTTTCTCAAGAGGACTTTTTTAATAGAGAAGGTTTTGTGAATTTTTTAAAACTTAGAGGTAGTTATGGAACTTTAGGAAATGATGTGGCTGGGAATAACGATTTTAGGTCTTTTTTAGTTAATTCAACTTATGTATTAGATAACACATTAACTAATGGTCTTGCTTCTGGTAAAATACCAAATAATAAAATTATATGGGAAACTGATATTAAAGTAGATTTAGGTTTCGATTTAAGAATGTTTGATAATAAAATTGAAATAACTGCTGATTATTTTAATGATACTAGAAAAGATTTATTAGTGAATGGTGTACCTACTTCAGGTATTGTTGGAGGTTATGCACCTGGATCTGGTTCACCAACAATTAATGCCGGTTCGGTTAGAAATCAAGGTTTTGAATTAGCTGTAAACTATAAAAATGATAGTAATAAAATAAAGTATAATCTCGGATTTAATTTAACCACAATTGATAATAAAGTGCTAGAAGTAAATAATTCTACGGGATACATTGAAAGAGGTTCTTTTGGTATCGGACAGTTGGCTCCAACTAGAATGGAAGTTGGTCATTCAATTGGAGTGTTCTATGGTTTACAAGCGGATGGTATTTTTCAAAATCAAGCGGAAATTGATGCATATCCTTCTCAAATTGGTTTAGGATCGCCATCTGCACCTGGAGATATTAAGTTTAAAGATGTAAATGGAGATGGGATTATTAATTTTAAAGATAGAACTTATATCGGGAAACAAATTGCCGATTATACTCTAGGGTTTAATGTCAATTTGAATTATAAAAACCTTGATTTTGTAGCTTATGCTTATGCTTCAATTGGTAATGATTTAATTAGGAATTATGAAAGAACTGAAAATAGACTAAATAAATTAGATTATGTTTTAGATCGTTGGACAGGAGAAGGAACTAGTAATACTGTTCCAAGAGTTACAACTGGTGCTACAAACAATAATTTGTTTTCTAGTTACTTTGTGGAAGATGCTTCTTTTCTAAGAATTCAAAATATTCAATTAGGGTATTCCTTACCAACAAAAGCGATTGAAAAAATAGGAATCACAAAAATCAGATTATATGCTGCAGTGAATAACGCATTTACCTTCTCTAAGTATAGAGGTTTTGATCCTACAGCAAATACAGGAGATCCAATTGCAGGTGGAATAGATTATGGATTTTATCCAGCTCCAAAAACATATTCTTTTGGTTTAAATGTTAATTTTTAAAATTTTTTAAAATGAAAAAATATATTATTATACCGGTTTTTCTATTGTTAGGAACCTATGCTATTACTGTTTCGTGTTCTGAAGATTTTATCAATGAAGATCCACCTTACACTATAGATTCAGAAAATTATTTCAATTCTGAGCAAGACTATAAAAATGCATTAATTGGTGCTTATGAATTGCTAAATGCCACTTATATTAATGTAATGATAGGTGAAATTGCTTCAGATAATACGGTTTCTGGCGGTGAAAGTGCAACAGATGTTTTAGGGATTCAGCAAATTGATGACATGACCCACACTTCAGTAAATGGCAATTTAAAGGATATTTGGAATTGGACTTCAGCTGGAGTACAACGTTGTAACTATATACTAGAGTTTAAAGATAAAACAGATTTTACAGGTAAAAATCAGATTATTGCAGAAACTCGTTTTTTACGTGCTTATTTTAGATTTGAATTAGTAAAATTCTTTGGAGGTATTCCTTTGAAAGGGGATCAACGATTTGAATTAGATGATGAAAAAACAATCCCTCGTTCTTCTGTTTCTGATGTTTACGCCTCTATAGAATCGGATTTATTATACGCAATTGATAATTTAAGTCCAACTGCTCCACAAGTTGGTAGAGTAACAAAAGGAGCTGCTCAAGCCTTACTAGGAAAAGCCTATTTATATCAAAATAAATTTACACAAGCGGCTACTGTTCTAGATCAAGTTATTACAACTGGAGGATATAGTTTAGTTTCGAACTACAATACTATTTTTGAAAATAATAATGAAAACAATTCTGAATCTATTTTTGAAATTCAATATACTGATGCTCAGGGTGCAGGTTTCGATTGTTTGCAATGTAGTAAAGGGAATGTAGCCGTTGGTTTTAATGGAATTAGAAATTATAGCGGACCCTTTTTTGATGGAGGTTATAGTTTTAATTTACCTACTCAGGCCTCTTACAATGCTTATGAAGTTGGTGATAATAGAAGAGATGTAGCCATACTAAATATTGTAACTTGGGCTGCTGCTAATAATGCAACTTATGGTACTGGTTTTAAACATACTGGTTTTTATAATAGAAAATATATCGCTCGTAAAGGTGATTTAAATAAAGGGGATCAAAATTTGACAAATCCTAATAATTACAGAGCAATTCGTTACGCTGATGTGTTACTAATGGCAGCGGAAGCTTTCAATAGAAGTGGAAACGATACCAAAGGAAGAGACTATTTAAATTTAGTAAGAAGAAGAGCTTTTGGAGATACTAATCACGATATTTCTGCATCAGGTGCAGCTTTAACCGATTTTATTTGGGCGGAAAGAAAACTAGAATTAATGGGTGAAGGACATCGTTTCTTCGATTTAGTTAGAACAAATAAAGCAGCCACTTCTATAACTGGTTTTGTAACAGGTAAACATGAAGTTTTTCCTATTCCAATTGAAGAAATCCAATTTTCTAATGGCAATTGGCAACAAAATCCTAACTACTAATATTTGACTATATGAAAAAGATTAAATTAATTTTTAGCCTCTTAGTACTTGCCTTTTTTATAGCTTGTTCAGAAGATGACAGTTTGCCAAATGTAGATGGAATTTCAGCTCCAACTGGTATTTCAGCTTTAATGACTATCAAACAAGATAATTCGGGTAAAGTAAAAATACTTCCTAAAGGTGAGGGAATTACACAGTTTGAAGTGTTTTTTGGAGATGGAACACTAACTCCAGCAACCGTAACGCCAGGAAGTTATACAGAACACAATTATGCTGAAGGAACCTATCAGGTGAAAATAGTTGGAATTACATTAAATGGAAAAAGAACAGAAGTGTTACAACCTTTAACTGTTTCTTTTTTAGCTCCTACTAATTTAAACGCAACAATTACACCTGGTCCAAGTTTATCTGTAGCTGTTACTGCAACAGCCGATTTAGAAACTTTTTTTCAAGTATATTTTGGAGAAAGTGCTACTGAAATCCCAGTTGATTTCAATGAAGGTCAAACAGTAAATCATACCTATGCAGCTGCCGGAACTTATCAAGTAAAAGTAGTTGCATTAAGTGGAGGTGCAGCTACAACACAAATTACTCAGAATGTGGTAATTACTAATTTAGGTCCAGCACCTTCACCAACATTACCTGCTGGTAACGTGATATCTATGTTTAGTGATAGCTATACAAATGTACCTGTGGATACTTGGCAAACCAGTTGGTCCCAAGCTTTGTTACAGGATATCTCAATTCAAGGTAATGCCACAAAAAAATATAGTAATTTAAATTTTGTGGGAATCGAAGCGACTTCAACACCAATTAATGCTACCACTATGACGCATTTTCATACTGATGTATGGTCATCAGATTTCACCGCTTTTAAGGTTAAATTAGTAGATTTTGGTGCCAATGGTACTTTTGGTGGCGGTGATGATGTGGAACACGAAATTACAGTTCCAACTCCAGCTCAAGAGACATGGGTAAGTATTGATGTTCCTCTATCTGATTTTGTAGGATTAACGACAAGAGCACATATCGCACAATTAATATATGTAGCTGCACCTTCAAGCAATACGACCGTTTATGTAGATAATGTTTATTTTTATAATCAAGCACCTACTTTAAAAACTGCTTCACCCACTCCAACAGTTCCAGCAGGTAATGTAATTTCTATGTTTAGTGATGCTTACACTAATGTACCTGTTGATACTTGGAGAACAAGTTGGTCAAGTGCTACTTTGACAGACCAAACTGTTGCAGGAAATGCAGTTAAGAAATATAGTAATTTAGATTTTGTTGGTATTGAAGCTACTTCAAGTCCAATTAACGCTACTGCAATGACGCATTTTCATACCGATGTATGGTCTGCCGATTTTACTAATTTTAAAATTAAGTTAGTAGATTTTGGAGCGAACGGTATTTTTGGAGGTGGTGACGATAGAGAACATGAAATCACCGTTACTGCTCCGGCTCAAGGGCAATGGGTAAGTTTAGATATTCCTCTTAGTAATTTTGTAGGATTGACTACTAGAGCACATATCGCACAATTGATCTATGTAGGAGCGCCTACTGGAAACAATACCGTTTACATTGATAATGTTTACTTTCACAATTAATTCAAATTCACATGAAAAAAATAAATAAATTTATTATTCTTATTGCAACTTTCTTTTTTGCAATAAGTTGCCAAGAAGATGAAAAAACATTTGGCGAAATTGTGCCACCTACCAATTTACAAGTAACTGCTACGATACAAGGTCAAGATGCTACAAATGTTAATGGAGATGGAAGTGGTATTGTGAAATTTGTAGCTACAGCTGCCAATGCGATTTCATATAAATATGATTTTGGAGACGGAACAACAGCAAACGCTCCAACCGGAAGAGTAGAAAAACGTTTTGCACAACCTGGTATAAATGTGTATACAGTAACGGTAATTGCCTCAGGAAAAGGTGGACTTCAAACCACAACTACACTTAATGTAGAGGTTCGAAGTGATTTTACAGACGATGAAGCAGTTCAGTTTTTAACGGGTGGGACTCAAAAAAATTGGTATTGGTCCGCTTCAGAACCAGGTCATTTAGGTGTAGGTCCAAACAACTCAGATGCGACTCAAAATTATTATGGAGCTTACTATCAAGCTGCGCCTTGGGAAAAAGCAGGAAGTCCAGAAAGTAGCTGTTTATATCAAAATGTATTGAATTTTTCTTTAGTCGGCAATCAACTTAAATATCAATTAAACAATGGTGGAAATACCTTTTTTAATGCTGCTTTCAATAGTGTGGTAGGTGCTAGTTCTCCAAATGATGGTTGTTATGCATATTCTACTAGTGGTTTAAAAACGGTTACCTTATCTCCTTCAGAGTCTGTAGTAGTGGCTAATAATGTTCCAAATCAGACTAGAGGAACTGTTATGAATTTTTCTGATAATGGATTCATGGGGTATTACATTGGACAAAGTTCATATGAAATTATGTCTATTACAGCAAATAGAATGGTAGTTAGAGCCGTAATGGGGAATAATCCAGCTTTAGCTTGGTATCACACTTTTACAACTGTTCAACCCGTTCAAGATCCTGTAACTGATTTTACCAATTTAGTTTGGTCTGACGAATTTAACACAGATGGTGCACCAAATCCAGCTAATTGGAGTTATGACATCGGAGCTGGTGGATGGGGAAATGGAGAAGCGCAGTATTATACAAATAATACAAATAATGTTACGGTTCAAGGTGGTAATTTAAAAATTACGGCTAGAGCTGAAAATCTAAATGGTTCAAATTATACTTCTGCTCGTTTGAAATCTGAAAATAAATTTGAATTTACGTACGGTAAAGTTGAAGTTCGTGCTAAATTACCAACGGGTGGCGGAACTTGGCCTGCTATTTGGATGTTAGGTCAAAACTATGCCACAAATACTTGGCCAAGCTGTGGTGAAATTGATATTATGGAACACAAAGGGAATCAACAAGATAAAATTTATGGTACGTTACATTACCCTGGAAATTCAGGAGGAAATGGTAATAGTAACTCCACTACTATTACTGGAGCATCATCTGATTTTCATGTTTATAAAGCCATTTGGACTGCAGGTTCTGTTAAGTTGTATGTAGATAATGTATTGTTTCATACGGTTGTAAATTCAAGTTCTTTACCATTCAATGCAGATTTCTTTTTGATCTTAAATGTAGCAATGGGTGGTACTTTTGGAGGAGCTATAAATCCTTCTTTCTTACAGTCTTCTATGGAAGTTGATTACGTTAGAGTGTATCAATAAAATATTAAAAATAAGAACTAACAAGAAGAACTTAACACTTCTTGTTAGTTTTTTATCCTATTCAATTTCAACATGAAATTTAAAATTATTCAAACTTTTCTTGTAACTAGTTTTTTGGTTATAAGTTGTAGTGCACCTCAAAAAAATATTACTTTTTCTACTCAAAAATCAATAGACCAAAAAGTGGATTCACTTTTAAAACTAATGACTTTAGAAGAGAAAATCGGACAGTTAAATCAATATAATGGGTTTTGGGAAATCACTGGTCCGGCTCCAAAAGATGGCCAAGCAGCTAAAAAATATAACGATTTAAAAAACGGTCTTGTCGGTTCCATGCTTAATGTGAAAGGCGTTAAGGATGTGTATGCGATTCAAAAAATAGCTGTAGAAGAAACCCGTTTAGGTATTCCACTACTTTTCGGTTTTGATGTCATTCACGGTCACAAAACTATAAGCCCAATTCCTCTTGGGGAAGCGGCTAGTTGGGATTTAGAGGCGATTCAAAAATCTGCTGAAGTCGCTGCTGAAGAAGCTGCTGCAGAAGGAATAAATTGGACCTTTGCTCCAATGGTTGATGTGTCTAGAGATGCCAGATGGGGTAGAGTGATGGAAGGTGCTGGTGAAGATACGTATTTAGGAAGTCAAATTGCCATCGCAAGAGTGAAAGGATTTCAAGGTGATTTGTCATCCAATAAAAATATTTTAGCTTGTGCCAAACACTTTGCAGGTTATGCTTTTGCAGAAGCAGGAAGGGATTATAACACCGTAACTGTTAGTGATGACGTTTTACATAATGTGATATTACCACCTTTTAAAAGTACGGTTGATGCGGGTGTAAAAACATTTATGAATTCGTTTAATGAGTTAAATGGTATTCCTGCAACAGGAAGTTCTTTTTTACAGCGTGATCTTTTAAAAAGAGATTGGAATTTTGATGGTTTTGTAGTGTCTGATTGGGGATCCATAAATGAAATGATCGCTCATGGCTATGCAAAGGATAGTGAACATGCTGCAGAAATTGCTCTAAATGCAGGTTCTGACATGGATATGGAATCGTATGCTTATGTATCGCATTTAGCCACTTTAGTAAAAAATGGAAAAGTAAAAATTTCAGCAATTGAAGAAGCAGCAAAACGAATTTTGAAAGTTAAATTCGAATTGGGACTTTTTGATAATCCTTACAAATATTGCAATGTAGAACATGAAAAAGCGACTGTGGGTAAAAAAGAAATTCACGATGCCGTTTTAGATATGGCCAAAAAATCTATTGTTTTACTGAAAAATGATTCTGATCTTTTGCCTTTGCCTAAATCGGGAAAAAAAATTGCTCTTATTGGTGCTTTAGCTTCAGACAAAACAAGTCCGCTTGGAAGTTGGCGAATCGCAGCAGAAGATAATACAGCCGTTTCTGTTTTAGAAGGTTTACAAAAATATCCAAACAACTCGTTAACTTTTGAAAAGGGAGCAGATGTTACTACAGGAAGAACTCAGTTCGTATGGGAAACTCCAATAAATACTACTGACACCTCAGGTTTTTCTGCTGCAATTGAAGTGGCCAAAAAAAATGATATTGTTATTATGGTTTTGGGAGAACATGGATTGCAATCGGGTGAAGGAAGAAGTAGAACTGATATCGGTTTACCTGGTGTACAGCAACAATTGTTAGAGGAAATTTACAAAGTAAATCCAAATATAGTTTTAGTGCTTACGAACGGACGACCTTTAGCTATTCCATGGGCAGCTGAACATATTCCTGCTATTTTAGAAACTTGGCATTTAGGTACTGAAAATGGAAATGCCATTGCACAAGTGCTTTATGGAGATTATAATCCAAGTGGTAAATTACCAATGACTTTTCCTAGAAATGTAGCGCAATTACCTATTTATTATAATTATAAAAATACGGGTCGACCAACTATGAATGAGCCAGAGAGTGTCTTTTGGTCGCATTATTCAGATGAAAAAAACACCCCGCAATTTGCGTTCGGACATGGTTTAAGTTATTCTAAATTTGAATATTCCGATTTGAAATTAAGTAACACTTCTTTTGCTAGTGATGGTAAGATTACCGTATCTGTTAAGTTGAAAAACACAAGTTCGGTGGCAGGAAAAGAAGTCGTACAGCTTTATATTCGGGATTTAATTGGAAGTTATACCCGACCTGTAAAAGAACTTAAAGGTTTTGAAATGGTAGCTTTACAACCCAATGAATCGAAAACAGTGACTTTTACAATTTCTCCGGAAACGATTTCATTTTATACTGCTAATCATAAATGGGAAGCAGAACCTGGTGATTTTAAAGTATTTGTCGGAGGAAGCTCTACTACAACTTTAGAAGCTAATTTTGAATTTTTAAAAAAATAAAAGCATGAAAAAAATTCTGGTATTCCTTATCTGTTTTCACTATTCTTTCGCTCAAACCCAATCTAAAAAATTAATTTGGGAAGAACATTTTAATGCTAAAGTATTAGATAGTACGGTGTGGAATTTTGAAGTAGGTAATGGATGCCCGAATTTATGTGGTTGGGGAAACAATGAAGCTCAAATTTATACGGATAAAAATCACCAATTAAAAAATGGTTTTTTAGTGATAGAAGCTAAAAAAGAAGACGGAGTATATACATCTACTCGAATTACAACAAAAGATAAAAAAGAGTTTCAATATGGTACTATTGAAGTGAGAGCTCAATTGCCTGTAGGAACAGGTTTATGGCCGGCTTTTTGGATGTTAGGCGCTAATATTTCTGAAGTAGGTTGGCCGAAATGTGGTGAAATTGATATTTTGGAATATGTAGGCAAGCAACCCGATATCGTTTTTACTTCTTTACATACTCAAGATAGCCACGGAAATACTATCAATACCAAAAAAACAACTATTCCAACAATTGAAGAAGGGTTTCATACCTATACCATAGATTGGAATTCAGATAAAATTGAATTTTTTGTAGACCAAAAATCGGTTTATACTTTTCAACCCGCTGCTAAAAACGAAGCCATTTGGCCTTATAATCAGCCTTTTTATTTCATTATCAATTTAGCTATTGGAGGCAATTTCGGTGGACCAAAAATTGATGATTCTATTTTCCCCCAAGCGTTTATTATAGATTATATAAAAGTATATCAATAGCCTTGAAGGTAGTTTGATTTGCGTTTCATTTTGATGAATTTCGAATAAATTTCAACTGAATTTTGTTTGAAACGAATTAATAGGTGATTTTAAAAACTTCTTACTATTTAGAATTTTTTAACGCAAAGCTGCAAGCTGTTTCTTCGTTATTGTTCACATTGTATTTTAGCTATTGGTGTAGCTAGAATAGGATGTAATTATATTGTTTCTTGTTTGTAAGAGTATAAATTCTCTTATCAAGAACATTTTTACGAACTTTTAAATAACTATTATATGAAACACACTACTATTACTACATTTTCGAAATGTAAAACCCTAATTTTATTACTGGTAACTGCTTTAAGCTTCGGACAAGGAGCTATCCCTTTTGAAATTAAAAATAATTCTACTTTTGCCGATTCCGAACTCTATGTCGCTGTAGTCGGAATCAATTACACCAACGGACAACATGTATGGGTAAATCCCAAAACAAGTCAAGTTTTACCCATGAATTCATCTTATAATACAGTAACTGGGCCAACAATTGGAGGAAACACAGGTCCGGGTTTGAATTCTAAATACGCAAATTGTTTTACGAAATTAAGCGAAATTCCAAATAAAACCTTCATACTTCCACAAATTGCTGGGTGTAGGGTTTTTATCGCTAAAGGACAACAATTGTACTTTTATTTTTTTGGAGCTAGTGGCGCACCATCTGGATATACGTCTCCAAATCCATTAAATCCAACCGATCCCAATCAAGGTATTTTATATGAAATTATAGAATTAACCAACAATCAATACGGCTTTTTTGGAAATCCATCTCGAGTAGATTCTTATAAATATCCTATGGGATTAGAACTTTTTGGAGCAAATAATTATCAAAAAAGAGTGGGAGAATTAAAATCACATGCTCAAATTGTTTCTTTATTTCAAACCAATGCACCTACTGCTTTTCAAGGTTGTTTGAATGCGTCTACAGGTGAAATTACGGCTCCTTCTAAAACGGCTCCATTTGCTGATGGAACTGGTGGTACGTCAGTGGGACCTTATGCGAATTATTTACAATCCTACATTGATGCGATTTGGGCTAAATATAAAAATCAAGATTT
>CAZULO010000006.1:19886-36082 GCA_964621245.1 uncultured Flavobacterium sp.
TGGTACAATACGGCTCAGTTTTACCAAAGTACTCCATATAATTTTTATGCGAAATTTTGGCATTCTTATGGAATTAGTGTAGATAATTTATCTTACGGATTTGCTTATGATGACGTAGCAGATCAATCACCATCATTGCATTCTCCTCAGCCAACAAAAGTTATTGCTACATTTGGAGGATATTATAATTCAAATGTTTCTTCAACTTTAATTCAAGCCGAAAGCTATTTTGCTATGAATGGAATTCAAACAGAAACAACAACCGATACAGGTGGCGGATTAAATGTGGGTTATACGGATACAGGAGATTGGATGGCTTACAACGCAATAAATTTTCCAACTTCTGGATCTTATCTAATCGAATATCGTGTAGCTAGTGCAGTAAATGGAGCTAGAATTTCTTCAGATTTAAATGCAGGTGCCATTGTTTTAGGAAGTGTGAATATTCCAAACACAGGTGGATGGCAAAATTGGCAAACGGTTTCTCAAACTGTAAACGTAAATGCTGGGACTTATAATTTTGGGATTTTTATTCAGAATCCTGGAGTGAATTTAAATTGGATCAGAATTACTAAATCTAATGCAGCCTTACGGGAATCGGGTAAAAAAATACTTTTAGATAGTGAACTTTCTATTTATCCGAATCCAGTAGAAACTAATTTATACATTTCAACAGATAAAGAATTTTCTTCTGTTCAAGTTTATGACTTGCAAAAAGGGGTTTATGTTTCAGTGAAAGTGTCACAAAATAACATCGATGTTTCTTCATTACAAGCAGGAATGTATGCCATTATTTTTGAATATGAAGGCGAACGCATCACAAAAAAATTCATCAAAAAATAATAATTATTGTTACTTATGAGTATGAAAAATAAAATCAGACAGGTTGTTTATTTAGTATTCCTTTTTGGAACTTCCGCTTTTGCACAAAATTGGCAATTGGTATGGCAAGATGAATTTACAAATGCAATAGGTCCAGACTGGGTTTTTGAAACCGGTAATAACGGATGGGGAAATAACGAATTGCAATATTACCGGCAACAAAATGCCACTGTTGAAAATGGAAATTTGGTGATTACTGCGAAAAGAGAATCTTTTGGAGGCTCAAACTATACTTCTGCAAGAATGAAAACGTATGGAAAAAAGTCATGGAAATATGGTAAAATAGAAGCTCGAATGGCTATGCCATCTTTCACAGGAATTTGGCCCGCTTTTTGGATGCTTGGTAATAATATTAACGATCCAAATGTAGGTTGGCCAAAATGTGGTGAAATTGATATTATGGAACATGTGAATTCTGGCAATCAAGTATTTGGTACGATTCATTGGGACAATAATGGTTATGTGTCGTATGGAGGAAATACGGCAGTTAATAATGTAACCGTATATCACACCTATACGATTGAATGGGATGAAACTTTAATTAAATGGTTTATTGATGGTGTTAAATTTCATGAAGTTAACATCGCTAACGGCGTGAATAGTACCAATGAATTTCATCAAAATTATTTTATTTTATTAAATTTAGCTGTTGGAGGAAATTGGCCTGGTTTTGCAGTTGACACTAATGGTTTTCCGGCTAAAATGCTCGTAGATTATGTACGAGTGTATCAAAAATCGCCTCCAGTTACATCGGTACTTATTCAAGCTGAAAGTTATACCGCAATGAATGGTGTTCAAACTGAAGCGACTACTGATGTAGGAGGTGGATTGAATGTAGGTTATGCAGATACAGGAGATTGGATGGCATATAACAATATTAATTTTCCATCTTCCGGTACATATAACATAGAATATAGAGTAGCTAGTGCTGTGAATGGAGCTAAAATTTCGTCAGATTTAAATGCAGGAGCTACAGTTTTAGGTAGTGTAACGATTCCAAATACTGGTGGTTGGCAAAATTGGCAAACGGTTTCTCAAACGGTTAATGTAAATGCAGGAACTTACAATTTTGGGGTTTTTATTCAAAATTCAGGTGTAAATTTGAATTGGATTAAAATCACAAAGCTAAATACAGCACGTTTAACGGAACAAGTTTCGATGGAAACCAAAGAAAGTGATAAAATGTTTTTGTATCCTAATCCAACTGAAGGAATACTTCATTTTTCAACTGAAGTATCACTTACCACGGTTCGTGTAGTAGATAGTAAAGGTCTATCTAAATATTACCAAGTTGAAAAT
Organism: uncultured Flavobacterium sp.; assembly: GCA_964621245.1. Lineage (GTDB taxonomy): Bacteria > Bacteroidota > Bacteroidia > Flavobacteriales > Flavobacteriaceae > Flavobacterium. The sequence continues at coordinate 22,068 of CAZULO010000006.1, forward strand.
AATAGTATCAACGTTTCTGATCTAAAAAGTGGCTGGTATGAAGTGATTTTTGATGAAGAACAAACCATAAAACCACTCCGGTTTATTAAAAAATAAAACGATTACTTATTAATTTAAACAGAGATAATGAAAATTGTCTCTGTTTTTTTTATATTTATGTTAATTTTTGATGAAAAATAAGAAAAAACGAACTCTTTTTTAAAACTCATTTGCTTTTTAATTAAAAAAAATGTTAAATTTGAACCATATAAATCACCAAATAAAATTGCTTATATCATAAAATTACTTTTTTAGAACGATCTAATCAAAATAACTAAAAGGTATAATTATGTCTAATAAGGTACAAATCCCCGATGCAATTTTATTACACAACTACATAAATGGTGAAGAAGCTGCGCTTCAAATCTTAATAGAAAGACATCAATCTAAAATTTATGGATTTATTTATTCTAAAATTCCTGATCGTTCAGTTTGTGATGATATTTTCCAAGATACTTTTATAAAAGTAATTAAAACCTTGCGTTTAAAAGGCTATAATGAAGAAGGTAAATTTTTACCTTGGGTGATGCGAATTGCGTCTAATTTGGTGATTGATTATTTTCGTCATCATAAAAAAATGCCCTTTCAACGCGAAACTGAAGAATATAGCATTTTTAATTTCATGTCGGATTCTGCTTTGTCTATCGAAAATCAATTAATTGAAAGCCAAGTAGAATTAGATGTTAGAAAAATTGTAGAGCAATTGCCTGAAGACCAAAGAGAAGTGATCAAAATGCGTTATTATGAAGATTTAAGTTTCAAAGAAATTTCAGAAATTACTGGCGTTAGTATCAATACCGCTTTAGGACGTATGCGATATGCTGTTATTAATTTAAGGAAAATTATAGAAAAAAATAGTATTGTGTTAACCTATTAAATGGCTTCACACAATAAGAATAAAGTTTTTGCGTTTTTATTTAAAATATTAGATAATTATATGGCAAAACTTTACACTAAAAAATCAAAATCAATTAAAGAAATGCAACCCAGCAAAGAAACGGTTAGTTTTATTTTGAGTTACTCCCTAGCAATGAAAACAGTAAAAGTGGGACAACTTACTTTTCAAAACATTGTAAATTGATCAAAATGCTTCGGAATTATTTCGGAGCATTTTTTATTTTATTTAAGTTGCCACGAATTCACGAATTATTTGTTTTTGGAAAAAATATTAAATCGACTTTGTCGATAAATAATTCGAATTAATTATTACTATTATTTTTAATTCGATAATTCGTGGCAAAAAAATACTTTATTTCGAAGAGTTTTTTTTGTCATATTCTTTTAAAACTGATTTTCTTCCAATTGTTTTTGTAATGATGTCTTTTTCTATATCCCAACCGCGAGCGGGAGAATATTCTCTTCCATACCAAATGATTTGTAAGTGTAAATCATTCCAAGTTTCTTTTGGAAATATTTTTTTAGCATCCTTTTCTGTCTCGACTACATTTTTTCCAGAAGTTAAATTCCAACGATACATCAATCTGTGAATGTGCGTATCTACAGGAAATGCAGGAACTCCAAAAGCTTGACTCATTACCACACTGGCTGTTTTATGTCCCACTGCTGGTAAACTCTCCAGTGCTTCAAAATCTTGTGGCACTTCACCATTATATTTGTCAATTAAGATATGTGACAATCCATGAATACCTTTTGATTTCATGGGTGATAATCCGCACGGACGAATAATTTCTTTAATTTCTTCGACAGACATTTTAATCATATCATACGGATTATCTGCTTTGGCAAATAAAAGTGGCGTAATTTGATTCACACGAACATCAGTACATTGTGCCGAAAGTAATACTGCAATCAATAAAGTATAAGGATCTTTATGATCCAACGGAATGGGAATTTCAGGATACATTTCGTTTAACGTATTTATAACAAATGTTGCACGTTCCTTCTTAGTCATTTTAGTATATTTGAATTTAATTTCACATCAAAAATAACGTGAAACTTGAAACAAAAAAAACTTTAAACCAAAAATATAACATGACACATTTAAAAATAGGAGATACCGCACCTAATTTTTCAGGAACCGATCAAAATGGAAAATCTCATACTTTAGCTGATTATAATGGAAAAAAATTAGTAGTTTTCTTTTATCCGAAAGCGAATACTCCGGGTTGCACGGCAGAAGCTTGTGATTTAAGAGATAATTACGAACGTTTTCAAGCCAATAACTATGAATTATTGGGAGTTAGTGCTGATAGCGCCAAAGCTCAAAAAAAGTTTGAAGAAAAATACAGTTTTCCATTTGCTTTATTAGCGGATGAAGATAAATCTGTGATAGAAGCTTTTGGCGTTTGGGGACCAAAAAAATTCATGGGAAAAGAATATGATGGTATTCATAGAACCACTTTCGTAATTGATGAAAACGGAATTATTACAGATGTTATTGAAAAAGTAAAAACAAAAGAACACGCGAGTCAGATTTTGTAGAAAATAAGAGAAATAAAAAAGCCGTTCTATTATTTTAGAACGGCTTTTTTATTTTTTAAAATTTCTTATAAATCAAATCCCATGTTTACACCTAATTTATCGGCAATAATTCGAGCAATTTTGGCTCTTAATTCTGGAATTTTCACACTATTTGTTACTTCGCTGGTAAAGGCGTACATTAATAATGCTTTGGCTTCTTTTTTTCCTATACCACGTTGTTGCATGTAAAACATAGCAGTTTCATCTAATTGTCCAATCGTACAACCGTGCGAACATTTTACATCATCTGCAAAAATTTCTAATTGGGGTTTAGCATTAATTGTAGCTTTATCGCTTAATAAAATATTGTTGTTTTGTTGAAAAGCATCTGTTTTTTGCGCTTCTTTTTCTACGAAAATTTTACCATTAAATACGCCTGTGGCATGTCCATCTAAAATGGTTTTATAATTTTGGTGACTTTCACAATTTGGTGTAGCATGTTGCACTAAGGTGTAATGGTCTACGTGTTGTTTGTCGCCAATAATTGTAATTCCTTTTAAAGTAGAATTAATATGTTCTCCTTGGTGATAGAAATTTAAATTATTTCTTGTAATATTTCCACCAAATGAAAAGGTATGAACAGATACAAAACTGTCTTGTTTTTGAGCAATGTACGTATTGTCAATTAAATTAGCTGTTTGTATGTCGTTTTGAATTTTATAATAATCCACCATAGCCCGTTTTAAAGCAAAAATTTCAGTAACCGAGTTAGTTAAAACCGGATTTTCATTTAAACTCTGGTGACGTTCTACAAGTTGAACCTGTGCATTTTCACCAACTATAACTAAGTTACGTGGCTGTGTTAGTAATGCTACTTCCGAACCTGTTGAAAAATATAAAATTTCAATTGGCTTATCTACGATTTTGTTTTTTGGAATATTTACATAAGCACCTTCTTGTGAAAAAGCGGTGTTTAATGAAGTTAAACTGTCTTCGGTATTGGCAATTTTATTGAAATATTCGTCGATGTACGCTTTGTATTTTGGTTTGTCTAATGCAGACGACATCAAACAAACATCTAAACCATCGTGTGTAGTTGAAGATAAATAAGAGCTGAACTTTCCATCAATAAATACTACTTTGTAGGTATCTACATCATTTAAAAAATATTTTTTTACTTCTGCAAATTCAATTGTATTTTCTTTTTTAGGAAAAACACTAAAATCATTTTTTAGAATCGCATTTAAAGATGTGTATTTCCATGCTTCCTCTTTTTTAGTTGGGAAACCTTTATTTTCAAAGTTTTTAATAGCCGAAATTCTAATATCGTGCAAATCGTTATTTACATCAGCAATTTTTTCTTCGAACGCCATAAAAGACGATACTATTTTTTCTTTTAATTCCATATTTTTTAGTTTACAGTTGACAGTGGCAGTATACAGTTTACTTACTGAGACTGAGACTGAGACTGATTACTGAGACTGATTACTATTTACTGAATTTCTGCTTTTATCCAATCGTATCCTTTTTCTTCTAATTCTAAAGCTAATGAAGCATCACCAGATTTTACGATTTTTCCATCCATTAAAACGTGTACGAAGTCTGGAACTATATAATCTAATAAACGTTGGTAGTGCGTAATGACTAAAACGGCGTTGTTTTCGTTTTTTAATTTATTTACACCATTGGCTACAATTCTTAAGGCATCAATGTCTAAACCAGAATCCGTTTCATCTAAAATGGCAATTTTAGGTTCTAACATAGCCATTTGGAAAATTTCGTTACGTTTTTTCTCTCCACCAGAAAAACCTTCATTTAAAGAACGCGATAAAAATTTTCTATCCATTTCTAGTAATTCTGATTTTTCACGAATTAATTTTAGCATTTCGTTAGCAGGCATATCTTCTTGTCCACGAGCTTTACGAGTTTCGTTGATAGCTGTTTTAATGAAGTTGGTCACAGAAACACCAGGAATTTCAACAGGATATTGGAACGATAAGAAAACGCCTTTATGCGCTCTTTCTTCTGGAGCTAATTCTGAAATATCTTCACCTTCTAAAATGATTTCACCTTCCGAAACTTCATAATTTTCGTTTCCAGCAATTATAGAAGAAAGCGTACTTTTTCCGGCACCATTTGGTCCCATAATCGCATGAACTTCTCCCGCTTTGATTTCTAAATTAATTCCTTTTAATATTTCCTTATCTTCTACTGAAGCGTGTAAATTTTTTATTTGTAACATATTTATTTTTGTTTCAGGTTTAAAGTTTCAAGTTGTTTTTGTTCTCTCTTCTTTAAACGCTAGTTTTAATTTTTTAATTCATACTTTTCATTTCTCCAGGTTAAACTTGAAACCTGAAACTTGAAACAAATTTATCCAACAGAACCTTCTAAACTAATTTCCAATAATTTCTGAGCTTCCACTGCAAATTCCATTGGTAATTTGTTTAATACTTCCTTGCTGAAACCGTTTACAATTAAAGCAATCGCTTTTTCTGTTGGAATTCCACGTTGGTTACAATAGAACACTTGGTCTTCTCCAATTTTTGAAGTAGTGGCTTCGTGTTCAATTTTAGCGGTTGTGTTTTTACTTTCGATATAAGGAAAAGTATGTGCACCACAATTATTTCCCATTAATAAACTATCACATTGCGAGAAGTTACGCGCATTGTCTGCGTTTTTACTAATTTGAACCAATCCACGGTAACTGTTTTGCGATTTACCAGCAGAAATACCTTTAGAAATAATGGTTGATTTCGTGTTTTTACCTAAGTGAATCATTTTTGTTCCTGTATCCGCTTGTTGGAAATTATTCGTTACTGCGATAGAGTAAAACTCTCCAATTGAATTGTCACCTTTTAATACACAAGATGGATATTTCCAAGTTACAGCAGAACCTGTTTCCACTTGTGTCCAAGAAATTTTTGCGTTTTTCTCGCATAAACCTCTTTTTGTTACAAAGTTGAAAACACCACCTTTTCCTTCTTTATTTCCAGGATACCAGTTTTGTACTGTTGAATATTTTATTTCAGCATCGTCTAAAGCAATCAATTCTACAACCGCAGCATGTAATTGATTTTCATCGCGACTTGGAGCCGTACAGCCTTCTAGGTAGGATACATAACTTCCTTCATCTGCAATAACTAAAGTTCTTTCAAATTGTCCAGTTCCACCTTGATTGATTCTGAAATACGTGGATAATTCCATCGGACAACGCACGCCTTTTGGAATATAACAGAAACTTCCATCAGAGAAAACAGCCGAATTTAAAGCGGCATAAAAATTATCTTTTTGAGGCACAATAGTACCTAAATATTTCTTAACTAATTCTGGATGTTCTTGAATGGCTTCAGAAATTGGACAAAAAATAATGCCTTTTTCTCCTAACGTTTTTTTGAATGTCGTAGCAACAGAAACAGAATCTACTACAATATCCATGGCGATATTATTCATTTTTTTCTGTTCATCAAGAGAAATACCCAATTTCTTGTACATTTCTAATAATTCCGCATCTACATCATCTAAGGTTTTGTTAGGATCCGATTTTTTTGGAGCAGAATAATAGGCAATCGCTTGAAAATCAGGTTTGGTGTAATTTACATTGGCCCATTCTGGTTCTTCCATTTCTTTCCAAGCCGCAAAAGCTTGTAAACGCCAATCCGTCATCCATTCTGGTTCGTTTTTCTTTTTAGATATGGCACGAACAATATCTTCATTTAAACCAATAGGAAATGTTTCCGATTCCAATTCGGTATAAAATCCGTACTCGTATTCTTTATTTTCTAACTCGACTTTTAAGTCGTCTTCTGTGTATTTACTCATTGTTTTATCTAAAAGATCTAAAAGATCTAAAAATCTAAAAAATTTATTAAGCTATTTTATCAAGTTAATTTATTTTTTATCTCTTTTGACTTTTTTGATTTTGATTATCTTGTTTTTCTAAATTTTTTAAATACTTAATATAGTTTCCAAGTTGCTTAGAAATTTCTAAAACATTATTTCTATAGTCATAAAAATTATCGTTATTAATATATTCTAATAGCTATAAAAAGTTAAACATGTTTCTACATTCTCCAGCAGAACCTTTTGAAATATATAAGAATCTTATTAATTCCTTTTTTGTTTCACGTTCAAATCCTTCAGCTATATTGCTAGAGATTGATAAAGCCGCTCTTTGCAACTGGTCTTTCAAACCATAATCTTTAGCAATTTTTTCATTTGATAAGGTCAATTTATAAACTTTTACTCCAAATTGTAAAGCTTTTTGATAAACTTCCATTTCCTCAAATGAATTATATTTTGCCATATTTTAGATTATTTTTATTTTTTGCTTTTTTCGATTCTTTATAACGAAAAACTTTCACCACAACCACAAGTTCTTTGTGCATTTGGATTGTTAAACACAAAACCTTTCCCATTTAAACCACCAGAATATTCTAAAATTGTTCCTGCTAAATACAAGAATGATTTTTTTTCAACAGCGATTTTTACATTATTATCTTCAAAAACTTTATCGTTTTCGCCAATTTCTTTATCAAATTTTAATTCATACGATAAACCAGAACAACCGCCACTTTTTACTCCAACACGAACGAAATCGTTTACAGCATCAAAGCCGTCTTCAGTCATCATCGTTACAATTTTTTTACTTGCTGATTCTGATACTTTTATCATAACTTGATTATTTTTATTTTAAATCTGTCTAAATTAACTGCAAAGATAAACCATAAAATGCTTTTTACAAGGTTTGGTAACATTTTTATAACTTATATTTATATAGTTTCTGTTTATTGATTTTTTTGTAATTTGGCAGAAAAATATTTACCATGAAATTACACGCTTTAGAAGCAGGAAATTTTAAATTAGATGGAGGAGCCATGTTTGGTGTGGTGCCTAAAGCGATTTGGAATAAAACCAATCCAGCCGATCATAATAATTTAATTGATATTGCCGCAAGATGTTTATTAATTGAAGAAGGCAATCGTCTTATTTTAATAGATAATGGCATGGGCGACAAACAATCCGATAAGTTTTTTGGTTATTACTCGCTTTGGGGTGATGCTAATTTAGATAAATCATTAGCTAAAGCCGGATTTCATAAAGATGATATTACCGATGTTTTTATGACCCATTTGCATTTTGATCATTGTGGCGGTTCGGTAGTTTGGAATAAAGATAAAACCGGTTATGAAGTAGCCTTCAAAAATGCCAATTTCTGGACGAATGAAAACCATTGGGATTGGGCTACAAAGCCTAACGCTCGAGAAAAAGCTTCATTTTTAGTAGAAAATATAATGCCTATGCACGAAAGTGGACAGTTGAAATTTATTAATCGTCCAAATGGTGATTTTTTAGAAACTTCTGAATTAGGTTTTGGTATACTTTTTGCCGATGGTCATACCGAAAAACAAATGTTACCTCATATCAATTATAAAGGGAAAACTATAGTTTTTTGTGCCGATTTGTTAGCTACTGCCGGACATATTCCAATTCCTTATGTTATGGGTTACGATACGCGACCACTTTTAACTTTAACGGAAAGAACTAAGTTTATGAATGCAGCAGCAGATCATAATTATTATTTGTTTCTTGAACACGATGCGCATAATGAAATTATAACTGTAGAAAGAACAGAAAAAGGAGTTCGATTGAAAGAGGCATTTACTTGTAAAGATATATTTATATGAATCAAATACTAAGTTTGGCTGTTTTCTTTTGTATGTTGTCTTGCCAAAATAAATTAAGTGATACAAAATTACTTAGTGTAAACGCCGATACTGTAAAGGGAACACAAAAAGATCCAAAGGGAGAATTTTTAGAATTGGTTTTACAAAAAAGAATTCATGCAATTGATTCATCTGTTAATGAAGAAAAAGACATTTATGATGTAGATATTTATTCTCCAAAATCTGTAATTTATTCAGTTGATGGAACAAAATTTTATGTTAATTCTTTGGAAGGATTTGCAACTGTTGTTTATGATGCTAAAAATTTTAAAAAGCTAAAAACTATTTTACACCATTTCAACGAAAGCAATAAAAATTTATTTAAAAATAATGAAAGTTCCGTTTTTGATTATAAGTTCAAACAAAATAAAGTAAATTTTAACGAATTTTTAGGTAAACCTGTTGAAAGTTGTTTGTCTCATAACGGAAAGTATTTATGGGTTACTTTTTATAGAAGAAATTTTGATGAAAATGCAGAATCTCCTTCTGCAGTTGCGATTATAGACACAAGTACAGATTCAATTGTTCGCGTAATTCCAAGTGGACCATTACCCAAAATGATTGCTTGCTCTCCAGATAGTAAACGAATTGCTATTACACACTGGGGTGATAATACAGTTGGAATAATTGATATTTCTAGTACAAATGTATTTGATTTTAAATATATTTCACATATTATTGTTGATGAAAGATTGTCCATGAATTTTGAGAATGGAAAAAAAATTAATAGAGATAATGAATGTGGCAATTGTTTACGAGGTACTGTATTTACTCCAGATGGAAAATATCTATTTGTAGCCAAAATGGGAGGAAATGGTATTGCAGTAATTGAAACTCAAACCAATAAATATATTGGTACAATTACAGGTACAAAAGGGAATTTGAGACATATCATAATTAATAATAATGAATTAATTTTAAGTTCAAATAAACATGGAGTTGTACAGAAAGCGAATTTAAAGGAATTGTTGCAACTTCCTTTTGAAAACGAAACTACTATCCTTCCATATGCTAATTGGCAAACTGTTAATGTAGGGTTTGGAGCAAGAACTATTGAAGCAACAAAAGATGGAAGGTATATTTTTGCTTGTGTAAACAATGAATGCAAAGTAGTAGTGGTAGATTCAAAATTAATGAAAGTGATTTCAAGTATAGAGGTGTCTAAATTTCCTGTTGGTATGGCTATTTCTCATGATGAAACTCAATTAATAGTAACTTCACAAGGCAAAGATAATGTACTGAAAAGTGGTAATGCTGTCTCAATTTTTGAAATTAAATATAAATAAAACAGAGTAAAATAATAACATATAAATAAATTAATCAATGAAATCACAAGTAAAAATATTATGTCTTTCGGCAACAATTGCTTTTGTTTTAGCAGGATGCGGATCTACTAAAATGATTTCCGTGCCATCAGGAAGTATTGATAAAATGCCTTTAAAAACAACACCTTTAGCCGAAAAAGATCTAAAACGTTGGAGTCATCTAGATTTAGTAAAAGATACGGTTCCAGGGATGAGTGTAGATAAAGCTTACGCTGAAGTATTGAAAGGTAAAAAAGCTACTCAAGTTATCGTTGGAATTGTAGATTCTGGTGTAGATATCAATCATGAAGATTTAAAATCAGTGATTTGGACGAATCCTAAAGAAATTGCAGGAAATAAAATTGACGATGATAAAAATGGATACGTAGATGATATTCATGGTTGGAATTTCTTAGGAGATGCGGTACATGAACAATTAGAAATGACACGTATTGTAAAAAAAGGTCCAGGTACTCCTGACTATGAAAAAGCAAAAGCAAAAGTAGCAGAAGAAATTCAAGGTTTACAAGGGCAAAAACAACAATTGGATATGATTTTAAATGCCGATAAAGCTATTAAAACTCATCTAAAAAAAGATAACTACACTTTAGAAGAAGTTAAAAAAATTGAAACTACCGACCAAAGTTTGTTACAAGCAAAAATGATGTTTTCTCAAATTTTAACTGGTACACCTAAAGCGGAATTCGATACGCAAATTGAAGAGTTCAAAGATTATGTTTACGGACAATTAAACTACAATTTAAATGTTGATTTTGATGGTAGAAAAATTGTAGGTGATAACCCAAATGATTTGAATGATACCAAATATGGGAACAATAATGTAGTTGGACCAGAACCAAAAGAAGCCAAACACGGTACTCACGTAGCAGGAATTGTTGCTCAAGTTAGAGGAAATAAAAAAGGTGGAGACGGTGTATCAAGCTCAGTGTCTATTATGGCAGTTCGTGCGGTGCCTAATGGTGACGAATATGATAAAGACATTGCTTTAGGAATTCGTTATGCAGTAGATAATGGAGCGAAAGTAATTAATGGTTCTTTTGGAAAATATTTTTCTCAAAATAAAGAATGGGTTATCGACGCTATTAAATATGCCGAATCTAAAGATGTTTTATTAGTTATAGCTGCCGGAAACGAATCGTATGATTTAGATGTAACGAATAAATATCCAAATGATACATACGACAATTCTCCTGAGTTTGCTAAGAACGTTTTAATTATTGGTGCTTTAGCTCCAGAATACGGTTCTAAAATGGTAGCTGGTTTTTCTAATTATGGTAAAAACAATGTGGATATATTCTCACCAGGAGAAAAAATTTATGCAACTACACCATTAAATACTTATGAATACTTACAAGGTACTTCTATGGCTTCTCCAAACGTAGCTGGTGTAGCAGCGCTAATTCGTTCTTATTACCCAACTTTAACAGCGGTAGAAGTAAAACAAGTTATTATGGAAAGTGGAACTGCTTTAAGCAATACGGTTTCTGTGGGTGAAGACAAACACAAAGCAAATTTTGGCGATATTTCTAAATCAGGAAAAATTGTAAATGCATACAATGCGTTACTTTTAGCTGAAAAAATGGCAAAAAAATAATCTTATAAAATCGTTAAAAAACCACAAAGTTTAAATGGCACGTTTATCTTTGTGGTTTTCTTATTTATACCAAAAAAAACTATGAAAAACCTATTTACTACTTTATTGCTTGTAGCTTTAAGCTTGACCTTCGCGCAAAACAATCCCAATCCTGGATATTGGCAACAACATGTTTCGTATAAAATGAACGTAAACATGGATGTTCAAAAATACCAATACAAAGGAAATCAAGAATTAGTGTATACCAACAATTCACCAGATACCTTAAAAAAAGTATTTTTTCATTTGTACTCTAATGCCTTTCAACCGGGAAGCGCTATGGACATGCGTTTGCAAACCATTTCTGATCCAGACAAACGTATGGTTCGTAAATTTATGAAAGAAAATAAAGAGGTAAAAGAAAGTCGAATTAGTACCTTACAACCGAATGAAATTGGTTATTTAAAAATTGCTAATTTCAAACAAAATGGAGTAGCAGCAGCCACTAGAGTAGTAGGTACTGTTTTAGAAGTTACGCTACCGCAAGCGATCTTACCAAAATCTTCTACAAATTTTACTTTAGATTTTGATGGACAAGTGCCTTTACAGATTCGTCGTTCGGGTAGAAATTCAGAAGAAGATGTAGCACTTTCTATGACGCAATGGTATCCGAAAATGGCGGAATATGATTTCGAAGGTTGGCATGCAGATACTTATATTGCTAGAGAATTTCACGGTGTATGGGGCGATTTTGATGTGAAAATTACCATCGATAAAAACTACACCATAGGTGCAACGGGTTATCTTCAAAATAAAAATGAAATTGGAAAAGGATATGAAGATGCGGGTACAATTGTAACTTATCCTAAAAAAGCAAAAACTTTAACTTGGCATTTTGTGGCGCCAAATGTACACGATTTCGCTTGGGGAGCCGATGACGAATACATTCATGATAAAATAATGGGTGAAAATGATACGGAATTGCATTTCTTCTATAAAAACAAGAAAGAAAATCTAGAAAATTGGAAAAAAATGCAACCTAAAACAGCGGAAATTTTAGCTTTTTTTAATAAAAATGTCGGAACGTATCCTTACAAACAATATTCGGTTATTCAAGGTGGCGATGGTGGTATGGAATATGCCATGTGTACCTTAATTACAGGAAATAGAAGCTACGGAAGTTTAGTGGGTGTAACCGCTCATGAATTTGCGCACAGTTGGTTTCAACATCTTTTAGCCACAAACGAATTGAAACATTGTTGGATGGATGAAGGCTTTACTTCTTTTATTTCAGATTTAGCTATGAACGAAGTTTTACCTCCAAAAGAACCCGAAAATCCATTTACTGACGCTTATAAAGGGTACACTTTTTTAGCAAATTCTGGAAAAGAACAACCTTTAACTACACATGCTGATCGTTATGATTTAAACCAATCTTACGGTATTGATGCTTACAGTAAAGGAGAAATCTTTTTAGCTCAATTAGGTTATGTAATCGGAATAGAAAATTTACAAAAAACAATAAAAAAATATTATTCAGATTATAAATTCACACATCCTACACCAAATGATATTAAACGAACTGCCGAAAAAGTTTCAGGGGCGAATTTAGATTGGTATTTAAATGAATGGACACAAACGACTAATACTATTGATTATGCAATTAAATCTGTAGAAAATAATAAAATTGTATTAGAAAGAAAAGGAAGAATGCCAATGCCAATTGATCTTTTAGTAGAATTTGAAAACGGAAAAAAAGCGTATTATTATATTCCAAATACCTTAATGCGTTGGGAAAAACCAAGTCCATATCCAACAATTCCAAATACTGTTTTAGCCGGTTGGGATTGGGCCATTCCTACATACTCTATTGAAGTAGCGAAAGAACTAGGAGCTATTAAATCTGTGATTATTGATCCGAGTGACTTAATGGCTGATGTGAAAAAAGACGACAATCAATATCCAAAAAAATAAGATAAAGGAATTTCATTCTTAAGAAAAATATAGTACATTAGATTTCAAATTTCAAACTATGCAAGATAAAACGTTAATTGGTAGCGAAGAATGGTGCTCGTTTCCACAATTAGGAATTCCAGCAATTAAAGCACGTGTAGATTCGGGAGCTAAAACTTCTGCTTTACATGCTATCAATATTAAGATTTTTGATAGAAATGGTTCAGAATGGTTGAAGTTTGATATCAATCCGATACAAAACAACTCTAAATCTATTATTCATTGTGAAGCCCAATTAATAGATCAACGTATTGTTAAAAGTTCTAATGGAACTAGAGAAAAAAGATATGTTATTCGAACGGAAGTAGAATTAGGAAGCCACAATTGGCAAGTTGAAGTCACGCTTACTAACAGAGATTCTATGGGTTTCAGAATGTTATTAGGACGTGAAGCCATGGTGGGACGATTAATTGTCGATCCAGAAAAAAAATTCGAATTGGGGCAACCCTCTACAGAAAGCTTAAAAGAATATTATTACAACGAACCTAGTAAAAAAGGTTTAAAAATTGGACTTTTAGCGAGTAATCCAGAATTATACAGTAACCGAAGAATTATTGAAGCAGGAGAAATGCGTGGACATGAAATGCATTTTTTAAATCTAAAATATTGTTACATGAAATTGAGTGCTTCCAACCCCGAGATTCATTATCGTGGTGGTTTGGTACTTAGTGATTTTGATGCTATAATTCCTCGTATTCGTCCAAGTATGACGTATTACGGCTGTGCATTAACCCGTCAGTTTGAAGCTTTAAAAGTTTTTGCGTTAAATAATGCTGCGGCAATTACACAATCAAGAGATAAATTATTCTCTTTACAATTGTTGTTAAATCATGGGGTAGATATTCCAACTACTGGTTTTGCAAATTCTCCTTTAGATACAGACGATTTAATTAAAATGGTTGGTGGTTCGCCATTAAT
>CAZULO010000007.1:0-35607 GCA_964621245.1 uncultured Flavobacterium sp.
TTTGCTTGGCATTTTCTTGAAAAGTGGCCAATTCTTTTGAAGTAGAATATTTTTTGTAAATTTTGCATTATAAAATAAATAGCAGTGTATTTAAAAAAAGCCCAAACAGATGTTTGGGCTTTAAAATTATAATTATTTGAGTTTTTAATTTCAAATTTTACATTGAAAAATATTTGTTTTAATATTGAAATAATTAATTATTCATCATAGTATACTGCAGCTGATGAATCTACAACAGCTGCTGATGAATCTACATCGTATGAATCATAAGAAGTATTATCTTCGATATGATTTGATTCATAACTACTTACTTGATTTTGTTTTTCGGTAATTTTATCTAAATAGTAAGAAATGTCGTAGTTGTGATTTAAAATATAAAACAATACTTGACTAGTATTTTTACTATTTGTTACAATGATGTTTTTCTCGTTTTTATAAACACTTGTGTAAACATTGTCTATATATCCTTTCTTCATTAAACTATATCCACTAAGTTTTTTTTCAAATGCTTTTTGAAGTATTTCAGATTTCCCAGAAGCTTTACCAGATAAACTAATCCCATATAAAAACCCAGTAGGTTTTTCTTTAGTTACAATATAACCATAAGAATACGAGTCATAATCTTTCAATTTACCCATTACTGCAAAATTATAACTTACTTCATTATTAATTTTCTTTTCTTCAAAAATTGAATGGATATCGCTAAATGTACTAAAATCGTTAACATTTTTTTTAACCTTATTTAGTATTGTTTGAAAATTATCATTAAAGCTTAAATTCTCAGGGTTATTAATATTTACAACTTTCAATATTGAGTTAACATCTAAATAATCAGTTTCTACTTTTGAAAAAACTTGTGTATTATATCTACCGTTAAAATATGTTTGTATCAAAACATCATAAGGAATTCCCTCAAACTGAGGATTTACTAAATATTTTCCATCTTTATCAATAATCCCATATTTATCACCAGACATTACTAGAGCCTTATCATCAACAAAATTTAATGCTAATTGGAATTGAGGGTTAATTGTAAATTTTCCATCTTTGTCTATGTATCCATAATTTTCCCCACTTTTAACACTTGCATTATCATTTGTGTTAAATAATGAAGCTTGATCAAATTGAGGATTGATTATTATTTTCCCTTCAGAATCACACCACCCATATTTATCATCTTGAGATATTAAATAATTCTCATCATCAATTTCTATAGATTGAAATTGAGGATTAATAATATACTTACCATCATTATCAATTACACCTGCTTTATCATCTAATAAGACAACAGCTTTACCGTCAATAAAATCATTTGCATAATCAAATTGATAATTAACAATTATTTTACCTTCTTTATCTATATAACCCCATTTGCCATCATTATTTTTAACTGCACATTTACCATCTTTAAAGTTTTTTACTTCGGAAAATTGAGCGTTTATAACTTTTTTACCTTCATCATCAACAAATCCCCATTTCGTATCAGTGCTATCAACTATTGAAAAAGCAGCTAAATCATCTTTAAAAACGCATAATTTATCAACATCATTTAAACTAAATAAAACCTTACCACTTTTATTAATTGCAGTAGGAGCACCATTTTCTTTAACAACAATCGCTTTATTTTCACTAAATATAGTTGCACTAATATATTCGGCATTTATAACGAATTTTCCTTCTTTGTTTATATAACCAAATTTACCATTATCACCTGTAGTTTTTACTAGCGCTAAATCATCATTGAAGGGAGTTGCAAATGCAAATTGAGGATTGATTATGATTTTTCCATCCATATCAAAGTACCCGTATTTATCTTTTTGAGAATAAGGGACTAAGTCCATATTGAAATCACTTTTAAAGTAATTGCAAGAAATTTGGCTTAATGCTAAAATAAGTAGTAAAATAGATTTTTTCATATTTTTAATTTTTAATTTTTAAAATTTTCTTATTGCTCTAACATACATTGCAGTTGTTTTTGTACTTGTAGTAGTAACTATTCCTGTATTAAAATTGATACTAAATGCAGTGGTAGAACTGTTTTGAGAAGAACTCCAATATGGTACACCACTAAAACCACCTATTGCTGTTCTATTCAAATAAAGTTTATTCAATTCTTCTCTACTAGGCAAATACCAATCAGAATATCCTCCAAAAGATAAATTATTACAAATTGCTGCAGCTATTGTAGACGTTGAACAACCTCCAACTATTGCTGTTGTATTTGCTAAACCAGTTCCTAAAGCTGTGCTAGTACCTGAAATTGACGTTCCTGAACAACCCCATTGTGCTCCTGTACTTTGATTTGATGTTGTAGCAATTAATCCATGTACTTGACCAGCAATATAACCTGAATCTCCAGATACTAAAATGTAAGCAATAATACCGCCTTGATAAGTTTGACCAACTGTTAAATTTGGTAATGTTGTAAAAGTAATAGTATTACCATAACCGACTCCAATTCCGTTTTGAGCATATGCTCTTACATAATAAGTTGTATTAGGTAATAAACCAGTTAGTGAACTTGAATATGAAGTATTTCCGGTTCCATTATTAGTGTTACTATTTGAAATAGTTGGAGATGAATTTGTATTACTCCAACATATTCCTTTTTGAGTTATTGCTGAACCTCCATTAGTTGTAATACTACCACCGCTTGTAGCTGTTGTTTGATTTATAGAAGAAGCACTAATTGTTGTAATACCTGTTGGAATAGTAGCCGTTAAAGTTGTGAAGGTTCTAACTGGACCATAAGAAGTACCTACACTATTTGTTGCATAAGCTCTTACGTAATATATTGTACCAGATAACAAACTTGTCAATGAACTTGTAAAAGAACTTGTTCCAGTACCGCTTACTGTTTTACTATTTGAAATTGTTGGCATTGTATTGGTATTGCTCCAACAAACTCCCTTACTTGTGATAAAAGCATAGCCATCATTTGATATTGAACCACCACTTACAGCAGTATTATAAGAAATACTTGTAATAGATGTAGTTGTAGCAACAGTTGGAAGACTTGCGGGATTTGTTGTAATTTTAATACTACTACCATAAGCGGTACCTATATTATTAGTTGCAAAAGCCCTAACATAATATACTGTGTTTGGCAATAAATTTGTAATAATAATTTCAAATAAACCATTATTTGTATCAGGTGATAACACTTTTAAATCCTGTATTGTAGGATTTTCATTTAAACTATAACATATCCCTTTTTGCAGTATTGGGTTACCTTGATCTGAATTTAATTTACCGGTAACTTTAGTGGAAACTGGATTAATATTTTGATAATCAATTGTTTCTACTGCAACTGGGTTTTGATTATAATTAAATTCTTTTTCAAAATCACAATTGACAAAAAGTAACGTTATAGCGCTAAATATTATAAAAGTTATATATTTTTTCATTTTTGAATTATTTAATTTTTATACTTCCCTTTAAGATTAAAAGCAATTCCAATTTTATATTCTGGTTTGTAAAAATCTTTATCTACATCGATAAATGACAAACCTCCAGTTAATCCAATTACACGAGATAATCTAAAAGTAAAACCAGTGCTTCCTGAGATATATGTTTGTTTTTCAACTGTTGGAGTTCCTCCAAAATCATTTCTGTTTAAGTAGTCAAAATAACCATACCCCACACAAGTATTAATAATAAAGCGTCTGAAAATTTTAAAATTTGGTCCTATTTCTATTTCATTCTTATTTTTAATTATTTTTCCAGACATTATATCTGCAGTGTTAGCTATTGTAGACCTAATACCAATTTTTAAACCAATAAAATTTTTACCACCTCCTGTTTCATAGGCTAAGCCATAATGTGCAATTTCACCACCTTCCAATACTAAACTTGAAAATGATTGTGTTTTTAATAGTTGTTTTTTATATTCTTTAGAACTATTTGATGCATATTCGTTTTGTCGTTTTTCATCTACAGTTTGTTGTTCTTTTATTCTTTGTTGATTTTGTTCGTCTATCTTCTTTTGGTAGGCTAAATCTTTTATTCGTTGTTCTTCTCTTATTTTTGAATTTTCAATTTCTTTTATTCTCCATTCTTCATACTTTCTTGCATCCTCTTCTTTTTTAGCTTTTCTATCTATTTCTTCTTGAATTCTTTTTTCTTCTTGAATTTTTTTCTGCTTTTCAGCTTCAATTCTGGCTCTTTCTTCTCTTTCTTTTAAAGTTTTAATTTCAAAATCAAATTCTGTTTTGGTCTTAGGTAATGTATTTAAAAAGTTATTTATTTCTTTAACCTCTTCATTTGTATCTTTATTTTTGGAAGGTTTATTGATTAACTCTTTTGCTGTTTTTTTTGATTCAATAATTATATCAAAATCGGATAAAGGGTCTAATTTTAAAATTTCATAGTTTATTCTTAATTCTAGTATCTTTACTTTGAGAGGTAATGTTTTACTGTTTTTTCTTATTTTGTAAATAGAAGCTTTAGCATTACTAAAATTTCCATATTTAAAATCATCAACAGCTTCTATATATAAATCATCATTTGTTTTAGTTTGAGCCCAACTAAATTGTGAAACAAATAAAAATATTACAAAAAAGTTAATTACAAATTTTGAAAAATTCATTTTCATAAAAATTATTGTTTGATTGGTTGAGGTTCTGCTTCTTTAAATGGTTCACAATCAATATCTAAATCATCTGAAAAAGAGTTTACATTTTTTTTCATTTCTCTAATTACATTTATTAAATAGGCATAACTAGAAAAACGCGAATCAGTTTCTAACTTTTTATAATTATTTTGAATTGCATTTTGGTCACTAGCTTTTTTATATTTCACTAAATTTTTTCTTAATTCACAAGTATTAAAAGCATAGTTTTTTAATAAATCAACAATGTTTTTTTTAGAAATATTTAATTTAGAATTTTCCATTAAACTTGGCAAAGCTTCTATGTTTTTTATAGCCAAATCCACTCCCTCTTTATTGTATTTATTAGCAAAAACTGTTTTTTTTATGTCATATAACAAACTATAATTGGTTTCAAAATCTAAAGCTTTTTGACAAAGTTCTTTCGTGTTTTGATCTTTAGACGTTGCTTTAATACTAGAAATTAATATCCGTGAATTTTTAATTTTCTCGGTTTTATCTTCTAATAAATCTGTTTCTAAAAAATATTTCTCATTGTACTTCTCAATAAAAATATCTAATAAAAAGATTTCATTCACATTATTCAAAATAGTAAACAAAGAATCTTTTTCATTTTTTATATTTATGACTGATTTCTCATTTATAGATTTTATTTCTGAGCTATTTTTTTGCAATTTAGCTATTTCAGAATCTTTAGATTTAATAATATTTAATAATTCCTTTGCACTATTCTTTGAATAATCTTGTGCAAAAATTTGCATCGTACTTAATAAAAATAACAATATTAACTTTTTCATTTTTTTTCATTTTTTTGTTTAATAATCTTCTTCTGGTTCACCTTCAGAATAATATTGACTGTAGAAATTTTCTAATTTAGTTGTATAATCACTTTTAATATAACTTAATTTTTTATTGTTTTTATATTTGGTGTTAAGTTTAGGAAAAGATTGAAGTTCTGCTTTATAATTTTTATATGTATCTTCATTAAAATTATAAATTCCTGAATCAATGAAGTTATCTATTTTATTTGGTAATTCCGTAAGATAATAGTTCATAGATTTTATTTGAGTTCTATAAAAATCAATTTTACTATTTTTAGATGTAATACTTTCTAATTGTTGCAACCATTTATTAATTTCGGTACTGTCTCCAATATTATTAGTCAAATAAAACTCACATCTACTAAGCACTAAATCGGTATAAACTTGTGATAAATTAGTCATCAGATTTGTTTTTGCAGAAAGTGTAATTAATTCTCTTTCTGATGATGAATTAATTTCAGTAGCTATTGTATTATACGAACTAGGATCAAAATTATTATTTTTTAATGCTAAAATTTTGTTTTCTAATTCTTTATAATTTGTATTTGCTTTTTCATCTACAATTACATTACTGTCTACATCAGAGTTTTCTACAAACATTAATCCTCCTATGATTAATGCGCCAAGTAAAATTATTATACCTAATATTTTAAAATTATTATCTTTCATTTCATTTAAATTAATTTAAACTTTCTTTTTAATTGATGTTGTTTCAGAAGTTGCAGTTGTAATTGGTTTAGGCTTGGAAACTACTGGTTTTTTTTTCTTAGTTTCATCTACCTTGTTTTTTTCTGTTGTCTTTACTACAGGCTTTTCTTCTATTGGTTTATTTTCAACTTTTTTGCCTTTAGAAAGTCCTTCCAATTCAGTAATTAAAACTGTTTTTTGAAAAGGTAAACTGTGAATTTTAATAATTTCATCTATAGTTTCATTATATAAATCAACATAACCTGTTGATGTATTTACATTTTTAAAAGACCATTTACCCCCATCAAACTTGAATTTCAAATGTTTGTAGGTAGTGTCAACAAAAACTATTTCATTATCTTGACCTAATTGCAGTGTTTTTTTGTCAATTAGTTTTTCATTAGTTTTTATAGTATCTACTACAGTTTGTTGTATTGTTGTATTGTTATCTATTTCCGGATTGAAACTATCTTTAAGGAAAAACCAACCTATGGCTACAATTAAACTTAGAAGCACAACCAAACCTAAATAAAAACCATATTCATCCAAAAAGTTTTCCTTTTTTTGTGCTCCTCTTGTTGTTGAATTATAATCATGTTTGATTACTTTATCAATAGAAATGGAATTTGAAAAAATTTCTTTAAATTGTTTATTATCTCTGCTTTTATAATATACTTTATCTTCATTTGAACAAAGTATTGTATGTTTATTTTTATAAGGATTAAATTCTATCTCATCCTCATTGATTTTAATTGTTTGTAATAAGGTGAAATCATCTTGAATTTCTACTTTTTTAGAAGCTGCATTTAATTTCCCAAAAGGCTTTAATCCTAGTTGTTCTGCAACGGTTTCAGGTTTTGCCAATTCTTTATTAAAAGCATATAATTTTTTTGTTCTAAATAGTGCTTTTGAGTCTAAAAAATGATCTAATGATTCTACATTTCCAAAATAATGATAATGCTCTTCTTTAGAAACGTTTACAATAAAATCTGTTTCCGAATTTTGAGTAATAGCTTTACTTAAAATATCTGAATAGTCTTGATTGTTTAAATTATTATTATTTGAAAAGTCATTATATTTTTTTTGTATTCCATATAAAACTTCTTCAAAGTTTTTTATTGTTGTGTTTTTAGGTGAATATAGTCTAATTACAGAATATCCCGAACGTCCGAACGCATCTGTTAGATTTGTATTTACAAGTGAATAGACAATAAAATTTTTACTAGTCTGAAAAGTAAATACATCTGATTTGTTTGAAATTTGTGTAGAAACAATTCTTTCATCTTTGTTTGTTTCTTCTACTTCTTTTTGGTTTTCTTTCAAAAAATCAGACAAATATTGCAAATTAGAGCCAGAAGTAGTTTCTTGAATAAGAATTGCTAAATGATTACTATTCATACTATTATAATTTAAACATTTTAGTCCAACCACCACCTTTAATTACAAATGAATCTGCTAGTATTTCATTAATTATTTTTAAAGAATAATCCATATTAAAATCATCAATAATAGATTCATATTTCACACTTCCAATTGAATAGGGTAATACTTTAATTTTAAATTTATTTTTAGACTGATTTTTTGAATCTTTACAATTATTAATTAAACTTTTAAATTCTTCTTGAAGAAAATCGAGTGCTATTTCATTATCGTTACGATTATCTGAAGCATATCTTGAATTTTTAATGGCGTCGAATTTATTAGATACCAAATATATTGCATCCGTATCTTCAAGTACTCCATTTTTTGCAAACATATTCAATATGTTAACATAAACTAAAGATTGATCATCTGAGTTTTTTGAATCTACATAACCACTGTCATGAGCCAAAGAATCAATAACAAATACTAATATTTTTTTATTCTTGTTGTTTATATAGTTTAAGAATTGTTGAACATCACCATTATTAAACATATTTATATAATTCTCACCTGGAACTTCAACAATATTAAAAGGATGATTTTTATCATTATCATCTTTTAAACTTAAAGCAACATAATTATAAGAACCAGAAGCTGTAGCTGGTGGAAGTACTCCTCTAGATAAATCTTGAATTAATTGAGTTTGATATCTACTACCATCATTATTATAAGTATCAGGAAGCAAAATTCCTTTTTTATTTGCTGTATTAAGTAAACCTGCTAACATTGTAGATTTTCCAGAACCTGGAACTCCTACAAAATACAAGTCAGTTCTGCCTTCTTCCATTACTGGTAGTTGATCTATATTTTTAAATATAGTAACTCTATTTGCACTATTATAGTATTTTAAAGAAGCTATAACCTTTGCACTCACACCCTCGTCCTCTAAATCATCAAAAGATATTTTTTTGGAATTGATTTGAGATAAAATATCATCCGCAGAAATTTTATTCTTCTTTATTTTTTTAAACAACTCTTCTTTTTCATTTGAAGAGTTTTTCTCAGTTTCAATTGTTTTAAAAGAAGCTACAATTTGTCCTACTAAATTATTTGATAAACCTGATTGTGAAAATTCGTCAATTGTTATTTCTCCTGATTTTACAATTGCAATTAATTGATGAATATCTAAATTATTACAATTTAGCAAAATGTTATTTTTTTTATGTTGGTCCATAATTTTATAATTCTATAGTTCCTGTGTTATTAGATTTTGTGTTTTCATAAGCCCTTACATTAAAAGCTAAAAAAGGTATAAGGATGAACAAGTGTGTAAAAAGTATTACTAAAGCCGGAATCATAACATTTGGCTTAAATGTTTTACTAAGTTCTGAAGGACTATTTAAGGGTAATTGTTTTTTATTTATTGAAAGTTCAATCTTTGATTTATTTAAAGGTAATTCTTCAATATATCCATTAATTACATTTAAATTGTCATCAACGTATTTATTTAAATTATTATAAGAATCAACTAGGCTTAATCTTTTCCAATTATTAAAAATACTCTGGTATTTTTTATTATTTAATTCTATTGTCTTTTCAATATTTTTTTTATTTTTTTCAATCTTTAATTGGTAAGGCATTATTTTAGCTGCAGCAACTTCTTGAATATTTATATAATTTGGGTTATCAAGTACTGTGTTTTCAATTCTATAAGGACTTTGTAATAACTCATTTTTTAAAGAACTTTTTTTGGTTGTAATATATTGTGACAGTTTTGTTTTCATTTGAGCTTCAAAATCTAATATATCATTTTTAGACCTATCTATATATGTCTTTTTTAAACTGTCAACTAAACTCAATTTATAAGCTGCTTCCTTCTTAATTTTATCTTTACAGTTGTATTCTATATTAATAAAATGAGACATTAAAGTGTAGCTTGAAAATGTAAGCACCAAAAATATTATCCAAAACAAAATCGAACCATGCATAAAATTACTCTTATACATTGCTTCTTTATTATTTTTCAAAAGTATTACTATAAAAAAGTAGCAGATTGTTAAAAACACACTCGCTAAAAAACTAAGTATATAATTACCTTCTAAAATGTATAATAACCCCATGAAATTACCTATTAGAATTACTAATAAGAAGATAGATGACACAAGGTCAACGAATAAAAATTTTTGTTGTTTCATTACTTAAATTAAATATTTATTACTTTTCTATACTTTTAATTTAATACAGACTTTATATCAATTATTTTAAAATTATTTTTGTTAATTGAGTTCTTATCTAACATTTTTATTATTTCTTGATTGGAGATGTTTTTATTTTTAGATTTGATTAAACCAACAAAACCTGACACAATAGGAGCTGCCATACTAGTACCTTGCAATATTTCATAACTATTTCCTGGCTTAGCTCCATAGATATTTGTACCAGGAGCATAAATTGTTGTATTATTTCCAAAATTAGAGAAAGAGGCTTTGTTTCTACTTTTATCAATAGCTCCAACTTTAATAGTTGAATTAACTCTTTGAAAAGGATCGAAACCGGTCATGATATTACTATTACCAGCAGCTAAAACGCAAGTGACATTTTTTTCGTTAGCAAAGTTAAACAAATCATTCCAAAATTCTTCTTCATCTTTTGCACTTGAATTAATATATTCTTTTTGTTGTTCTAACGGTATGCTAACTCCAATCGGAATTTGCATGCCAAGAGATAAGTTAACTACGTCCGCCTTATTTTTAATTGCGTAAAGAATAGCATCTATAATATAGGTATTTGACATGTTTCCATTTTGGTCTTGTACTTTAATTGGCATAAATGAACAGTCTGGACAAATACCCAATAGTCCTTGATTGTTATTTCCATTAGCTACAATTGTTGATGCTACGTGAGTACCATGATTTACCTTACTTGGACTTACATTACTTGATTTGTCTATAACATTATAAGGTTTAATTGCTTTGCCTTTTAATTCTGGATGATTTAGGTCAAACCCATTATCAATTATTGCAATAATAATATTTTTATCTCCTGTTGTTTCTTCCCAAGCTTTATCGATATTTATTTCTTTTAAATACCAGTTCGCGTTATTATCTTTTAATTTTGGGTCATTAAATGTTTTTACATAATCAAATAAAGTTTCGTCCCACACTAATAACTTGTATTGATTTAATTTTGATTTAATTTCTGATTTAAAATTAATTCTTTGCTCTTTAGGTAATTGTACTTGTAACCTATTTACAACACTATCAATATATACTATTTTATATTCATCTGAAGGATACTTTTGTTTCAATTCATTTGCGAATTTAGCAATAGAATTAGATGAGTTCTTGATTGCAATATTTACCAAATTAGAAACAATTCTTCTATTATTTAAAGTGTCATTTATAATTTTAGTTGTATCAATGGGAATAATTTCAGCTACATGTTCTGGCAAATATTCTTGTTTCCAATATTGTTTTTCTGTAAGATATTTGTTATTTCCACCTGACTTTATTTCTAAATTATTTACTGGTATTAACTTAAAAAAAAGTAGCCATACTAATATTGACAATAACAACATTAGCAATAGTAATGCATAATAACGAAATGGATATTTTATTGATTTCATATGCAAATTTTTATTGTGGACAGTTTAGCAAATATCCCCATTCTGTAAGATCATAAGGTGCAGAAATAATAACTACACATGATGTTGGCTTTCCGGCAGAGGCTTTATAATTAAAACTAATTGAATTAGTCCCACTAACAAGACCTTTAGAAGAGGCAACTACTTTATTATCATATAAAATAGTGATTTCATCTGGAAGTGATTTCATATCGTATTCTATCAAAACTGTACCACTTTTATTTCCTAATTCATGTTGTGTTTTAGTTTCTCCTTGACCACCTGAATTAACTGTTGCGTCACAATTAATTGTATTATCTACTTCAGTACTAGTAGAATCTTCTACTACACTCACTGTGTCGATAATTTGCTTATTTCTACAATCTTCTAATTTGTTGTTTAAATCATTAATTGTACTGTTATATCTGCTTAAATCTGGACTCCAAAGTAGTGCATAAATTAATAACCCAATTAAAATAAAAAATAATAAATAATATAACCACCAATATTTATAAAAAAAATCTCTCATGTTTAGTTTACTTTAAATGCAAATGTTTTAATAAAAAACACCAGTGCTATTAATGATGTTAAAAGCCATAGCAACCACCAATATTTAGAAGCAAACCATTTCAGAAATTCTAAAAAGCTAGAATCTTTTATAATTTCCTCCTCTATTATTTCATCAACTTGGTCATTAGAAAAACTATCATCTTCTGGATTTCCTTCCAATGTAGGCTCTTGTTCTTCACTTTCAATATTAGTAGCCTGATGTTTCTCTGAAGGTTGAATTTCAGGTGCAATAATATTTTCTCTTTTTGTTAAATTAGGTTTGTAAATTTCATTATTATTGAATTTCCATCCCCAAACTATGCAAATATTATTTCCATTTGAAAAAATAAAATTATCTTTTTGATTGAAAACTTTAGTTAAAAGTTTTGCCCAATTTTTATTATTTTCATCATTAGAATTAGAAAGTTGATTTATTTTAGCATTAATAACCTCTATAAACTCCCAATATTTTAGTAATTCATTTTCGGATTCTTCTTTATTTTTATCATTATTACTTATTAAGTTATCATAGATAGAAAACCAATCAAACATGTATCCATTCTGAACAGGCTTTGCTAGTATGTTCTTATAATTTTTTTCAAGATTAAATGCCAAAAAATTAGCTATCTTATCATAATGATTAAACAAATAACTATTGTCATGTGATATTGGCACAAAAGTATCCGTTGGAATTTGATGAAATTTGTTCATAAAACCGTTAATTTAATTTGAATTCATTATAATTATCAATCAATAATTTCAATTGATTATTTGAAGCTTCATCATAATTTACAAACCCACAATTTACTATTAATGAAATTCTAAAAAATTCAATCCATTTATTGTATTTGTCTAAAATAATTTTGTTTCCATTTGATAATTCATCTGAATTGATTTCAAATAAATCTTGAATTGATTTTTGATTTATATCCTTTGTTTTGTTATAAAATTTAAAGTTATTATTTGTAATTAAACTTTCGATTTCTACTAATTCTTCTTTAGTGAAATAGTTTACATCAAAATTAAAAACAAATTCATTT
This sequence comes from uncultured Flavobacterium sp., assembly GCA_964621245.1. Lineage (GTDB taxonomy): Bacteria > Bacteroidota > Bacteroidia > Flavobacteriales > Flavobacteriaceae > Flavobacterium. The sequence goes on from CAZULO010000007.1 coordinate 12,691, forward strand.
ATAACCAGTGAGAATGTTTCTGCTAGAAATTCTTCCATTCCGCGATTTGTATTTGTTTCAGAAACTACATCATTTAGAATACGTTCTAATTTTTCTTTTAACCCTCTGCTTTTAATAATTTTAGACAAATGATTTATAAAAAAATCTAAGCCGTTTTGACTGATTCCATTTGTAATAAAATATTCTAAAGATGAAGATTTACCTATTTTAGAAAACCAATAATTTAATACTAATTCTGTATAATATTGAGCTTTTGATTTTGTTTCTTTTTTTGAAAATAGATTTTCTTTTTGAATACCTTTATTTGATAATAATGTTTCAACATCATCATTTGATGAAAGCCCTAAATTTTGTTTTAAAATATCTAATACTTCCTCGTAAGAATTAGCATTTCTTAATTCAGGATATTGCGATAATAATATATTACTTTGATCAAATGTATCTAAATTTTTCTCATTAACATTTACTACAATGTTTTCATTTAGTAAATTATAAATTTCAACCGGTTGAAGGGAAATTTGTTTAATAAATAAATTAAAAGCATTTAAATCTTTTGCTATTAATGAATTAAATGATAATTGTATATCACTTAAACTTTTCATGTTATTAGCTCTTACAATAGATAAATCATCTGTATGTAAGTGTTTTTTTAGTTCATCCTTAATTTCAACAATTAGGTTGTTTATTTTATTTATATAATGGTTTGTTTTAGTTACATTATTTGAAACCTGAGCTAAGTTATCTATTATTAAATCTGAGCCATCATTATTAATATTTGCAGCTGTTTCCCATGATTTTAAAGGTGACTCAAAATGATTTTGGACAAAATTGAAATTTAAAAAAGACTCTTTTAATTTATCTAAAAAAGAAATTCTTTCATCTCTTACTTTAACTTCATATCCAACTTCTTCAAACCCTTCAAATGAATCTTTAGAAAATTTAAAATCTCTCAGTAAATAAAAGTTTTTGAATTTTTTTTGATCTTTGGTCCAATCAATATGCCAGTCTTTGGTTTGTGTTACAATTTCATTTTGAAAAAAACGATTGAATCTTGTATCCCATCTATAATCTAATTTTTGAATATTATCAGCATAACCTAAATCGTGAGTTGCATCAAACTCTAGATGTCTGTTGAAAAATGTTAAAACAATAAATAAGGGAGGAATATTTGCATCTTTAAGAGCATTATTTCTATCATAGGCATTACCTCCTATGTTTTTATCAATCCAATTGAACAGTAATGAAGGAATTTCATTCACTTCGTTTTTCAAATCATTAATACAAAACAATAAGTTGTTGATATTAAAATCATCAGAATATTTGTTGAATAGATAAGATACTTTTCCTCTTAGCAACATATCAGGAATAATATCAGTATTTATATCTTCCATTTCTATTGCTAATCGGCTTCTTGCTCCAGGGAAATCTAATAAATCAGAATTTTTTAAAAACTCTTTACTATCTGTTAGTTCACTAGGAATTGAGAAAACAAGTTCGGCAGTTAGAGCTGTTATTGAAGATATTTTAATTTTAATTTCTTCCCCATTTTCTTTTTTTACAGTTGTAGAGTTTTCGCTAGTATAAAGTTCCTTTAAACGTGTAACATCTAAAACTCCGCCTTCACGGCTCAGAACTTCTTTAAATTTTAAATATGCAACAGTATCAAAATTTAATACTTTTAAATCTGAAATTAATTCAGAAAAAAGAGTTGAAAGGTGTTCATTTTTATTCCATAAAACTTCAAAGAGAGATTTCCATTCCTGGTATTCAAAACCATCAATAATTTTTCCAATACGCTCAAAAAATCTGGATTCTTTTAATCCTTCAAATAAAATAGTATGCTTGCTTAAATGATTTTCAAAATATTCTTTAATTTCTAAAATATCAAATTCAGTAAGTATATTCTGTTTTGAGTTTGTGTAATTTGATTCAAAAATCTTTATAAGTGTATCTAACTCTTTACTTTTATCAAATGAGGTAATTTTTTTTAAGTCTAGAAAGAAAGAGTCTAAAACTATAATCAAAATATCTTTTGCAGAAATCAATTTGACTTTAATTGGAAATTCTTCAAATTTGACTTCATTATTAACTGTAAATCGAGTTACTACTCCTGTACTCTCTGTTCCTTTACCTATTGGATTAATGTCTTTAAGAAAATCATATTCAATGCCATTATTTTTAATAACAAATGGCTGATCTTTTCGGCTTAATAAATTTTTAATTAAATATGATTTCCCTACCTGACTTCCACCAAAAACTGCAATAACTGGCTTTGAATCAATATTGATTTCTACTTTTTTAAACGTATTTAACGTATTTTTTAATTTTAAAACAAGTTCATGTTTTTCCTCGTACTTTAAATTGTTTTCTACCCATTTAATGGTTTCATTCAACTTAATACTATTAAAATTAATATTTTCTTTTAACGCTGCTATATTTTGTTCTGAATAATGTTTCATAATTATCTGGCATTTAATATAAACTCACAAGTATCTAACCAATACCCGTTTTCGTTATCTAAAGTTTGGTAATTTAACTTGAAATATTTATTTGATTTATCATTCCCTTCATTGTCTTCCACACTTTCAATTATTAATTGTTCTTTTGATTCTTCCAAATCTCTAGATAGTGTTATTTTCAATGGTAAATTTTGATTAATTTTGTTTTTTTCAATATTAATTTGTTCTTCGTAAAAGGCGATGTCTTTATTAGGATAACGAGTTTTAATTGTTTTACTAATCTCCGCATTGTCAATACTTATATTATATAAATCTGAAACTGGGTAATTTTTAGAAATAAATTTAGAATACCCAAATTGAAAAGGTAAACTACTAACTAAAATAGTATTTTCATTTTTGGTTGGTGAGAGAATAATTTCCTTAATGTTATGATTTCTTTTTACAATATAATCTGCCGTTGAAACTATTTTCTGTTTGATGATTTCAGTATCTAATTTTAAATCATTAATCTTACTAAGTTTTCCAGACATTAAAGCAATAATCGCACCTACACTTACCATTGTTTTTGGATCTTCTACAAAGCCTCTATTGTCTGAGAATGGAAACCACTTCCCTATCCAATATTTATTTAAATTGACTAAGTTGTTTGGAGAAATTGCTAAGTATTTTAGAAATAATTCTTCCATACTATTTAGTGAACACGGTTTACCAGAAAGAACAATATAATCACATTCATATTGATTTAAAACCAAACAAAGTTGTTTAATTAAACTATCAAAAACAGAACCTGCAATAGCATTAATTTTTTGTGGACTAATTTTCCATTTTATTTCTAAAAAGTTAAAACCGAAATGTTTTTCAAAATATATGATGAGTTCTTTGTTTTTAAATTCTTTTCCAATTATTTGTTCAAATGACACTATATCTCCTACATTCTTGTTCGCATTATTTAAATAATAAATAGCAATAGGTATGGCAACTTGATGAATAAATGCTTTACGCATCATCTTAGCAACAAAACCAAAATTATTGGAATCTTGACCAAAAAAACCATTTAATTTTTCGGAAACTTTTTCAATTCCTTTTTCTTTTGCAAAATTTTCAATAACACCTGAACAACCTATGTCTGAATCTGAATTGATATTACCTTCAATTATTATTTGTTGAATAATTTCTTTTAATAAATCATCTCCAGCCAATTTGAAGCTATCCCAATACAGTGGATCTGGTTTTATGTTTATAGTTTTATGTTCGTTATTTAATGAATAATTATTAATCATTACATCGGTGGTTCCTGCACCAATGTCTATTGAACCAATTGTTATTTTATCTTTATTCTTAAATAAATAATTGTCTATAACATAATTGTTTCCTTGAAGTTTTTTAGATAATAAGCTATAAATAAAAACTAGTTGACAACTTGTAGCTTCGTCATAAATCCAGTCTTTTCTTTCTTCTAAATCAGGAAGTTTTTTAGCTATGTCTTTTATAGACGGTATTATTTCTGGCATTTCGAACCAAAATTTATTTTCTGATGAATCAAAATAATACTTTACATAATTGTTTAATAATTTACAAGCGTCTTCTGCAGCTTCTCTTAATGCAATTTGCTCGTATTGAATCATTCCCGTAGGACAAGAAATTGTGATTCTTTTTAAAGTTCTTGGAATAGTCATATTTGCATGTTCTTCTCTAAACTTATAAGAATTAATTTGAACATACGCATGAATTAGCACTTCTAAAAACACGAATTTCATTAATGAATTTCTTGAAAATAAAGACTTAGAACCAAATACATCGCCATTTGTTAAAGCACCATCAATTTTTAACTGCTCTGATATACCACTTAAATATACTTTTTTGATTTTATTAAAATCTGTTGGATAAAATTCCCATTCTTTATCAGCCGGATTTTTATCCCATAAATAGCGTTTTGGGCTTGAATTGTGAGTTTTTAATTCGTATCCAAGATTTAGATTTAGGTTTGCATTATTGATGAAATGTTCTGCTTCAAAACCAATCCTAACAAAACTTGGAACAGTAAATTTACTATTGTGGTATTTTTCCTTATTCATGGTCCCGAATTTAGACTCACAAAAAACCAAATTCATTGGAAATGGTTGATTGTACTCTGCTTGAGGATTTGAATAATCTTGAATAATTAATTTTTTTACTTTTTCAAATGTAAAATTATCATCATTTTGATTTTCGAAAAGCAAAGCACAAGTAGCTGAATTACCAATATCAATTACTAAATCTACTGGGATTTTTTTTGTATCATCTGTAAATAATTGTAATTCGGGCGTTTCTTTTAAACTATCAATCCATTTTATTAGTAAAATATAATGAGAGATATATTGTTTTATTGGTTGATCATAACGTAATTCTTCATTTTTACCATAATAGGCATCTGCTAAATAATTTTCTATCCACGAAGTTGAAGTGTTTGTGTTGAATAAAAAATTACTAATATTAATTTCATTTGTATGTAATTTAAAAATATTCTCCTCTGGATTTAAACTTAACTGAGGTCCTGTTTTATCAAACTCATTTTTAGCTAATGCTGTGTCAATTGCTAAAACTAAATTTACTTTGTTATATTGGTCATCACAATCAATATATAATCTTACCCAATCTGTAGGATACAACACATCTTTATTGATAGAATTATCCTTAAAATATGGCAATGGAATCCATTTTTTCTTAAAATGTTTTAATGCTTTTTTAAGATTATTAGTTTCATAAAAATCAACTATTTCTTGACATTTACTTAAATCAACGTCGTCTTTCAATTTATTATTTACAATAAAATCACGATCTATTAATTCCTGCTTCCTGTAAAACATTTCATTTCCTTCAATTGAAACTTTGAATAAAGGATCAAGTGTGAAATCTAAAATATTAGAATCAAAAGGTTGATGGAAATAAACTTTATTGTTTTTGGCAAAATCTAAATTGATTTCAGATTCAAATTTATGATATTGAATACTGGAATTAGAAATAAGAGAAATTCTTTTCATTAAATGTATTTTAATGGTATTTTATAAAATGCTAATCTAACATTTTTCTTACAAATAACCTATTCAATTTTTAAACAAGTTTTATATTTTCAAAACTATTACTTTATAAATTATTTATTTTACGGAAAACCGTAAAAAAAATTTAAAAATCTTAAATAAATTTAGCTGTTTTATAAAATACACATAACGTAATCTACACAATTAGTCTCAAATAAAATTACGTTAAACATTTGTCTTATTCTGAACCTTAAACGATTACCATATATTATTTCTATTTCAGAAGCTGATAAATTTGTGGCTAAATTTGTTACGGTTTTGTTTTTAATCAATTGCTATAAGCAACTTATTTGATTTTACTTTTTGAATTGTAATCGACACTAATAATGTTTTTAAATATAATTAAAAACTTGTGCCAAGCATAGGGAGAAGGAACAGGTTTTTTTGGAACAATCTACTTCAGCTAACCTCAACGTGGTTTGGTTGTTTTGGCTATCTAAAACTACAACTGTATCAGTATCTCTATCTTTTAAAGTAATAACTTTTCCTGAAAGTGTTTATGAAAAACTTAAGACTGGAACTAGGAATAATAATAGTTTTTTCATTGTAAATATTAATTAAAAAATGCTGGGTAAATACCAATAAATTCATTTACAAATCCAAAAACATTTTTCTTATCATCATATATACCTAAAGGAGTTTCGAGATTAACTGATTTATCATTGTAATAATTAATCACTTTTGCAAATCCAAAGGATTTATTAAAAATTATTGAATTTTCACTCATTCGATTCAGCTCTTTCTTTAATACTTTAACATCAGAATTATATTGATTTATCCAATTCAAATACTTCTTATACAATTCAATAACATATATAAAACTATCACGTTTCACATATGTGTTAAGGTTCAATTTTTCAATGTAATTTTCTAAATCCTTTTCAAGTTTTTCTATGTTTTCATCATTACCTAGATAATGGAAAATATTTAAGAGTAATAATTGTCTAGTATCTTGATGAATTGTGGTCCAATTGTAATTTAAAATAGTAGTAATACTTAATAATTTTAATCTTCTTTTTTTCTCAATCCATACAGAGTGTTCTTTTTCGTCTTTTATTTCAACGTGTTTTGTAAGCATTAATAAGTAAGAACCTAAACCATCTTTTAGAAAATCATTTATACAAAGGTGATTGCTCTCATTACTCCAAAATCTCGGAGAAAAATAGGAATGCGTAAGTGTTTGGCTTGCTGTTTCGTCAACATATTTAATTTTAATAGCTGGTTTGTTTATTACATATTCTTTGAGCGCCTTAACCTTATTTTCATTGATTGTATAACTGACTTCATTTTTAAGATTACCACTCTGTTTTTCAAGTTTTTCAATTAAAAATTGTTTTTCAGTAGTGTACAAAGCATTGATATCTGAATATTGTAATTTTAATAATGATCTATTTTCAAAATAGCTTTCGCTTCTTTTCTTTAAAACAATGTGAAATCCAATTAATAATGCATTCAATTGATGTAAAGTAGCTAAACTGTTTGCTTCTGGAATTTTTATTATTTTTAAATGATTAGCTTTTTGAGGATATAATGATTTTGTAATTTTTTCAATTGTTTTTTCAATTTTATATCCAATTCTTAAACCTGTTTCAAATGGAACATCTATTCTTCTACTTGAAATACTTTTGTCTTCATCGTCTAAACCATCTACTCCAGCTATTAAAGCAGCCTCTTCTATACTTTCGGAAACATCATCTGCTGAATTTGCTTCAAAATTTAAACTATTAAGAAACTCCTCTATCCTAGAGGTTGTATAATTATTAAAGCTTTCGTTACCAATAAAATTGGCACTGTTTTTATTGAACTCTTCTTCTGATATTGCTTCAACTTCTTCACTATCTTCTTCCTCTTTTTTATTGTTCTGTACGTATTTTAAATTCTTGTTTTCAGTGAAATCAGATTTTAAAGAAATAAAATCAATCAATTCTTCTAATTCAAAATCACCAAAGAAGTCAGAATTTAATAATGAGTTGAAATGTGCAATCCTAGCATCGGGATTGGTATTTAATAGAAATGCTTTTTGATGAATTAAAGCATAATTAGACATTCTTTCCGAAATATTAAATACGGCTAATCTGAATGGTTTTATAAGATTTAAGTTTTCAATATTTATGATAGTTTTTTCATTCAAACAATCAATATATTGACTGAAAATATTTAGACCATTAGCATCTTCAATGCAAATATTTACTTTTGTATCGAGTTTACTTTCAACATACAAAGTTATTTCATTGCCATCGATTTCAACATTATTTATGAAAACTGAATATTTAAATTTTTCGTTTTCATTAGATGCAATTTGACCTATGAAATCATAATCTTGGATTAAATAATTTCCTTTTTTTGGAAAATTAATACCCAATTCTTTGAAATAATCTTTTGGTTTTTTGTTGTGTGTAAGAATTGTAACTTCTGCATTTATTGAATTACTTGTATTACTACCAAAGGCTTCGTTGGTTGCATTGGCACTGCCAAATAGAAAATAGGTTTCATTTTCATATTCAAATTGAATTGCTTTAGCGTGTAACCTGTTGCTACGATACTTTTCATCTCTTTTCAAATTAGTCCAATCTGAAAACTCAATTTTATGATTGTTTTCATATTTATATGGAACAGAACCGTACAAAGGATCAACAATACAGTGAACTTTATCTGGTTGGATATCTTTTAGTAATTTATCTAAAAATGAACCATTAGTATTGTAATATGGCGATAATATTTTTATGAATTTTGGTTTCTTTGGTAATTTATCAACTATTGATTTATAAATACTTTCTTCTTGATAGGTAAATAGCATTTCGAAAGTTTCGTCTTTATTTACAACTGTTTTAGTACTATTATCATTGTCTAATAAATTACTGAACCAATTTGAATTTTCTTTTATCCAATTTAATTTTAATAGGTTGGTTCCAAATACAAAAGCTTCTAATTTCTTTAAATAGTTTACTGTTTCCTTAAAAAAAGGTTCTGTTATTTTATCTGTTTCCGTAAAATGAAAACTTCCCCAAATTTCTTCGTTAGAACTCAAACCGGAACTTGTAAGATTGCCAGAGCCTATTGCTAAAAATCCTTTTGTTTTACCTACTGCTAAAAATACTTTCGGGTGAAATGCTCCAATCATTTTGATTGGCGTTATACTATAACCCGCTTTGTTATCCAATAATTCACTACCCACAAAACTATTTATTTGCTTTTCAAATTGGAAAGCATCTACATAAATATTGACATTTGTTATTCCTGCTTGTCTTAATTTTGGTAATACTCTTTGTTCAAAAAATATAAAATCGAATGAGAAACAAGTTAATATACAGCTATGGTATTTTCTTTTATCACCACCTAATAAGTCTAAAACGTTATGTCTATCAATCATAATTAAAGCGAATTAAAAAGTTTTAGACCAATATTTGTTAAGTCTTTTTTATCCTCATTTATCAGCTGCATATCCCTTAAAAAATCAATCAATGTATTCAATCTTGGAGAAGAATAAGCATAATCTACATCATCTATAAAACGAATTAACCCATCTTCACGAATAAATTTTTCAGTTGATTGTGTGTTATTCATTTTCTTTAGTGAAACCCATTGATGTCTAATAATTACATGTTTTTTTAAATAATATTTTACAAAATCTGTTATTGATAGTTCTTCATTATTTTGCATTGCAATTATTGAAGAAAGGAAACTACTATTTGAATTTAAATCATAGATTTTTGTATGTCGTACAAGTCTTTCAAGTTCGCTTTTATTGTTAAATATCAACTTTTTAACCAAGATTATATTATAACCAATTTTTTCAAAGTTGTCATTGTTTTTTTTTGCTTCTTCAACTACTTCTTCCTCCGATAAATCAATAATTTTTAGTTCTTTGAACGTTTGATTTTTATCAATAAATTTTTCTTTTATCAAGAACTCTTCAACTTGATTTGCAATATTATTAATTAGTATTTCTTCTTCAACCCAATTACCATTACTCTCTTTATTTAGAATTTTCAAAAATATTGATAATGAACCTGTACACGCCATATGCCAGAATTGCTCTAACTGATAAAAGTACCAAAGTGAAAATGTTTCGTCTATTTCATTATCAATTAACCCTTTAGAATGGTAGGCATCAAAAGTTAATCTATAATCAAAAAAAGCATCATCATATTTTTTTACTTTTTCTAATACTAATTGAATAGTACGTTTTCTGAATAAATTTGAATTTTCTTGTTTTGGCTCATCATTACTTGTTATTAATTGCCAAATCAAATTATGCTCTGTTGTATTTGTTGGAATTTTAAGCATATTGAAAGGTTCAATAAGTTTATCAATTTCTGATTGGGTAATAATTCCTTTCTTCATTATCTCAACAAATAATTGAGCTATTTCTGATCCTAAATTTTCTTCAAATGCTATTGCTAGTTGATACCCTGATATTTTATTTTCAATATCAAATTCTGTTCTTATAAAAAATTCACTATTGATATCATACTCCCGAATTAGATTAAGCTGCTTTAATGAACTTACATAATTTTGTCCAAAAATACCTCTTGGGTTTTTCCAATAGGTTCCGTCCTTGGTTTGTTTTTCTTCGCCTGTACCGATTGTTAAATCAAATGCATTTTGTGATGTGTTGTATAGTTCTAAAGCTTTGGTTATACCTCCAATGCCTTGAACTCCAGTTTTAGCTGCTAATAATGATAAAATGAATTCTGCTCTTCGCAAATGGTCAAACTGTTCTTTCTTACTTGGTTTGCTGATGTACTTTGCATAACAATGAAAAAACCAACAGTAAAAAGAGTAATATCTAATACGGTCAGTTACATTGTTTAATCCTGGTAGTACTAAATCAAAAGTTTTACCACCTGTATTTAAAAGTCCTAAAGGATCCTGTCCAACAATATGAATTAATGGCTCACCTAAAAATGGTGCTACTATTTTATTTTTTTCAAATTGTTGTACACTCATAATTTATTTTTTTTAATAATTAAAAAAGGTTTTTACGGAATTCGGGAATTACGTGTTTTAAAATTTAAATTTTAATAATTGAATCTAATTAGTTTTCTTCAAATTTTTATCAATAAACCAATTCGTTTTCTTCTTTTAATATTTCTTCTAACCCTTTTAAATTTTCTACGCTTGGTAATTCTTTTGAAGTGCCGCCGCCATCTTTTATTGTATCACTTAAACTTTCATAGTTTGTACCAACATCACTTTTAGGGCTGATAATTATTCTAAACTTAGGTTTAAAATAATCTTCATCACTATAGATTTTTTTTCTTTCTGAAAACTCTGATAAATTGCTACCCATAACATTCCAATTATCATTTTTGTTTAGTTCTTCTGCACTTTGAAAATGCAAATTATTTATTATATCATCTTCATTAATTGTTTCTCCAAAACTCTCAAAAAAATTAATTACATCACTATATGATGATTTATTATCGATTGGACCTTCAGGATCTAAAGAATTATCAATACCATTATCATCATCATTTGAATCTATAAAAAATTTAAAGAATGGTTTTGCATTAGTTGGATGTAATTCAGAGAATCGAAAATTTTTAATACTTAGATTATCTTTTATAAAGTTTGCTGAACAAAAAGATAAACCATAATATGAATTTTTAGTATCTGTTGTTGTATATTTCTCTAAATAATTGTAAAATAAATAAAAAGCTAAATGAGATTTAAAATTTGTTTTAGCACTTGATATTAATAAATCTATTTGTTGGTTTTGACCTCCATTATTGCTATGAACAAAATGCTTATAAGTTCCATTATTACCTCTTTTGTGAGTTGTTAGTAATTTAGCTTGAAATGGGAATGAGAGATAGCCTTTACTAAACTCTCGCACTATCAAAATATCAGCACCATTACTACTTTCATCAAGAGATTCTTCAATTTTTAATAAAGTTTTTTCGTGATCAAAATTAACCTTAAATATTTCATAAATAATTGACTGAGTTATTGTTACCTCATTATATTTTGCTTTTTTATTTAAGTATTTATTATGTTTATAAATAAATCCGAGTCTATTCCAAATTTCTATTGAAAAATATTTAATTAAACTGACTTTTGAGTTTTCTTCAATTGCATTTATTAGGTAACTTTTATTTTGTTCCATCAAGATATCTACTAATTATTGGTATTCTGTGTAAATTATATATTGTTAACTGTATTCAATAATTGTTGACTTTCTTTCAAACATACATCTTTCAAAATATATAAATTATCATCAATAAATTTTATGACTTGTTTCCAAACATGTTCAATAAACAAATCAAATTTATCTTGAGAATTTGTAATTAAACCTAACAAATTGTAATTACTTAAATTCACTTCTAATCCTTCAAATTCTTGAAAAAAAGTTCTTCCTCTCCACCAACCATCATGTTGAACTTCTGAGTAATTTGAATAAAAACTTTTGTTGTTTTCTTCAAAATCTAAAAAGCCTATAAATAATTTAGAACCTAACCCTCCAATGCCACTAAACGGTTCTAATCCAATTACGGTACTTGAGTTTGGATATTCAATTAATCTTAACCAAACATATGCGTTTTTTGCTTCAATGTTAGGGTTATATTCAACTGAGAACATATTAGAATACTTATGATTTATTCTTGTTATGAATTCGTTTCTAACAATATCACAAATTTCAAATTTAGCTTTGTCAAAATTATTTTTAATCAGGTTAGCACTTTCAAAATTTGATTGTATTAATTTTAAAATATCTTTTTCCATTTTGTGATTTGTTAATTGTCCAGTAAGTTTCTTGATAAGAATGATATATTGTTTTATTGTTTCTCTGAGTATTGGCTGTTGAGTTGCTTCTTTAATACAATCTTCTAACCAATTTACAATATTTTCTTTATAAGAGATACAATGAAAGTCTATACCAGAATTAAGGTTTCCTTTACTTTCATTTGATGGTTCGCTACCTTCTAATGTTAAATAATAAACTTCACAGTTTGCTTTTTTGTAGTTTTTGTATCTTTCTATTTGAGCAAATTGATCACCTGCATAAATTTTATTTTCTATTACAATTGAGAAACCATTTTGTGCAATTATATCAATATCAATTCTTCCACCAGTTTTGTTTTCAAAATCAATAAAACCAATAAAATTTTCTACAATTACTGAAGCTGATAAAGTTTCAAAATCTGGATTAATAAAATTAATATGTTTAATAAATAAATCTAAAAACACGTTAGATAATCCATGAGATCCTTTTGGATTTAATAAAGCTGCAATAAAGTTAGAATGAGTTCTGTTTTCATTTGATTCTAAACCAAGGATTGAAAAAATATTGAAATTTTCTCCATTTAACTTTGATAGTTCTTCACTATGCTTTGCAATAGTATCAACTTGACTTAAAAGACTTAGTATAGATTTAGTTGATTCCATTTGTTATGAAAGAATTGCAATCATTACTGCAGTTGAAATAATACCTTCAAACGTAAACATTGTTTTACTTGACATCGTACTATTACCTTGATAAAGTTTTTTTCCATCAAAAGTATACATGATTTTACTTGACATTGTACTATCTCCTTGGTAAATGTGTTTACCATCCCAAGTATACAATCTTTTATTTGACATCGTAGAATCTCCTTGGTATAGATGTTTACCATCCCAAGTAAATATTCTTTTATTTGACATTGTAGAATCTCCTTGATAGATATATTTGCCATCCCAAGTATACAATCTTTTATTTGACATTGTTGAATCTCCTTGATAAATATATTTCCCATCGAAAGTGAAAATTATTTTACTTGACATTGTTGAATCTCCTTGGTATATTTTGCTCATAATAGAATATTATTTTATTAATCGTTAAAAAAGGTGTTTATGAAGTTCATGAACTTGTTTAAAATAATATCACCGATTGAAGCTCTTTGCATTATTGATGGTTGATTTTCTAATACAGAAAGTACTTCTTCTTTTTTTGGTGTACGTTGTGTAAATAAATAATCCTCTGTCAATTTTTTTAGTTTATCTGCATTTAAATTTTCTTGTTGTACAAAATCGTTAAAAGCAATTCTTTTCTTTTCTTCTAAAAAGGTAGTATAACTTTCTTCAATAGATTCATCTTCTATAAAAGGTAAATTCTCTGTAATAAACTGTTCAATTAATTCGCGTTTGCTTCTTAATTTTACTTCACCAGCAAGTATGTCTAATATTTCTTTTTGTTTGCGTTCCTTTTCTTCTGGAGTTGCTGCTTTTAGTTTAGCTAATAAGCCTAAAATATAAGTTATAGTAATATCATCACGATGAATTAATTCTAATTCAAAATCAACTTCATTTAATATGGATGTTTTTTCTTTTTTTCCTTTATCGGATAAATCTAAATATTTTGATTTGTAATTTTCAAATTCTTGTTCTTGCATCGCAATATCCTCAAACTTGAAATCGACAAACGAAGAAATAATATTTTTTAATCGAATAATTTCTCTAAAAGCTTTTACAAATTCTAATTCATCAGTTTCAGAATATAAATCATCAACAGCTTCATAAGTAGGTACTATTTCAATTAACTTTTCATAAGCTTCATTAAAATTGGCAACATAACTTTCATAAGGTTGCAATATGATTATTTCCTTCGCATTCTTATCCGAAAATAAAGCAATGGCATCATCTGTATTTTTCTTTAGGTTTCTGAAAACAACAATATTTCCTTGCGATTTTTCTTCTCCTAAAATTCTATTAGTTCTGGAATAGGCTTGAATTAATCCGTGATATTTTAAATTTTTGTCTACATATAATGTATTTAAGGTTTTACTATCAAAACCAGTTAAAAACATATTCACAACAAACAAAATATCAATTTCTTTTGCTCTTACTCGTTTGGCAATGTCTTTATAATAATTATAATATGTTTCGCTATCTTTTGTATGGTATCTTGTACCAAAAGTTACATTATAGTCTGCTATATAGGTTTCTAATTTATCACGTTTGTGATAAGAACTATAATCCTCTCTCGGCTCGGCAACTTCGTTAAGTTCTTTAGTATCAATATCTTCAACATCACTAATCATTTCATCATTAGCTCCAAAACTAAAAATAGTTGCAATGTTTAAATTATGCTTACCTTCTTGTTTTAATTGTAAAAAATAATCGTAGTATTTGATTAAAACCTCAACACTACTTACACAGAACATAGCGGTAAACTTTCTGTCTTTTGTTTTGCTATTATGATTAGCAATAATATAATTGGAAATTTTTTGAATACGCTCTTTGCTTTCCATTAATTCTTGTACATCAATGGCTTCTACTTCAATATCTATTTCGTTTTGCGAATTTTCTTTTTCTCTGTATTTACCCACGTATTCAACTGAAAAACGTAGTACATTTTCGTCTTTTATGGCATCAGTAATCACATATTCGTGTAATTTATCACCAAATAAACTGGCAGTAGTTTGATTCTGTTTGTTTTTGGACAACGCGTTTTCTACAAAAATGGGCGTTCCTGTAAAACCAAACATTTGATAATTGGTAAAATACTGTGTAATTTGTTTGTGTGTGTCGCCAAATTGACTACGGTGACATTCATCAAAAATAAAAACTATCTTTTTATCTTTTAAATTGTCCATTGTTTTCAAATGGTGTTCGCGAGTTATGGCATTATATAACTTTTGAATAGTAGTTACAATTAACTTATTATTAGTATCGTTAAATTGCTTGACTAAATTTTTAGTATTATTGGTTGGGTCAATACAATCGGGTTTGAAAGCGTTGAACTCTTTGGCAGTTTGGTAATCTAAATCTTGTCTGTCTACACAGAAAACAACTTTATCTACTTTTGGTAATTGTGAAAGTATTTGACTTGCTTTGAACGAAGTTAAAGTTTTACCTGAACCTGTAGTGTGCCAAATATAGCCGTTGTGAGTGCTGTTTTTTACTTTTTCAATAATTCTTTCTACTGCGAAGAATTGATAAGGTCTTAGAACCATTAACATTTTATCCGTATCATGCAGCACAATATACTTGGTTATCATTTTTGATAAATGACATTTCTCCAGGAATGTGTTTGCGAAATCTTCTAATTTAGAAATGCGTTTGTTGTTGTCGTCTGTCCAGTAGAATGTTTGTTTGAAATCGGGTTTTTTGTTTCCGAAATTGCTGAAGTATTTTGTGTTTACTCCGTTGCTAATTACAAACAATTGCACAAAATTAAACAATCCTGTGTTTGCTGAAAAAGAATGTTTTTGATAACGGTTTATTTGATTATAAGCTTCTTTTAATTCAATGCCGGTTTTCTTTAATTCGATTTGAACTAAAGGTAATCCATTGATTAAAATTGTAACATCGTAACGGTTTTTGTAATTACCTTCAACTGTGATTTGATTGGTAACTTGGTATTCGTTTTGACACCAAAAGTCCATATTGATGAACTCAACATACACTAACTCGTTATTATCATTTTTGAAAGCGAATTTATCACGAAGTAATAAGGCTTTTTCAAAGATGTTGTTTGACTTGGAAAGGTGGTTTAGAATTTGCTTGAAATCACTATCAGAAAAAACTTTGTTGTTGTGTTTTTCTAATTGCTTTTTAAGATTTACCAATAGTTCTGATTCATCTTTAATAATAACTTTATCATATCCATTAGCTGCTAATTGACTGATTAAGTTTTGTTCTAATATTAATTCTGATTGTGATGTCATTATTTAGTATTTTGCCATAAAGGTTCGTGCTGCCAATTTGATTTTAACCCAAGTGCATTTGGGTCAACATTTGGATATTTATTAAGTAGGTATTCTATTCTATTTCCAAAATTATTTTCCGGTTGTATTCTGTCTAATAAATATTTCATTAAACAAAGATGAATATAAAGTTTTGGGAATTCATGTTGTTTCGGAACATCTGAAATCCAATTAAATGGAGGATTTGGCAATAACTTTGGTGTTCCTGGTAAATTTTTATTCCACAAACGCGAATGATGTGCACAATAATTACGAATTTGAGCAATTGACTGTAACCAACTTGGTAAAAATGTGTGATTTACTACACCATAATCTTGTGCAATTGTGTCTTTAGAGTTTATTGTGTTTTTTAAATTTCCATACAACTTTGATAAAGCACCAAAACTAGTTTGTTCTAATGATTTCCATGCTGGGGGAAAACGTAAATCGTCTTTATGATTTTTAAAATGATTTTTTATTGTTGGCTCTTTAGTACGTGCTAATTCTTCTTCTAAATTTGCCAGCGTTTTAACTAACTCTTTACTATCATTAAATATGTTGAAATTTTGAAACCACCATGGGTCAATCTCGTGAGAAAGATGATAAATGAGTTTGGTTCTAAGGCTAATTTCAATTTTTTCAATTACATCAAATAATAATATTTTTAGTTCACCATCAAAATTATAAAGCGCAATTACATCTTTAAATTTACTATTTTCTTTAAATACATGATTTACCTTATCGGATTGCATAGAATGCCAATATTCACCTAATCGATAATAACTAATATGAGACAAATAGTGTTCTGCTTTATCTTCAGGAGTGATTATTAGCCCTCGATTTTGCAAGCGTTCTATCTGTGCTGTTATAGTAAATGCTTCTTTCTCAAACATAGTAATTAAAATAAAAAACTCGAGGTAAACCTAATTAAAATTAGATATACATCGAGTTTGTAATTGTAAACGAAACTTGTAAAAAGCAAAAGACACACCCTGGGACGCTGTTTTTCTTATCACTAAGAACCTATCGCGTGGTGTGTACTGTTGCTGCAAAATTACAACATAATTTGTATTTACAAAATTTATAATCATTTAATTTAATATTTTTAATATAGTGTTATTTTTTTTAAAGTTATTTTAAACAAACATTTGTTGTAATAACCCTTTTTTGTATTCTTGGGTCTCTTGTATTTGAAATGAAACTAATTCTATTTTTTCATCAATTGCTGAAAGGAAATTGGCGATTTTGGTTTGTTCCATTTCTTGTGGAAGCAATACATTTAATTTCATTAAGCTAATTTTAGACATATTATATCTTGTACTTCCCTGAGCTAACTTAATTATATCATTTCTAAACAATTCACTTCTGAATAAATATCTTGAAAATTCTGGAACTAATTCATTCAAAGAATTTGCACGATAACCAAAACAAAAACTATTTAAATACATTTCTTTTACATTATCTAATAGAACTGATGCTGTTCCTATTTCATTTTGAGTTTCGGAAGAAACAGTAAAAAAAACATCGCCGTATTGAACTTTATTTTGATTATCTTTTTCATTAATATCAACTAATTGACAACCATTAATATTTATTTTTGAATTATCAAATATTTGTTTGTATTGAATGTAAGGTTTACCAATTCCAAAATCTTCTTTAGTTTTACCTGTTAAACCATTGAAAGTGTTTCCTATTTCTCCTAAACTCTTTTTCTTCCAATCTTCAAAATCATTGTCATTATCATCTTTGAACCTAATTTCTTGGTTGAAGATTTTTTGCATGATGCCTTTTTTGTAGTCTTCTAAAAGTTCTTTTTTTTCTTTTAAAAGGTTTATTTTTTCATCTACTGAAGAAAGGAAATTGGCTATGCGGGTTTGTTCTTCTATGGATGGAATATTTAATTGCAAATTCTTTATTTCATTACCACTTACTGCTGTAAAAGTACTGCCTTGCTCTAATGCACTCCATTTATTTTCAAAATCTAAAAGAAATTGATATATAAAATTAATATTTGAATTTGCTTTGTTTTTAATAGAACAAACACCTCTACCAATACAAGCTTTATGATTTGATTTTGCAATTGCTCCAACAGGAGCTCTTACGGTTAATATTAAATCTCCTATTTCACATATTTTTGTTGGCTCACTTGTCCAATTTCTTGGAAGAGAAATTCTATTCTTAATATCAGCATTCCCTTGAATTAATGGCATTCCAACCTTTTCAGTGTTATACGATGTAGAACTGGGCGATTGACCCATATTAATATTAGAAATTTCATCTAATTTTTTTGTAAGCCAATTTCCTTCAAATTCAGAGAATCTTAATTTTGGTTGTATTGTTTCCATATTAAAAAGGTGTTTTAATATTTAACTCCTTGCAAAATGATGCAATTGTATTATCAACTACTGCCATTTTATTGTCGACAGCTTGTAATTTCTCAGCAATAGCATCAATATCAATTTCAATAGCTTCTTCAAATGTATTTACATAACGAGGAATATTTAAATTATAATCGTTAGCTTTAATTTCTTCTAAGGTTACAATGCTTGAGTATTTATCAATTACTTCTCGGTTTTGATACGTGCTAATAATTTTATCAATATCGAATTCACGTAATACGTTTTGATTTTTAACTTTTTCAAAATCATTACTTGCATCAATGAATAAAATATTCTCTGGAGTTTCTTTACATTTTTTTAAAACTAGGATACATGTTGGAATACTTGTACCGTAGAATAAATTTGAGGGTAAGCCTATAACCGCATCTATGTAGTTACGCTCTTCGATAAGATACTTACGAATATGACCTTCAGCTGCACCACGGAATAAAATACCATGAGGCGCAATACATGCCATAATACCGTTATCGTCTAACTGATGTACCATGTGTTGAATGAAAGCGAAATCTGCTTTTGTTGCTGGTGCTAATTTGCCATATTGCGAAAAACGGTCGTCGTTAGCAAATAATGGATTGGCCGACCACTTGGCAGAAAATGGTGGATTGGCTACAATAGCATCAAACTTAAAATCTAAATGCTGAGGTTTTTCAAGTGTGTCTTCGTTTTTAATATCGAATTTATGATAATTGACATCGTGCAAAATCATGTTCATTCGCGCTAAGTTGTATGTAGTACGGTTTTGTTCTTGTCCGTAAAAATGACCAACTTCTTCCACTTCACGAGCAACACGAAGTAAAAGCGATCCTGAACCACACGTTGGATCGTAAACTGATTTTAGTTTGCTTTTGCGAGTGGTTACAATTTTAGCCAGGATAGAAGATACTTGTTGAGGTGTGTAGAATTCACCTGCTTTTTGTCCGGCACCTTCTGCAAATTTTCCGATAAGATATTCGTAGGCATCACCTAAAACATCACCGTCGGTGTTTTCTAAATCGAAATCAATTTCATCTAAAGCTGTAAGGATTTTTACTATAACATCGTTACGGTCTTTGGTGGTTCTTCCGATTTTAGTTGAGTTTAAATCTATGTCGTAGAACAAATTGTCAAAATCGTCTTGACTTTCTGAACCCATTGTACTTTTTTCGATGGAGTTTAACACGTTGGCTAAATCTTCTAAAATGAAAGTGCTTTGAATTTGTTCTTCATCATCTTCGTTAATTACTTTAGCATTTCCTTTTTTAGCGAGGTTTGAAAAAAGTTCAGCTGGTTTTAAGAAATACCCTAGTGCATCCACACAAGCTTCTTTAAGGGCTTCTAAAATTGCTTTTCCATCTTCAGTGTTTTCGTCAATATCATTGAAAAGAATACCATCTGTTTTTAGGAATTCATTGGCTTTTCTTTCTAGCTTTTCTGAAAGGTATTTGTAAAAAATAAAACCTAGTATGTAATCTTGGAATTGATTGGCTGAAATTTTACCGCGTAATATGTTTGCTATTGCCCAAAGTTGGGATTCTAGAAGTTTTTTTTGTTCGTCTGACATTATTGAAATGGATTGTATTTGATTTTTATTTAATGTATTTGTGAACTATACAGTTCTTTACAAAATTACACACAATGATACAAAAAATACTATAATTAGAAATACGGAAATCCGTAAAAGTTAAACAAAAATGATTAAAACGTATCAAAATATAGTAACTGTTTGTTTTCTAATATTTTACTTTTTTAAATTTTAAGAGATCATAAATGTTTAGCATAATTATCTTTTATCGATTGTGTCGGAGCTAAATGATATCAAATTAAACATTTGTCGCATTCTGGACCTTACACGATTTCCGTAGAGTTTTTCGATTTCTGTTGCAGAAAGATTTGTGGTTAAATGCGTTACTGTTTTGTTTTCTATGAATTGCTCGTAGCGGCTGATTAAGATTTCTGCCATTACATTGCAATCGTTTCCGAAATGTTTAATTTGTTGTTCGGCGCCGAAGTCGTCGAAACAAAATCCAGTTAATCGGATTTGTTTGAATGTTTTTTGAGTGTATGGCTGCAAAGCTTCAAAACCATTTTTTGCAAATTCAAAAGAAACTTCCCTGCAGGTTTTTATTTTGTAATCGAATTTTGGATGAATGAAAGGTTTTAACAACTGCATTATAGACGTTTTCCCGCATCCAATTTTTCCAGACAACAAAATACCTTTGTTGAGATCTAAATTTAAACTAGAAGCCGTATTTTGGTCTTTTATGGCATGGATTAAGAGTTTATGTATCACTGGAAAATCTGATTGATAAATTTTAAAAGTTTGTCCGAATTTTATTTTCCCCTGGTGTTCCAGGAATTCAATGCACTTGTTGAAGTTGTAATTTCGAACATTGTTGATCACCTCGAACGTTTCTGCGAAATTTTTACAGTGGCTCGTCATAGTTTTTTTCGTTTAGGGTGTGTAAATGATTTGGTTGAGGTGCGTTTGTTGGCTTTGCATATTTGCTGCTGTTTAGCATCCAGTTTTTTGCTGCAGCTTTCCAGTTCTTCATTTTGGTTTTTCCACCCACTAACCATCCGTTACTTTCGAAATAGTTGAAAAACTTTTCGGCTTCGATTTGTGATTGATTGTTTTCTTGAAAAAATGCGATTACATTTACTAAAACTGGAATTTTAAATTCGGTTTCTAACTTCTTTTTTTCGCGCAACTTTTTTTCTTCATTTTTTGAAATTTTTAAATCTGAATTTTCATTTTTTTCATTTTCGTTTTTTTGTGGACCATAAATATGTTTATTATGTTTATAATGTTTATTAATGTTTATATATAATTCTTCTTCTTGTTCTGAACAAGAACATTGCTTAAGAAGTGCTTGTTTATTTGTTGGTTCAATATGCTGTTCAGAAACTTGTTTATTAACTTGTTCATTTTTTGCTTTACTTACAGCTACTTTTTTTTGTCTTTTTTTCACCACCGTTAGGTCGACAATATGAACTAAACTTCCTTTGAATGGATTATAAGATGGCTCGTAAATTATGTAACCTTTTGCATCTAAATCTTTGATGCATTTGTGATAGGTAGCAAACGAACCAATTTTACTAATTCGCATGATTTCACTTCTACAAGCGCAAATTGGATTCTGAAAGCGATTATAGTTCCAGTGTTGAAAAAACGCCATATATAAGCTGATATGCGTTGGGTTGAAGTCGGGTTCTTGTGAAACTTTCTCAAAGAAAGAGGTTAGGTGTTTGATATAATTCATGATTGGATATTTATTTTAAGTTGTTAATATTTTGTTGGTTTGAACTGCGTTCCAGGATAGACCTATATTGAAGAAGATACTTCGCAAGCTTTGTATGAAATATTTGTTGATTAATTTACAATCGCATACTTCGCAAGTGCCATTGCAATTGGTTTGACTATTTCCCATATTTATTCATTTAACATTTTTAAAATATCGTCATGTTTGTAATAGAGAATACCACCAATTTTACTTGGAGTTAGGGTGCCATTAATTCGTAAGTTTTGTAATGTCCCTGGAGAGATTTTTAAGAGCTTGCGAACTTCTGAAGATTTTAACCATTGTGGCGTTTGTTCTTCAATAGTTTTTGAATTTTTTAATTCTTCTAAAAGTAGATTTCCGAAGATTAGCAAATCTTTTTTAGTTACCATTTGATGGTTAATAAGTTCGATGTTTTCCAGTTCTGGAAAGAGTTTCTTAGGATGTAAGTTCATTTTGAAATTGTTTGAATTATTATGGTTCAAAACAACTACTTTTGGGAGAGTTTAATTCACAAGTTGTGATTCAACTTGTGAACGATTTATTAAAAAAAGCCAAGTCTGTGACTTGGCTTTTAGTTAATATTCTTCTTGTAATATTTTGTTATTTAAGCTATTAGATAATGATTCTATGAATTTTGCTTTAGTTTCCGATTTTCTTCTTTTAATATCAGTATAATGTCTATAAATAGTGTCATCGTAGTTAATATTGAACGTTTTACACAACTGTATAGCTACTTCTTTTAACTCAACTTCACCATTATTAATTGCTTTTTGCAGATGTAGTGCATAAATAAGTTCTGTAAAATCTATTTTTGAAGCAGTCCAATTGAGATTAGAATTTTCTTCTTTATTTTTTGAATAACTAGTTTTTAGTTCATCTAATTTGTTTTCTAGATAAACAACGATTTGCTGCTTTGCTATAATTTCCGATAGTGGATATTCCATTTTTGTGGTAATCCTATCATCAAAAAAGAGAAATTGATATTGATCATTTTCTTGAGTGTCATTATTTATTCTCAAAAAATATTCCTTGTCGTGATAGGTTGATTCGCTCCT